>JBEIEH010000010.1:0-25110 GCA_040383055.1 Burkholderiaceae bacterium
AGAAGGCGCGCAGCAGCTTGAGCGGCAGCAAAGCCAGGGTCACCACCCCTTTGCCGCGTACACCACCAAAGGCGATCGTGTGCAGGGTGAAACCACGCGGTGGCACCAAGCGGCTTTCCATGCTGTCGGGCGCGCCCAGCCAGTGCACCTGCCAGCCGCGCTCGCGCAGGGCCTCGGCCACCGCCAAGCCTGGGAAGATATGCCCCCCGGTGCCGCCGGCCATGATGAGTGCGGTCTTGTGGTTCACAAGGCCCCCTTGCGCATCATGGCGCGGTTTTCATAGTCGATGCGCAACACAATCGCCAGCGCAATCAGGTTGAGCAAAATGGCCGAACCGCCATAACTCATGAGCGGCAGCGTCAAGCCCTTGGTCGGCAAAGCGCCCAGATTCACCCCGATGTTGATGAAGGCCTGGAAGCCAAACCACAAGCCCACGCCTTGGGCCACCAGGCCGGCGAACACCTGGTCCAGCGCAATCGCTTGGCGGCCAATGTCCATGATGCGGCGGGTCAGCCACAAAAACACAGCAATGATCAGCAGCACGCCGATCAAACCAAACTCTTCGCCAATGACAGCGAGCAAAAAGTCGGTGTGCGCCTCGGGCAGCCAATGCAGCTTTTCCACACTGCCGCCCAGCCCGACACCAAAAATCTCGCCACGCCCAAACGCGATCAGCGAGTGCGAGAGCTGGTAGCCCTTGCCCAGCGCGTGTTCCTCGCTCCAAGGGTCGAGGTAGGCAAAAATGCGCTCGCGCCGCCATTCGCTGGTGAGCACGATCATGGCAAAAGCGGCCACCACCAGCAGCGCCATGAGGAAGAACATGCGGGCGTTGACCCCACCCAAAAACAAAATGCCCATGGCGATCACCACAATCACCATGAACGCGCCCATATCGGGCTCGGCCAGCAGCAGCATGCCCACCACCATCACCGCCGCCGCCATGGGCAGCACGGCGCGGAAGAAGCGCTCTTTCACATCCATCTTGCGCACCATGTAATCGGCGGCATACAGCAGCACCGCCAACTTGGCCAGTTCAGATGGCTGGAAGTTCATGATGCCCAGCGATATCCAGCGCCGCGCGCCGTTGACGCCTTTGCCAATAAAAGGCACCAGCACCAGCATCAGCAAGACCAAGGCCGCTGCAAACAACCACGGTGCCATGCGTTCCCACGTGTGCACCGGAAACTGAAAAGCGATCAAGGCTGCGACCAAACCGATGGTGATCGAAATGGCATGGCGCAGGACAAAATGGTGCTGGGCGTAACTGGCAAAACGTGGGTTGTCGGGCAGTGCGATGGACGCGGAATACACCATCACCAAACCCCAGGTCAGGACCGACAGCACCACCCACACCAAGGCCTGATCAAAGCCATGGTGGGCGCTGGCGACACCCAGACCGCTACCGCGCGTGTCGCCAAGGGACAAGGGCAGACCCTCGGCGCGTGCGCCCGGCAGCCACTTTTTCCAGAACGGTGCGGTCTCGGCGCTCATGCCCCCACCTCCAGATCCACCCCAGCGTCGGCCGCGAGTTCGCGCACGGCGTCAATGAACACCTGAGCGCGGTGGCCGTAGTTGTCGAACATGTCCAAGCTGGCACATGCGGGCGACAACAACACCGCGTCGCCCAGACGCGCTTCGGCCGCGCAGAGGCGCACCGCCTCGGGCAAGGTATCGGCGTTGTGCATCACCAAGGGGCCAGCGCCATGGCTTTCGATGGCGGCGCGGATGGCCGGGCCGTCCTTGCCAATGAACACGGCAGCCCGGGCGTGGCCCACCACCGCCGGCGCCAGCAGCGCAAAGTCCTGGCCTTTGCCATCGCCGCCCAGAATGATCACCAAGCGGCGCTCGGCGCCAAGACCCTGCACCGCCGCCAGTGTGGCGCCCACATTGGTCCCTTTGCTGTCGTCGAAGTATTCCACTTCGTTGACGATGCCAATCGGCTCCACCCGGTGTGGCTCGCCCCGGTATTCGCGCAAGCCGTGCAGCATGGGCGCCATGGGCGCACCGGTGCTGGTGGCCAGGGCCAGGGCTGACAAAGCGTTGACCGCGTTGTGCCGACCCCGAATGCGCAAGGCATCGACTGGCATCAGACGCTGCAGATAGGTTTCTTCTTCGGTGTCGTGGCGGCCGCGCTTGCGGGTCTCGTCCACCGCCAAGGCGCGCACCAACCACTCCATGCCGTTGACCGATTCGATGCCCCAATCGCCGGCACGGCTGGGCAGATCGCCGCCAAAAGTCATGAAAGGCCGCGCACTTTGTTGGCGGTTGCGGCCACTGATCTTGACCGTCACCAGCGGTGGGGTGTAGCCCATCACCTGGGTGTCGTTGCGGTTGAGCAGCATCAGCGCCTGGTCACCAAACACCGCGCGTTTGGCCTCGGCGTATGCCGCCATAGAGCCGTGCCAATCGAGGTGGTCCTCGCTCAGGTTCAGCACCGTGGCGGCGGTGGGCACCGCCGCCCATGGGCCCTTGTGGGTCTGGTCAAGCTGGAAGCTGGAGAGCTCCAGCACCCAGACCTGGGGCAGGTGAGGCGGCTCGGGGGGCGGCGGCGGCGGGGGTGTGATCAGCGGCAGATCGTCTTCGGGGTCGGCGCTGTCGGCGGCCACATCGCCGCTGTGTAGGGCCTCGTCCAGGGCAACGCTCGGTGCGGCGGCATCGGCTGGTTGCTCAGCGGTCTCGGCAGACAACTCTGAATGGGCGGTGTCTGAGGTGTCGCCACACACGCCGTCGACCGCAGCATCCGACACAGACATGGCTTCTGTTTGGGCAACCAAAGCCTGTTCGGCCGCCGCTTCGGCGACGCGCTCGGCAGCCTCGCGGGCGTTGGCTTCGGCCTCCTGGCTCAGGGCTTGGTGCAGCACATCGAGCAAGGTGGGGCCGATATTGCCCGCCACCGCCACACGCCAGCCAGCGCGATCCAGCAGCTTGCCAGTGAGCGATGTGACGGTGGTTTTGCCATTGGTGCCGGTGATGGCCAGCACCTTGGGGCGGTAAGGCCACTCGGGCCGTTGCGCCAGCCCTTTCAGGGCTTGGGCAAACAGGTCCAACTCACCCCAGAACGGCACACCACGCTCGACGCACCAAGCGGCCACTGGAGCCAGCTGCTCGGGTGGCAGGCCGGGGCTGCGGGTGACCAAGGTCCACTCGGCACGCGCGAGCAGATCGGCGTCAAAGACGCCACTCACGAACTCCACCGCCGGGTGTTCGGCCTGCAAGGTCGGCCACTGGGGCGGTGCGCTGCGGGTGTCGGCCACAGTCACTTGCGCTCCCAGGCGGGCGCACCAACGCGCCATGGCCAAGCCGGATAGGCCCAATCCCAACACCAAGACCCGCTGGTCCGACCAAGACCCAGCGGGCGCAGCGCCATCGGCGCTGGGGTGTTCGACGGGCAGATTCGCTTCGTTCATCGCAGTTTCAGGGTCGACAGGCCGACCAAACACAAGAGCATGGTGACGATCCAGAAGCGGACCACCACCTGCGTTTCTTTCCAACCTTTTTTCTCAAAGTGGTGGTGCAGCGGCGCCATTTGCAGCAGGCGACGGCCTTGGCCGTAGCGGCGCTTGGTGTATTTGAAGTAGCTCACCTGCAGCATCACCGACAGGGCTTCCACCACAAAAATGCCGCCCATGATGGCCAGCACAATTTCTTGCCGCACGATGACCGCGATGGTGCCAAGCGCCCCGCCCAAAGCCAGCGCGCCCACATCGCCCATGAACACCTGGGCCGGGTGGGTGTTGAACCACAAAAAGGCCAGCCCGGCACCGGCCATGGCCGAGCAGAAGATCAACAACTCCCCCGCACCTGGGATGTGGGGAAGCAACAGGTATTTGGAAAACACGGCGTGACCGGTGACGTAAGCGAAGATGCCCAAGGCCGACCCCACCATGACCACCGGCATGATGGCCAGACCGTCCAAGCCGTCGGTGAGGTTGACCGCGTTGCTGGACCCCACGATCACCAAATAGGTCAGCACCACAAAACCGAACACGCCCAGCGGATAGCTCACTTCTTTGAAGAAAGGCACCAGCAGGCCCGAGTGCGGTGGCAAGTCGACGGTGAAACCCGAAGCCACCCAGCCAAAGAACAACTCCAGTACCCGTTGGTTGCTGACCTCAGAGACGGAAAACAGCAGGTAAAAAGCGGCCACCAAGCCGATCACCGACTGCCAGAAATACTTCTCGCGCGAGCGCATGCCCTCGGGGTCTTTGTGCACCACTTTGCGCCAGTCGTCTACCCAGCCAATCGCCCCAAAACCCAAGGTCACGATCAACACGATCCAGACAAAACGGTTCGACAGATCGAACCACAGCAGGGTGGCCAGTGCGATCGAGAAAAGAATCAACACGCCGCCCATGGTGGGGGTGCCGCCTTTGCTGAGGTGGGTCTGCATGGCGTATTCGCGGATCGGCTGACCGATCTTGAGCGCGGCGAGCCGGCGAATCACATACGGACCCGCTGCCAGCCCGACGATCAAAGCGGTGAGCGCGGCCATCACCGCCCGAAAAGTCAGGTACTGAAACACCCGCAGAAAACCCAGGTCGGGGTACAGACTTTGCAGCCACTGGGCCAGACTAAGCAACATGGGTCAAATCCTTATCGGTCGGGGTGGTGCTGGCTTGCAGCGCTTGCACGACCCGCTCCATGCGCATAAAGCGCGAGCCCTTGACCAGCGCGCTGGCGGGGGCGGTGTGGGCTTGTTGAATGTTCACAACCCAATGGCGGGCCAAGGCATCGACCTCGTCCCACAGGGTGGGCAGGGGCTCGCCGGCGGCGCGCAGCGCGTCGCAAGCCTGGCGCATCCAGTCGCCGCTCACATGCACCGCGTCGATGCCACGGGCGCGTGCGTGGCGCAGCACCTCCAAATGGAAGGCCAGCCCTTGGTCGCCCACCTCACCCATATCGCCGAGCGCCAGCCAGCGCGGGCCCGGCAGCTCGGCCAGCACGTCGATGGCGGCGCGCACCGAATCGGGGTTGGCGTTGTAGGTGTCGTCCACCAAGCCCAAGGTCTGGCCGCTGGGCCAACGCAGGCTGAGCGCGCGCGAGCGCCCGCCCACCGGCTCAAACGCTTCGAGTCCGGCGTTTACCGCCTGCGCCGGCACACCCGCAGCCAAAGCACAGGCGGCAGCCGCCATGGCGTTGCGCACGTTGTGGCGCCCCGCGATGTGCAACCGCGTCTCGTGGTGTTGTCCCTCAGCGCGCCACACGACACGCCAATGGTCTTGATGCCATTCGGCGGACACGGCCAGCACATCAGCTTTCGTGTCGCTGTCGGAAAAAGTCATCACCCGGCGACCGGCCGCCAGCGCTTGCCACACCGGTGTGTGGGCGTCGTCGCTGGGGAACACGGCCACCCCGTCGCTGGACAGGGCTTGCAGCACCGCGCCGTTTTCGCGCGCCACCGCCTCGACCGTGCCCATGAATTCCTGGTGTTCACGCTGGGCGTTGTTCACCAAGGCGACCGTGGGCAACGCCATAGCGGCCAGACCGGCGATTTCGCCGGGGTGGTTCATGCCCAGTTCCACCACCGACAGGCGGTGGTGATCGCGCAAGCGCAACCCAGTCAGCGGCACCCCAAGGTCGTTGGTCAGATTGCCCTGGGGGGCGTGAGTGTGCGCGGGCTGTGCCGCGCGCAAGATGGGTGCCACCATCTGGGTGACGGTGGTTTTGCCGTTGCTGCCGGTCACCGCGATCAGCGGACCGTGGTAACGCTGGCGCCACAGGCGCGCCAACTCGCCCAGAGCCACGCGGCTATTGGGCACTTCGACGCCGGGCAGGCCAGCCTCGGCCAAGCCGCGCTCCGCCAACGCTGCGACCGCGCCTTGGGCGCGCGCTTGCGGCACAAAGTCGTGTGCGTCAAAACGTTCGCCGCGCAAGGCCACAAAGAGATCGCCCGGGGCGAGTGTTCGGGTGTCGGTGTGCACCCGCAGCACCGGCTGGGAGCACCGCCCCAGCACACGGGCATCGCTGAGTTGTGGCAACAAGTCCAGCAGGCCGTGCATGGCGCTGGGGTGTGGGCTGGCTTGGGAAAGGTCCTGCGCTGCGCTCATGCAGACACCTCTTGTGTGGTGCGAGCGCGCAGCGCTTGAGCGGCGTGTTCGCGGTCGTTGAAGGGGCGGCGCACACCGGCCACCTCTTGGTAGTCTTCGTGGCCTTTGCCGGCGATCATCACCACCTCGGCCGGCTGGGCCTGGCGCACCGCATCTGCAATGGCCGTGGCGCGGTCGGGTTCGATGCGCACCGCATCGGCGCGCTGCAGACCAGCGCACATCTGGGCCAAGATGGCGGCGGGGTCTTCGCTGCGCGGGTTGTCGCTGGTGAACACACAGCGATCGGCCTGGCGCTCAGCGGCAGCGGCCATCAAGGGGCGTTTGATCGGATCGCGGTCGCCACCACAGCCGACCACCACCCACAGCTGGCCCTGACGCGCCTGCGCCAGCGGGCGCAAGGCCTGCAAGGCTTTGTCCAGCGCATCGGGCGTGTGGGCGTAGTCCACCAGCACCAGGGGGTCGGCGTCGGCTGCGCGCTCCATGCGTCCCGGCACAGGACTGAGCTGACCACAGGCGGCCACCGCCGCGGCCAAGCTGTGCCCGCGGGCACGCGCCACCGCCAACACCGCCAGCACATTCATGGCGTTGTACACACCCACCAAGGACACTTCCAACGCCATGCGATCACACACCCGACCCGCGCCATCGGTCTCCACCACGGTGAAAGCTTGGCCGCTCGCGGTGCTGCGCAAGTCCACCGCTTGCAGATGGCGCGCACCGGCGTGTGCGGCACCCACACCATAGGTCCACAACGCCAAGCCACTGCGATCGCGCAGCGATTGCAGCAGCTCGCCGCCTTTGGGATCGCCGGTGTACAGCACAGCGGCTTGCAGCCCGGGCCACTGGAACAAGCGCGCCTTGGATTGCCAATAGGCGTCCATGCTGCCGTGGTAGTCCAAGTGGTCTTGGGTGAAATTGGTGAAGATGGCCACCGCCACACGGCAGCCAGCCAAGCGGTGCTCTTCAATGCCGATGGACGAGGCCTCCAAGGCGCACACCTTGAGGCCTTGGTCAGCAAAAGCGCGCAGCCCTGTCTGCAAGGCCAGAGGGTCCGGCGTGGTCAGGCCAGTGGCCTCGATCTGGGCAGCTTGATTCGGCAAAGCCGGACGCCCAATGCCCAGGGTGCCCATCAGACCAGCCGGCTCACCCAGTGCCGACAAGAGCTGCGACAGCCACCAGGCGCACGAGGTTTTTCCATTGGTACCGGTGATGGCCACCACATCCACCGCGTCAGAGGGCTGGCCCAGATAAGCGGCCAGCAAAGGGCCGGTGAGCGCTTTGAGCTGTGGCACCGGCAGCACACGCGGGTCTTCAAAACCAAATGCCGCCACGCCATCGGCTTCCACCAGTGCCAATGCGGCGCCATCGGCCAGCGCCTGCGCCACAAAGCGGCGACCATCGACCGCCGCACCGGGCCAGGCGATGAAGGCGTCACCCGGCTGCACTTGGCGGCTGTCGGTGCGCACCTGGCCGCGCACATCGCGGCGCAAGCGTTCCAACAAGGGGATGAGCTGGGCGTCCATCAGAACGACTCCTCCACCGCTTGGGTCACGATGTGTGGCTTGACGTTCATGTCGGGCTGCACGCCCAAGATGCGCAAGGTTTGTTGCACCGTTTCGCTGAACACCGGCGCGGCCACCACACCGCCGTAAAAAGACCCATTGGTCGGCTCATCCACCATCACCGCCACCACCACACGGGGCTGCTCCACTGGCGCCAGGCCCACAAACCAAGCGCGGTATTTCTTCTCGGCGTAGCCTTTGCCTTCTTGTTTGCGGGCGGTGCCGGTTTTGCCGCCAACCGAATAGCCCATGGTCTGCGCCTTGGGGGCCGTACCACCAGGGCCAGTGGCCAGCGCCAACATCTTGCGCACAGCCATCGCATGCTCGGCGTCAAACACCCGCACACCTGGGGTGTCTTGTTCGGTCTTGATGAGCGTGACCGGAATCAGCTCGCCGTTGCGGGCGAACACGGTGTAAGCCTGCGCCAACTGAAACAAGGAAGACGACAGGCCATAGCCATAACTCATGGTGGCTTGCTCAATCGGTCGCCAGCTCTTGTAGGGGCGCAAACGGCCACTGACCGCACCAGGGAACGGCAACTGCGGTTTCTGGCCAAAGCCGAGTTGGGTGTAGGTCTCCCACATCTCGCGCGGCTCCATTTGCATCGCCAGCTTGACCGTGCCTACGTTGCTCGATTTCTGGATCACCTCGGCCAGCGTCAGCAAGCCATAACCGTGGGTGTCGCTGATGGTCGAGCCACCAATGGTGATGCGCCCCGGCGCTGTCTGGATTTGGGTGGTGGGCTTGGCGATGCCGCGCTCTAGGGACAGCGCGGCAATAAACGGCTTCATGGTCGAGCCAGGCTCAAAGCTGTCGGTCAGCGCCCGGTTGCGCAACTGCTCGCCGGTCGGGTTTTGGCGTCGGTTGGGGTTGTAGCTAGGGTAATTGGCCAGTGCCAGCACCTCACCGCTGCGGGCGTCCAGCACCACCACACTGCCCGCCTTGGCTTTGTGTTGAGCGATCGCGTCCTTGAGCTGCTGGTAGGCAAAGTATTGGATCTTGCTGTCGATGGACAGTTGCAAGTCCTGACCATCCACCGGCGGCACCACCTCGCGCACATCTTCCACGATGCGACCCAAGCGGTCTTTGATGACACGGCGCGATCCGTTCTTGCCCGACAGCTTGTCGTTGAACGCCAGCTCCACCCCTTCTTGGCCTCGGTCCTCCACATTGGTGAAGCCAACCACATGGGCAGCCGCTTCGCCCTCGGGATACTGACGCTTGTAGGCCCGACTCTGGTGAATGCCTTTGATGCCCAGCTCGGCGATGGTCTTGGCCACGGGCTCATCCACTTGGCGCTTGAGCCAGACAAAGGTTTTGTCGCTATCGAGGCGGCGGCGCACATCGACCAGCGGCATCTCCAACAAACGCGCCAGCTCCTTGAGCTTGGGATCGTTGAGGTCCACGTCCTCGGGCAAAGCCCAGACGCTGCGGGCCAACACACTGGTGGCCAAAATCAACCCGTTGCGGTCCACAATCCGACCGCGGTTGGCTGGCAACTCCACAGTGCGGGCAAAGCGCTTCTCACCTTGTGACTGGAAAAAGTCGTTGCCAACGACTTGCACATAGCCTGCGCGTGCGGCCAATCCCACAAAAGCCAACACCAGCAAAGCCATGATGAATTTGCTGCGCCACAACGGCGTTTTGCTGGCCAGCAAGGGACTGGCGTGGTAACTGATAGCGGGCTTCACGGACGCACCTCCGCAGGTGCGGCAGACATGGGCGAGGCCGGCGGAGCGACGTATTGGGTGATGGCCGGATTCGCCGGGCGCATGTCCAACCGGGCGTTGGCCACTTGCTGTACCCGCGCAGGCGTGGCCTGAGCGCGTTTTTGCACCTTGAGTTGTTCGTGGTCGGCGTCCAAACGCGCGGCCTGCGACTGGGCACGGTCGATCGCCGTCACCAAGCGGCGCGACTCGTATTGGGTGTGCACCAACCAAAACGCACTGCCCAGCACCGCCACCACCAGCAACAGGTTAATCCGCATCATGCGCGCACCTCTTGGCGGGTGGCCACCCGCAGCACAGCGCTGCGGGCGCGTGGGTTGCGCGCCACCTCATCGGCCGACGGCATGATGCGGCGCACCTCGCCGAGCGAGCTCGGTGCAGGTTCGGCAAATGGCACCCGGCGATCCACCTCGGTGCGTGAATGCTTGGCCATGAAGCGCTTGACCATGCGGTCTTCCAACGAGTGAAAGCTGATCACCGCCAGACGGCCTTGCGGCGCCAACACCTGCAAACTGGCGTCTAGCGCTTGTTGCAGCTCTTCAAGCTCGGCGTTGATGAAAATCCGAAAAGCCTGAAATGTGCGCGTTGCAGGGTCCTTGCCCGGCTCGCGGGTTTTGACCGCGCCAGCCACGACCGAGGCCAGCTCGGCGGTGGTTCGAAGAGGGCCCCGTTCCTGTCGGCGACGATCAATCGCCTTTGCAACCGATTGAGCAAACCGTTCTTCGCCGTATTCACGAATCACCTCCGTCATCTCGGCCACCTCGGCCGTCTCCAACCACTGGGCCACGCTCTGGCCGCGCGTGGTGTCCATGCGCATATCCAAGGGTCCGTCGTGGCGAAAAGAAAAACCCCTCTCGGGGTTGTCGATCTGCGGTGAGCTGACACCCAGGTCCATCAACACACCGGCCACACTGTCGGGCTGCAGCAACCCCAGCTCGCAAAAGCCACTGTGGAGCACCCGCACGCGCGGGTCACTGGCGGCCAACGCTTGCGCCACCTCAATCGCCTGCGGGTCCTTATCGAACACCGTCAAAGCGCCTTGTGGCCCCAAATGCTGCAGGATGGCGCGGCTGTGCCCACCGCGACCAAAGGTGGCATCGACGTAGTGGCCATCGGGCCGAACCGCCAGTGCCTCGACAGCCTCGGTCAACAACACCGTGTGGTGAACAAAAGCAGAATGGTTCAAAGACGTGTCCATGGTATGCCTCAGAAACTGAAGTCCTTGAACACATCGGGCATGTCGGCCTGCATGGCCTCGGCCTCTTGCTTGGCGTAGGTGGCCGCGTCCCACAACTCAAAGTGACCGCCCATGCCCAGCAGGATCACGTCCTTGCTGATGCCCGCGGCGCTGCGCAGTTCAGGCGCCACCAGCACCCGACCGGTGGCATCCATCTCCACATCTTGGGCGTTGCCCAGAAAAATCCGCTTCCACCACTGGGCCTGCATCGGCAGGGCGGCAATGCGCTCGCGAAAGCCCTCCCACTCGGCGCGCGGAAACACCATCAGGCAGCCGTGGGGGTGCTTGGTGATGGTCAGCTGACCCTGTCCTTGCAACAAGGCGTCACGGTGCCGGGTCGGCACGGAGAGCCGACCCTTGGCATCCAGACTGAGAGCGGAAGCGCCTTGGAACATGGAGAAAGCGGGTGTGTATGGCAGCAAATACCACTGAATTGCACTTTCTACCACTGTATCAGGAAATGGCTTCTGTATTCCACCTTGGCGCCAATTTTTTTCAATGAAATCAATTACTTACATAATCAATCAAACGCAAATCAATGCCAAGAAAACCAATAAAAAGCAAAGACTTAGAGACTCGTGTGAAAGTGAAGCCTCAAAAAAAACCGCCCCACTGCCTAGGCAATGGGGCGGCGATGTGAACATTCACCAAATTACAAAATGTAATGCGAAAGGTTTTCATCCTGGCTCAAAGCCGCCAAACGGGCGTCAACAAAGCCGGCGTCAATCGACACCACCGCTTCGCCGCGCCCGTCGGCCGCAAAACTGACCTCATCGAGCAGGTGCTCCATCACCGTGGCCAAGCGCCGCGCGCCGATGTTTTCGGTGCGCTCGTTGACGTCGCAAGCGATCTGCGCGAGCCGACGAATGCCATCGGCCGTCAAGGACAGCGTCACCCCTTCGGTGGCCAACAAGGCCTGGTACTGACGGACAAGTGAAGCGTCTGTGCGCGTGAGAATGGCTTCGAAGTCGTCCACCGACAGCGGCTGCAGCTCGACGCGGATGGGAAAGCGCCCTTGCAACTCAGGGATCAGATCGCTCGGCTTGGACAAGTGAAACGCGCCTGAGGCGATGAAGAGAATGTGGTCGGTGCGCACCATGCCGTACTTGGTGGACACGGTGGTGCCCTCCACCAGTGGCAGCAGGTCGCGCTGCACGCCTTGGCGCGACACATCGGCGCCTTGGGCATTGCTGCGGGTGGCCACCTTATCGATCTCATCGATGAAAACGATGCCGTTGTGCTCCAGATGGCGCAGGGCCTGGGTGCGGATCTCGTCTTCGTTGACCAATTTGCCGGCTTCTTCGTCGATCAACTGCTTCAATGCGTCGGCGATGCGCAGACGCCGGGTCTTGCGCGCGCCTTGGCCGATCTGACCAAACAGGTCTTTGAGCTGTTCGGCCATGCCCTCCATCCCGGCCGGGCCCATCACCTCCAGGGTCGGTTTGGACTCCAACAGATCGACATCAATCTCTTTGTCGTTGAGCTGGCCTTCGCGCAACTTCTTGCGAAAGGTCTGGCGCGCCACACTCTCGCGATCGGGCTGGGGCTCACCGGCCATGTTGCGCGGTGGCGGCAGCAAGATGTCGAGGATGCGCTCCTCGGCGGCGTCCTGCGCGCGCTCGCGGTGGCGCTTGACCTCGTGGTCACGGGTTTGTTTGACCGCCAACTCGGCCAGATCTCGGATGATGCTGTCGACGTCTTTGCCCACATAACCCACCTCGGTGAATTTGGTGGCCTCGACTTTGATGAAGGGCGCATCGGCGAGTTTGGCCAGGCGGCGTGCGATCTCGGTTTTCCCCACGCCGGTGGGGCCAATCATCAGGATGTTTTTGGGTGTGATCTCTGGGCGCAGCGCCTCATCGACGCGCTGGCGGCGCCAGCGGTTGCGCAAGGCAATCGCCACCGCCCGCTTGGCGGCATGCTGACCCACAATATGGCGATCAAGCTCGGCCACGATCTGGGCGGGCGTCAGGGCGGCGGATAAGGGCTGATCGGTCATGGCGTGAGCGTCTCAATGGTGTGGTTCATGTTGGTGTAGATGCAGATCTCGCCTGCCACCTTCAGCGCCTCGCGCACCACCTGTTCCGCCCCCAGTGTGCTGTGCTCGAGCAAAGCGCGCGCCGCCGCCTGGGCATAGGCCCCGCCGCTGCCGATGGCCACAATGCCGTGCTCGGGCTCCAGCACATCGCCATTGCCTGTGATGATGAGCGAATGCTGTTTGTCGGCGACAGCCAACATGGCTTCGAGCCGGCGCAGCACCCGGTCGGTGCGCCAGTCGCGGGTCAACTCAATGGCGGCGCGCTGCAAATGGCCTTGGTGCTTCTCCAGCTTGGCCTCAAAGCGCTCAAACAGGGTGAACGCGTCGGCGGTGGCGCCAGCAAAACCGGCCAACACCTGGTTGCGGTAGAGCTTGCGCACCTTGCGGGCGGTGCCTTTGACCACGATGTGACCGAGCGTGACCTGGCCGTCGCCGCCAATGGCGACGTCATCGCCGTTGGGACCAGCGCGGCGCACACAAACGATGGTGGTGCCGTGATAGGTGTCTTCAGACATGCTTTTCCTTGAGGGGCCAGTCGTGCACTGGCATGCCGCGTTATCTGCGGCCCAAGCGCCGATTTTCAATCGTTGCGCAACATCAACCGAGCCCAGTCGCCTGCCTTGAGCGACAACAGCAAGGCCGCCACCAGTCGATTCACCTCGTGCAGGTGGATGCGATAGCCGGCCTGGTGCTGCAGGCGCAACCAATCGATAAAGTCATTGGCGGCGGCCAGATCCATTCTGACGAGCTGATGGCAATTGATTTCCCACGGCAAAGGCCCAGCCTCTGGTGCCGCCCACGACCGGGACCAGGGACGCACATCCCCCAAGACAGCGCCAGCCAACGCATACCCCGTGGCCGTGGGCGCACAAGGCATGTCAAGCATCGGGAACGCTCCCACTTCGCGCACCACACACCGACAACGCGGCGGCTCCCACGCCGGTGGCGACTGTTCAAACGTCAGACAGAAGTCCATGGCCACCGCCTCAAACTCCGACATCCGCCCCATCAGCCGCAGCACCGCCAAGCGCAGGTCCCACCACAAACGATCGGTGGTCGCCACACCTTTGGCTGTATGGTCCGCCAAGTGGTCCAAGAGCTGCGAGGCGCCCAGCAATTCGAGCTGCAGATCCTGATCGACCCACAAGCGGCACAAACCCAAGAGGGCTCGGGCGGCGTTGAGGTCCATCCCGGCCAAACGGGTCCAGTCCAAGCTCAGAGGGGCCCCCGGCTGCACCAACATCTGCAAGGGCATGAGATCGGTCAGTTGCGGCTGTACCGGACTGCACCACATCGGCTGTTGGTCCGGCGCAGCCATCTCGTTGTGGGCCCAGTTTTGCCACGACGGCGCAGAACGCCCAAAGCGGTTAACGAACTCAATGGAGCGGGCGTCAAACACATCGGCTTGACCCGTGGCGCGGTACAGGTCGAGCAAGGCGAGCCAGACCTCCATGTCATGTTCACCGCCGTCTTGCCCCACCACCAACAACAAATTGAGTTCAGCCCCCATGTCGTCGCCCGAGGCAAACGCCTTGGCGGCGGCGTGAATACGCTGATCAGAGGCCAATGCGGTCATGGCCGCTTGACCGCCGACCACCGGCATGATTTCGGTCTTTTGAAAGTGGGGTGCGGTGTCGGCCGGGTCATCGGTGCTGACACGTTGACCGATTTGCACAGTGTCCACCGCCGCTTGCGGCTTTTTTCGCCACCAATGGCGGGACATCTCCGCCTCAATGGCGTCGATCTTCTTGAGCGTCTGCGCCCGATCGTCGGTTTCCTGCGGCACATTCGTCAGCAGCACCGACGGATGTGCCTCTGCACCGATGCTTTCCCGCCCACCTTGCTGGCGAATCTTGCGCAAGTACTCGAACTCACGCTTGCGCACCATGTCGTTGTGGCGCCGGGTTTCGATCAGTTCCTTGAGCGCTTCTTTGGTGTATTCGCCGCCTTTGTCGCCCGACGGGCTCTCCAAGTCGGCCCAGGTGGTCTTGGGTTTAGGCACTTCAGGCCCCCTGACCATGTGTGAATCGCAAGCACAACGCCACGGACATAAACAGGGCGCGCCTCAATCCCCAAACATTTTTTGCTTGAGTTCGCGCCGCTGTTGGGCTTCCAGTGACAGACTGGCTGTGGGGCGGGCCAGCAAACGTGGCACACCAATGGGCTCACCTGTCTCGTCGCAATAACCGTAGTCGTTGGCGTCGATGCGGGCGATCGATTGTTCGATTTTCTTGAGCAGCTTGCGCTCTCGGTCGCGGGTGCGAAGCTCCAGTGCGTGCTCTTCTTCGATGGTGGCGCGGTCGGCCGGATCGGGCACCACAGCGGTGTCCTCACGCAGGTGCTCGGTGGTCTCACCAGCGTTGGCCAGCATATCGGCCTTGAGCATGCTGAGCTTGCGACGGAAAAACGCCAGCTGCACATCGTTCATGTACTCGCTCTCGGGCATGGCCAGCACATCGGCGTCGGTCAATTCCTCCAAGCTGAGCTTTTTCCAGTTGTCGGCCCGTTTGGGGTCTTTTTTCACAGCGGTGGCTTGGGCAATGGGCATGATCACAACTCGTTCGTGGGCAGCGGAAAAGGTGGCTTTGGCCGCGTCTGGTGCATGGGTGGGCAGCACTTCGGGCTGACTCATTTGTTCCATCATCACCTTCTTGGCGGCGCGCTTGCCCAAAGGCTGCGGCGTTTCGATGGTGGCGCCGACTTTGGGCAAGGCAAGAGGCGCGGATTGTACGGGCGCGGGTGGCGCCGCTTTTTTGGCCGGCACGGGCGCCGCCGCAGCGGGCTTGGGTGTGGGTGCTGGTGAAGCTTTGACCGGCACCGCGACCTTCGGCGCCGGCGCTTTGGCAGGTGCTTTGGTTGCAGCGGCTTTGCTCGCCGCCGCGGGTGCTGCGGACTTGGCCTTGGCTGCTGGAGCGGGGGCCTTGATCGGCGCAGCAGCGGCTTTGGCCTTGGACTTGACCGCCGTGGCCGCTGGTTTCACGGCCTGAACCTTGGCCTTCGATTTGGCGGCGGCTTGTGCGGTGCCCGCCGGTTTGGCGGCGACTTTGGCCACGGGCTTGGACGCCGACTTCGCAGCGGGCTTGACCACTTTGGGTGGTGCTTTCACCGGGGCTTTGGCGGTGGGCTTGACTGCGGCTTTGGCGATCGACTTGGTGGCCGCTTTGCTCGGTGCGGCCACCTTGGCGGCCGGCTTGGACACCGTTTTGGCCTTGGCAGGTGCGGCGGGCGCTTTTTTGGCTGCGGCGGTTGTGCCGCCTTGGGTGCGGCCAGCGGCTTTGCCGGCTGGAGCAGCGCTGACGGTCTTGCGGGTGGCGGCTTTCACAACGTGTCTCCTATCGGATCCGGATGAACGGGACGTTTGATCAGCGGTCGATGCCGCAGTTATACCCCCATTGGCAGGGAGCACGGCTTTTGCCGTCGCAGGCGCTTGGGCGCTTGCAGGAAAACCCAGACCGCGCAGGATGGAAAGCAACATCATGGAAGTGTCATCCTGGGTGGTGGGAGTGTCTGAACTCAAGCCAAAGACTGGTCAAGACCTTGCACCAGAATGTCCCGGGGCAGGTCGATGCCAATGAACACCATCTTGCTGACCCGAGCTTCGCCTTCGCCCCATTCAGGCCCAAGGTCGCTGCCCATGAGCTGGTGCACCCCTTGAAAGATCACCTTGCGCTCGGTGCCCTGCATGTGCAGCACACCTTTGTAGCGCAGCATGCGGGGTCCGTACACCTGCACGATGGCGCCCAAAAAGTCTTCGAGCTTGGCCGGATTGAAGGGGCGGTCCGACCGGTACACGAAACTCTTCACATCGTCGTCGTGGTGATGGTGGTGACCATGGCCATGACCGTGCTGGTGTGAGGGATGGTTGCAGTGTTCGCCGTGCACATGGTCGTGATCGTGGTGCTCGTGCCCATGATCATGGTGAGCGTGGTCATCCTGCCCGCCCAGAAAATCCGGATCGATGTCGAGCTTGGCGTTGAGGTTAAACCCCCGCAAATCGAACACCTCTCGGATCGGCACCTCACCAAAATGCGCCCGGGCAATCGGCGCGCGCGGGTTCATGTGTTTCAAGCGGTGGGTCAGCGCATCGAGCTCGTCAGCCGACACCAGATCGGCCTTGCTGATGAATATGCGGTCGGCAAAACCCACTTGGCGGCGGGCTTCTTGGCGGTCGTTGAGCTGCTGGGCCGCGTGTTTGGCGTCCACCAGCGTCACCACCGCGTCGAGCAAATACTGCTCGGCCACCTCATCGTCCATAAAAAAGGTCTGCGCTACAGGGCCGGGGTCGGCCAAGCCGGTGGTTTCGATGACCACCCGCTCAAAGTCGAGCTCGCCCTTGCGGCGCCGCGTGGCCAAGTCGGCCAAGGTGGCGCGCAAATCGTCGCGGATGGTGCAGCAGATGCAGCCATTGCTCATCTGGATGATGTTTTCGGTGGTGTCGGCCACCAAGATCTCGTTATCGATGTTTTCCTCGCCGAACTCGTTTTCCACCACCGCGATCTTCTGGCCATGGGCTTCGGTGAGCACGCGCTTGAGCAGCGTGGTTTTGCCCGAACCCAAAAACCCGGTGAGGATGGTGGCAGGAATCAGCGACATGTACAGGCTTCCAGAAAAACGACCGCGCTTGAAAACAGCGGGGGAGTGTAGTGCAGTTAAGCACCCAGGCCGATGACACCACTTGTCTTCTAACTTTTTCTCACAATCACCAAGCCCTTGAGGTACTCCCCCTCGGGAAAACGCAGGGTCATGGGGTGGTCGGGCGCGCCGCCCAGCCGGGCCACGATGGCGCCGTCCACGCCGGCGTCGGTGCCGGCCGAGGCCACAATTTTCTGGAACAGCTCCACCCCAATACCGCCCGAGCACGAAAAGGTGAACAGCACACCACCGGGGTTGAGCAGCTGCAAGCCCAAGCGGTTGAGGTCTTTGTAAGCGCGCGCCGCCCGCTCGGCGTGGGCCACGGTGGGCGCCAGCTTGGGTGGGTCCAGAACAATGGCGTCAAACCGCCGGCCCTGTGCCAAGAAGTCGCGCAGCGAGCGGTTGACATCGGCGTCCATCACCGGCGCGCGTGCCGCCTCAAACCCGTTGAGCGCCACATTGGCTTGCAGCCGCGCCAGCGCCGGGCCCGAAGAATCGATGGAGACGACCTCATGGGCACCGGCGTGCAGCGCCGCAACGGTGAAGCCCCCGGTGTACGAAAAACAATTGAGCACCGAGCGCGCACCCAGCTGGCGCACCCATTGGTGGCAAGCCAAGCGGCTGTCGCGCTGGTCCAGGTAAAAGCCGGTCTTGTGGCCCTGGGCGATGTCCAGACCCAAGCGCCACTGGTGCTCGGTCAACACCAATTCCGTCGGGCCACTGCCACGCAGCCAGCCGGTGACCGGCTCCAAGCCTTCGAGCTGGCGAGCGCTGGTGTCCGAGCGTTCATACAGGCGGTCACAGCCGGTCAGCGAGAGCAGCGCGTCCGCAATCACCGGCTTGAAACGCTCGACCCCGGTGGCGCCGAATTGGGCCACGAGCGTGTCGCCATAACGGTCAACGATGAGGCCGGGCAAGCCATCGGATTCGGCGTGCACCAAACGCACACCATCGCTGGCGATCTGCCAGCCCGCGCGCAGCGCGATCGACAGGCGCAGCCGCTCGCGAATGAAATCGGCATCGATGCGCTGGGCTGGGTCAAAGCTCCACACACGCACCCGAATGCGCGAGCTGGGCGAACACGCACCCCAAGCCAAAAATTGCCCATCTGCCGATTCGATCCGCACAGTCTCTCCGGGGTCGGCGCCGCCTTTGGCGACAGCGCCGTCAAACACCCACGGGTGCCCGCGCAACAGCGATTTTTCTTTGCCGGGCTTGAGTCGTATGCTTTTCATGGGGCCGCATTGTGCCCCTTGAGCACACGGTCCTTGCGTTCAGGGACGCAGATAGACAAAACCTTCTTTGGCCTGCAGCTTCGCCACTTCAGCCACGCCAGAAGGCACCACCTTGGCTTCCAGCAACAACTTGTCGGCGCTGATCTTGCGCGACACCAAGGTGTTGTTGCAGACGCGGAACTCCACCCCCTTAGACGCTAGTTCAGACACCGCTCCAGCAAACGGCTGCTCCATCTGGTTGGTGGCACCATCGAGCAAAAAGTCGATGCCCAAGCCATGCGTGACGACCACAATTTTGGCTTTCGGGTCGGCCGCCAAGTGGTTGCGGATGTTGTTGATGGCGCGCGAAGCCTGCGGAATGCCCTCGCTCATGTGATAAACGGTTTTGATCACATCGTCCGCGTAAGCGGCGGTGGACAGGGCCAGCGACAACAGCAGGGCTTTCACAACAGACAGGGGCTTGAACATCAGGGTCTCCTTGAAAAATACGGACAGGGGGTATGCCCTGGGTGCCATTGTGCCGAGAATTCCCGGCCGCGGCATCTGCGGGACTTCCCTGCGCTCTGGTGTCAGGGTTTGCTGCGCTTCGCCCTTGGGTGGGCGGCATCGTACACCTTGGCCAGGTGCTGAAAGTCGAGCCGGGTGTAGACCTGGGTGGTGCCGATGTTGGCGTGGCCCAGCAGCTCTTGCACCGCGCGCAAATCGCCGCTGCTCTGCAGCACATGGCTGGCAAAGGAATGGCGCAGCATGTGGGGATGCACCGGGGTGTTGACGCCGGCCTTGAGCCCCAATTGGCGCAGCCGCAGCCGCAAGTGCTGGGGCGTGAGGCGCTGGCCCCGCTGGCCGACAAACAACGCGGCCACATCGGGCGCCCAGCCGTCGCGGACGGTGAGCCACTCACGCAAGGCCTGCACCGCCGCCCGCCCCAGCGGCACGCTGCGGCGTTTGCCGCCTTTGCCCAGCACAAACACCTCGGCCTCGGCCAGGTCAATCCAGCCACGCGCCTCGGCGCTGGCTCGCACATCGAGTCCCACCAACTCGCCAATGCGCAGGCCGCAGCCGTACAGCAACTCGGCCACCGCGTGGTCGCGCGCGGCCAGCGCCGGGTCGTCGTCGGGGTCTACATGGGCGGCCAGCTGCACCGCTTGGTCCACCGGCAAGGCCTTGGGAAGGGGCTTGCGCGCTTTGGGCGCGCGCACGTCTTGCACCGGGTTGTGGCCGATCAGGCCTTCGCGGCCCAGCCAACGAAACAACCCACGCCAGCTGGACAGCACCCGCGCAATGCCACTGGGTGTTCGCCCGCCGGCGTGCATGCGCGCCACCGCGCGGCGAATGTGCGCCGGCTGCAGCCGCAACAGGCCCAGGTCGGGTTCCAGCACCTCGGTGGCCAAACGCTGCAAGTCTTCGGTGTAGAGCGCCAAGGTGCGTTCGGCCAAGCGTTTTTCCACCTGCACATGGCGCAGGTAGTTGTGCAGGTGCTGCGCGTCGTCGGCGCTGAGGGTGGCGGGCCAGCGCATAGCGCAACCGCCCCTGGGCTCAAGCGGCCGGGTACAGCCGCGACAGCGCCGCGCCCGCCATGTCGGCGATGCGCAGCAAAAAGTCGGTGCCCATGTCGGCGGTGAAGCGCTGGGCCTCGTCCGATGCCAGCAACAGCGCACCGATCACCGGGCCGCCCACTTGCGCCCGCAAGGGCACCACCGCGAGCGAATTGGCCAACACACCGGGCGCCAAGCAAGGCCGCAGCGCCTGCGACAACTCAGCGTCAGGCGTCAGGCCACACAACGGCTCGGTGATCGCCTGCAACTGCTCTTGCAGCGCGCCGTCCAGCGGCGCAGCGGCGGGCAGGCGCTTGTGCGCGGCGTCCAGCCCCCACAAGCGCAACACCGCTTGCGGCAGGGCAAAACGTTGCTTCATGTCGTCACACAAGGTCTGGGGCAGGTCGGCCGGCTCGCGCACCCGCAGCAGCACCTCCACCCAGCCCAGCAGTTTGTCGGTGATGGCGGCGTTTTCATGCCCGTAGCGGATCATGCCGACCGCCTTCATCTCCAGCGCCTTCATCTTCTCGCGCAGGATTTCCACCTGGCGCTCCTGCAGGCTCACCGCCCGGGCGCCATGGGGGCTGACCAGCTGAACACCGGCCAGCAAGGCGGCGTGGCGCTCAAAAAAATCGGGCGTATTGAGCAGGTAATTGGCGATGTCGCCTTCGGTGATCGGGGCCAGGGCGTTGTCGTCGGGTGTGGTCATGGTGGTGAATGTCAAAGATCGGGAACGTCGATGGTGCCTTCAAACACACGGGTGGCCGGGCCGGTCATCAACACCGGCCGGTCGATGCCGGCCGAGGCCTGCCATTCGATGGTGAGCAGACCGCCCCGGGTGTGCACGTCCACCCGCTCGTCCAGCCAGCCTTGGCGAATGCCCGCCACCACCGCCGCACAGGCGCCGGTGCCACAGGCCAGGGTTTCGCCCGCGCCGCGTTCATACACGCGCAGCCGCACCGCGCTGCGCGAGACCACTTGCAAAAAGCCGGCATTGACGCGGCGCGGAAAGCACGCGTGGTATTCGATCTGTGGGCCCCAGGTGGCCACCGGGGCGGTGTCGACATCGTCCACCCGCAGCACCGCGTGCGGATTGCCCATGGAGAGCACCGCCACATCGGCCACCGCACCCTGCGCCAGCGGCAAGGGCCAGCGCTCAAAACCACCGCTGGGCTGCGCGGTCAGACCATGGGCGTCAAACGGCACCTGAGGCAAATCAAATATTGGTGCGCCCATGTCCACCCGTACCCGGCCATCGGACTCGGCCAACAGGCTGATGTCGCCGTGCTTCACCCGCACCCGCACCGGGTTGCGCTCGGTCAAGCCCTGGTCGTGCACGTAACGCACAAAACAGCGCGCGCCGTTGCCGCAGTGCTCCACCTCGCCACCGTCGGCGTTGTGGATCACGTATTCAAAATCCACCGAGCCGTTTGGCGCGGGGCGCACACTCAGAATCTGGTCGGCGCCCACCCCAAAATGGCGGTCGGCGAGCCAGCGGTATTGGGCTTCGGTCAGGCCAAAGCGGCCACGGGTTTCGTCGAGCACCACAAAGTCGTTGCCCGCGCCCTGCATTTTGGTGAACGGTATGCGCATGGTCGGGATTATCCGCCTTGGCGGCACAATGCTTGGATGGTCAGACCTACCCAACTCCTCCACCCCGCCCGCGCCGTGGCGCCCCTGCGATCCGCCGCTACCGTGCTGCTGCTGCGCGACGGCCCCCAAGGCCTGGAAGTGCTGATGACGCGCCGCTCCATGAGCGCCAGCTTTGCGCCTGGCGCTTATGTGTTTCCCGGCGGCGGCATTGACGCAGCCGACGCGCAGTGCCACGCCCAATCCACCCGGCGGCCGACCCAGAGCGACTTGAGCCTGACCCAGGCGATTGCCGCCATCCGCGAGAGCTTTGAAGAGTTGGGCGTATTGCTGGCCCGCCGCGCCGACGGCAGCCACCTGCGCACGGCGGACATCGCCGCACTGGACCGCAAAGCCCCATTTGCCGCGCAATGCGCCGCGCAGGGGCTCACGCTGTCGGGCGCCGAGGTGTTTGTGCTGGCGCACTGGATCACCGACCGCGACCTGCCCAAGCGATTTGATGTGCCGTTTTTGGTGGCGCGCATGCCCGAAGGCCAAGAACCGGTGGCCGATGAATCGGAACAGTTCGAGCCGGTCTGGGTGCGGCCGGCCGACGCACTGGCCCGGCACGCAGCCGGACAGTTCTTCATCATCTTCCCCACCATTCGCACGCTGGAACGGCTGCAGGCCTACGCCACGGTGGACGCGGTGCTGGCCGCCTGCTCGGCCACAGACGAACCCCTGTTCACCAGCTGCCCACGCGCTGGCCTGCTGCACGGCAAAGAGTCGCGCCACATGGAGCACGAAGCGCCGTTTGGCGAGCTGGCGCTGACCTGCCCAGACGGCCAAATCGTGCATGAGCTGGCCTGGCAAACCGAACGACCCGTGGCGCTGCTGAAAAACGTGCAACGCCTCACCGCCCCCAACCCCGGCTTCATGACCGGTCCCGGCACCAACAGCTACTTGGTGGGCGACCCACACACCGGTTACGCGGTGATCGACCCCGGCCCCGACGACGCAGCGCACATTGAGCGCCTGTGGCGCGCCGCAGGCGGCGACGTGCGTGCCATCGTCTGCACCCATTCGCACCCCGACCATTCACCGGGCGCGGCGCGCCTGCAGGCGCTCTGCGCCCAGGGCGGGCGGGTCGCGCCGCCGATCCTGGGCCTTCCCAACGCGCCCACCGCGCGCGCCAACAGCGCCTTCAGCCCCGACCGCGCGCTGGCCGATGGCGAACGCATCACACTGCAGGGCAACGGCACCACCCACACCCTGCAAGCGGTGCACACCCCCGGCCACGCGGCCAACCATGTGTGCCTGGTGCTCGAAGAAGACGGCCTGCTGTTCAGCGGCGACCACATCTTGAATGGCAGCACCACCGTCATCGACACACCCGACGGCAACATGGCCGATTACCTGGATTCGCTGGACAAACTCGACGCGGTGTGCGCCGAACATGCGGTGCATTTCATCCTGCCGGCGCATGGCTATGTGCTGGGCGACTGGCCGCACAGCGCCGACAACCCCAGCGGCGCGCCACACGGTGGTGCGCGCGCCGCGATTGCCCAGCTCAAAGCACACCGCTTGGCGCGCGAGGCCAAAGTGGCGCGCGCGCTGCAAGCCCTGCCCGACGGACCGGTGGACGAATGGGTGAAGCTGGCCTACGCCGATGTGCCCGAGCGCCTGTGGCCGGTGGCGCAGCGCTCACTGCTGGCGCATGTGGAGCGCATCCGCAGCTTGGGCGGCTTTAACCTCTGAAGCTTCTCAGGGCAGCAGGCGCAGCAGATGAGCTGGCGGTGACCCGGAACCCATACAGGCACGGCCTCGCGGACTCAAAAAGAGAAAAGTGTGAAGCGCGCCGATAAGCCGGATTCTGTGCACCACTGACCCCTTGCGGTGGCCGGCGGTGTGACCGCCATTCATCTGGGCCGCTGGTCGCCCAAGCGGCTCGGTGCTACCTACCCGCACGCTCCGCGGAGCCACATCAACGCGTGCCTATTTGGTATTGCTGCGCGCAGAGATTGCCCGTTTCACCCGAACTGAATCGGCTCGTCTCTGTTGCTCTGATCCTCACCTTAGGGCCGCCTGGGTTGCCCCGTGCGGCTGATCGGTGGAGAGGTGTTACCTCCTGCGCTGCCCTGTGCAGTCCGGACGTTCCTCCAGCACACCCTTTCGGGTCTCGTGCCAGCGGCGGTCTGGCGCGCTTCACACAGCGATTATCGCCCGCGCACCCATCACCAGGCGTCCATGGGCTGCGACAATCGCGTTTTTCATGTTTGCTTGATCACCACAAGCCCACCCCATGATCCGCATCGCCGAACTCAAACTGCCGCTGGCCGAGGTGCCGTTCGAACACCGCCGCGCCGCCGACGCTCCCACCGAAACCGACCACGACCGCCTGCCGCCGCCCCACCCCATGGAGGCGCTGACCCGCTTGGCCGCACAGGCCTTGGGCGTCGACCCGGCCGCAATGGCCGATGTGCAGGTGTTCAAACGCAGCTTCGATGCGCGCAAGGCCGATTTGTTGGCGGTCTACATCGTCGATGTGACGCTGGCCGACCCCAGCCAAGAGGCCACGCTGCTGCAGCGCCACACCCAAAACCCGCACATCATCGCCACCCCCGACATGCGCTGGACACCGCCTGCGCTGGCACCGGCCGGCTGGCCCGCCAACGAGGCCGAGCGCCCGGTGGTGGTGGGACTGGGGCCTTGTGGTTTGTTCGCCGCGCTGGCTTTGGCCCAAATGGGGCTCAAGCCCATCGTGCTGGAGCGGGGCAAGCCGGTGCGCCAACGCACCAAAGACACCTGGGGCCTGTGGCGCAAAAAGGTGCTCAACCCCCAAAGCAATGTGCAGTATGGCGAAGGCGGCGCTGGCCTGTTTTCCGACGGCAAGCTCTACAGCCAGATCAAGGACCCACGCTTCCTGGGTCGCAAGGTGATGCAGGAATTCGTCGACGCCGGCGCGCCGCCCGAAATCCTCTACCAGGCGCATCCGCACATCGGCACCTTCAAGCTGGTCAAGGTGGTCGAGGCCATGCGCGAGAAGATCATGGCGCTGGGTGGCGAGATCCGCTTCGAACACCAGCTCACCGGCATCACACTCGCCACCGGGCCCGATGGCCAACAGCGGGTGCAGGCCTTGCGCGTGCGCCGGCTCGACACCGAACAAGAACTGGACATGCCCGCCCAGCGGGTGGTACTGGCCTTGGGCCACAGTTCACGCGACACCTTTGCCCTGCTGTGGGACGCGGGGGTGTTCATGGAAGCCAAGCCGTTCTCGGTGGGCTTTCGCATTGAGCACCCGCACAGTGTGATCGACCCGGCCCGCTGGGGCCGACACGCAGGCCACCCGCTGCTGGGCGCGGCCGACTACAAGCTGGTGCACCACGCCCAAAACGGCCGCGCGGTCTACAGTGTTTGGATGTGCCCCGGCGGCACGGTGGTGGCCGCCACCTCCGAGCCGGGTCGGGTGGTGACCAACGGCATGAGCCAGTACTCGCGCGCCGAGCGCAACGCCAACGCCGGCAT
>JBEIEH010000011.1:0-24239 GCA_040383055.1 Burkholderiaceae bacterium
CCCTCTGGCTGGTTCTACCTGATCCCCGCCAACCCACTGACCGAGGGCGACCACTTCCTGCGCATCATCCAGACCGACACCGCCGGCAACGTCAGCGCCCCGAGCGAAGCGATCTACGTGCGCATCGACACCAAAGCGCCGCAGCCCCTGTCTGTGCGGTTGGCCCCGGGGCAAGACAGCGGCTTGTACGACAACGACCAGATCGTGTCGCAGGCCCGCCCCAACTTCCGCGTCACCTTGCCCGCCGACGCTGTGCTGGGCGACACGGTGCTGCTATCGAATCACTGGACCACCAGCACCGCTTACCAAATCGGCAGCAAACGCCTGACCGCCACCGATCTGGAGCGTGGCTGGGTCGACATCACCTCCACCCAAAACCTCAGTGGCACCTATGTGGGCGCCACCGGCAGTTGGGGCATTTTTGCTCGCCTGCAAGACGCTGCCGGCAATGTCAGTGGGTTCAGTACCTTGCGAGGCAACCTGCCCTTCCTGCAGGTCGACACCACCGCGCCCACGGCGCCCACCGGCATCGCCTTGCTGGCGCAAGACGACACAGGGGTGTCCAGCACCGACCGCATCACGGCCAAAGCCACCGGCTTCACCATCACAGGCTCCGTCAGCGAAGCCGATGTACAGCGCATCGACCTCTACGCTGGCGACACCCTCATCGGCAGCGCCGCACCGTCCAGCGCCAACCAATTCCGCTTCACCTACACCGGCGACCCCTTGCCCGCTGGCGTGCACTGGATCAGCACCCGAGCGGTGGACAGCGCTGGCAACAACAGCCTCGCATCGACCGCCTTGCAGCTGGTGGTGAGCCCACAAGAACTGACCCCCGTGCTGCAAATGGGGCGCATGCAACTGGCCAGCGGCTACGACTCTGGCTTCTCCAGCAGCGACAACGTCACCAACCTGACCACCGTGCGCATCACCGGCATGATGCTGCCGGGCTCTCAGGTGCAGCTGTTTGTGGACCGCGACAGCAACGGTGTGTATTCCGAGGGCGAAGTGCTGGGCACTGCCGTGACCGCCGATGCGGTCACGGGTGTCTTCACAACGGGCGACTTGGTGCTGGGCCGCGGCACTTACACCATTCGCGCCTACGCCTTCAACGCCAGCACCGGCATGCCGATGGGCAACGTGTCGAGTCCGCTGGAAGTGGTCATCAAGGCATCGGCCAGCGACCGGCCGGGCACCGTCGAGCTGCTGAGCAACAGCGACACCCCCCTGGTGATCGACCCCCAAGGCGTCACCACCGGCGACCGGATCACCGCCGACCGCACCCCCGCGCTGCGCATACCGCTGCCCGACAACGCCGAGGTGGGCGACCAAGTGCGCCTGTACAACGGCGGCACGCTGCTGTTCTCTGTGACCCTGCGCGCCGACGATCTGCTCAACCGAGGCACCGAACAGGCTCCGCGCTACCACATCGATCTGCAGCTGCCTTCGTCCATTCCCTTGGCCGACGGCACTTACAACCTCAGCGCCACGGTGTTTGATGCGGCGGGCAACGAGAGCGCTCGCTCGCCGGTGACCCAGAACATCGTCATCGACACCACCGGACCGGCCGCCCCCGGCAGCGTGGTGCTGACCAGCACCAGCGACAGCGGCACGCTCAACAGCGACCGCATCACCCGCACCAGCACAGGCTTGGTGATCACCGGCACGGTGCCCACCGATGCCACCGCGATCCGGGTCTACGACATCAGCCGCGACAACAGCAACCGCCTGGGGTTTGAGACCGAGCTCTTCCTCAGCACATCGGCCACCGGTTTGGGACAAACCGTGACGGACACACGCAGCGTGGCCATCAGCGCCGGCATCATGGACGGCGCAGGCTTAGGGGGCGCCGTGACCGCCCAAGTGGCCGCCAAAAATGGCAGCCCAGAACGCTGGATTTTTGCCACCTACGACGCGGTGAACAACCTCACCAAAATGGTGGAGGTGCTGCTGGCTGTGGACAGCAACGGACAGCTCAGCGCCCGCAGCGTGGCTGCAGCTCACCGCATCGGTGACCACACCACCAACGCCACCACCATCAACGGCGCTTGGGCCAAACCCACCGCCACCATGACGGTGGCCACCAGCGCCGGCGCCACGGGCTATGGTGTGGCCGCCTTGAGCGGTGTGATCTTCGGCACCAAAACCACCTTGTTGGGCAGCCTCAGCGGTGCCACCTTGCCCCCCAGCGGCACGTTTGCCTTCAACACCGGAGCCACCGCGCTTACCGACGGCTTGCATGTGTTGCGGGTGGTGGGGGTGGACGCCGCCGGCAACGAAGGCAGCGCCACCGACCTGCGCCTGACGGTTGACACCAGCGCTGAACGGCCATCGCTGGCCTTGGGCGCCAACCTCGACACGGGCGTCAGCACCGAGGACGGGCTGACACGAACAGCCACCGGACTGAGCTTTGCCGGGACCACCGAGCCCGCTGCCCGCGTCTTCCTGTTCGACGACCTGAACAACAACGGCGCACTCAACCCCGGCGAAGAGCTGGCCGAGGTGAGCGCCGACAGCAACGGCAGTTTTGTGTTCAGTGGCATCAGCTTGGGCGCTGGCGAACACCGCCTGCGCGCGCAGGCCATGGATGTGGCCGGCAACATCAGCGACGCCAGCGACGCGGTGGAACTGTCCATTGATTTGCAAGTGCCACAGGCGCCGCGCAACTTGGAGCTGCTGAGCAGCACCGACACCGGAGTGCGCAACGACGACAGCATCACCAGCGCACTGCGCTCCATGACCTTTCGCGTCACGCTGGCGTCCGACGCGGTGGCCGGCGATGTGCTGGCGCTGCTCAACAGCAGCACGCAGCTCACACAAATCATCCTGACCGAGAGCCACCTCCAAGACGGCTTTGCGGACCTGGTGGTGGCCTCGGGCATCCTGCCCGCTGGCACTTACAACAACCTCAACGTCCGGCTCACCGACCGGGCGGGCAACGTTGGCGCGAGCTACGGCATGCCGCAGTTGGTGGTGCTGGGCACCCCCGCAGCGCCCACCGGCACCGATTTGATCACCGATTCGGACTCGTTTTCCACCGGTGCCAGCGGCAGCCCGAGCACCGGCGCCAGCACCGACAACATCACCAATCTGCCGCG
Organism: Burkholderiaceae bacterium; assembly: GCA_040383055.1. GTDB lineage: Bacteria > Pseudomonadota > Gammaproteobacteria > Burkholderiales > Burkholderiaceae_C > Hydrogenophaga. The sequence goes on from JBEIEH010000011.1 coordinate 3,099, forward strand.
TGGCTTCACCCTCAGCGGCAATTTCAGCGGCAACATTGTCGCGGTGGAGATTTACGACGACACCGATCGGGTCAACCCGATTGGTCAAGCGGCGCTCGAGAGCGCCAGCGTGTGGAGCTACACCCACACCGGCGCGCCTTATGCCAACGGCACCCGAGGATTCATGGTGCGCGCGGTAGACGCCGCAGGCAGCAAGTCCGACTTCAGCGTCCCGCTGTGGGTCGCGTTTGACAGCAACGCGCCAGCCGTGTTGCCACCGCTGGAGGCGGTCACCGCCGCCACGGTGGTCAACGGCAACTTCGAACAGCAGGTGATTGCCGAAGGCCAGATCGTGGGCTCGACCAGCACCACCACGATCAGTGGCTGGACCTATTCGACCGTCATCGGCGGCTACTGGCGGCCCCACAGCCAAGCCACCCACGCCAACTACGCCGGCGATGGGTATGCGGCGGCGGGCAACGTGGCGACCATCTGGCAGCCCAACGTGGTCGGTGGGGTGCGCCTCATGTCCAACGCGGTGGTGCCGGCGCTGCTGGGCGAAACGCTGCAACTGTCGGTGGACATTGGCACCCGAGGCGGTACAAGCAGCTGGAGCACCAACGTATTGGCCAATGGCACTTACATCGCCATCGAACGATCAGACGGCACGGTGGTGGCGCGTCAGTTAGTGACCGAAGCCGACCTGGGTCCGAAGGGCACCTTCAAAACCTTCCAGATCAGCTACCAGACCCAGTGGGGCGATCTGGGGCAATCGTTCCGGGTGGTGCTGGGCACCGCACAAGACACACGGCTGTCCACATACGTCGACTTCAACAACGTGGCGCTGACGCGCAGCGGCGTGGCACCTGCCAACGGCTACGCGTCCAGCAACGGTCAATTCACCGTCCAAGGTCAAGCCGACCCCGGCGCTCGGGTGCAAATCTTTGCCGACCTCAACGGCAACGGCCTCAACGACGTGAGCGACCTGAGCTGGACCACCGTGGCCGACGCCACCACCGGCCGCTACAGCACCAGCATCACGCTGCCCAGCGGACATCACGCGGTGTACGCCCAGCAATTCGACCGGGCAGGCAACCTCAGCCCGGTGTCGCAAATCGCCACCTTGATGGTCGACAGCGACCCACCGTTGCGTCCCTCCGTCAACACCCTGATCACCCGCGACACCACACCACAGATCACCGGCACCTTTGACGCCGTCAGCACAGCGAACCTGTGGGTGCGGGTGGGCAGCACCACCTATGGCGAAGCCAATGGCCTGGTGCTCGACCGCAGCGTCGGCACCTGGAGCCTGCAGCTAACCCGAGCCATCTACCAGGACACCGTGCCCACCGTGACGGTGGTGGCACAAGACCGCGCCGGCAACAGCAGCAGCAACCTCAACACCAACCCGCTGCTGATCCAGACCAGCAGTGACTTCAGCGAACGCCTGCTGGGCCGCTACGACCCGACCGGCGTGCGGTCGAGCACCAACACCCTGAACGCCACATCTGTGACCACAGGTGTCACATTTGGAACAGCCGATCAAACAAGCGGTATCGAAGGCTCCGCCGGCGCCAACACCAACACGGATGTGTGGCCCAGCTTCAATGGGATCACGGACAACGCGCTCAATCCAAGCAAATACCCGAGCTTCAGCGTGACGCCAAACGCCGGTGTAGCGCTGGAGTTGTCCGCCATCACACTCAACACGCGCCAGTATTTGAGCGCCACCAACGGGGCGCGCTACGCGGCTCTGGCCACCAGCCAAGACGGTTTCGAAAACAAGATCGTCATCGATCTCAACACCAATTCTTTGGAGGAAACCTGGCGTTTTTCCTTGGGTCGGTTGAACGTCACGGAAACCACTGAGTTCCGTGTTTACGCTTGGGGCGCAAGCGGCGTGAACTGGGAAGATGTGATCTCAACAGCCGCCGGCGGTACTGGACTCAGCGTGTGGGGTGACGTGCGTCCGGCCGTCACCCAATGGACTTCACCCACGGTGAGCGCGGGCACGCTGCTGGGCCGTTACAACCCCATTGGCAACCAGAACGCGACCAACACACTGGCGGCCACCGAGGTCAGCGCCGGCCTGCTGCTGGGTTCGGCCGACCAAACCGCCAACATGGAAAGCGGTTCAGCCAGCAACGCGTGGCCGACCTTCAACAACGTCACCGACGCCAACTTCAACCCCGCCAAGTACGTCAGTTTCACCGCCACCCCTGAGGCGAGCAAGGTGATTCAACTCAGTGGTTTGACCGTCAGCACACAACAAACCGGCACCCAAGGCGCGCGGTTTGCAGCGGTGGCCACCAGCGCCGACAACTTCGCGAGCCGCACCGTCATTGAGCTGCAACCCGGCGCCACCAGCGAAACGTGGCGCTTCAACCTGAACCAGCTGGCCATCCGCGAAGCGACCGAGATTCGCCTCTACGCTTGGGGAGCCACCGCCAACGACCGCGAAAGCGTCACCTCCACCAACATCAGCGGCGGGTCGGGCATCAGCCTGTTCGGCTCGGTCTTGGACGCGCGATCGAGCGACAGCACCTCCACCGCGATTGAACTCGACGGCGCCGCTGCGGGCTGGGTCGGCAGCAACAACGTCACCTTGCGGCAAACGCTGAGCAATGGCGTGGCCGTTGGCGACACCCTGACCGTGCGGTACGCCGGCGCCACCCTGAGCACTTACACCTTGACCGCCACCGATGTGGCGCAAGGTTTTGCCGACATCGCCGTGACCCTGGGCGCCGTCACCAGCAGCTTGGGCGACAGCAACGTCCGCACCGGGGTGGACGGCGCCGTCGGCTACAGCTTCTTCAACACCGCCACCTTCAACACCACGGCGGCGGTGGACCAATGGCGCGTTTACACCCCCGGCACCAGCGGCACCCGCTGGGTCACGCCGGTCATTTATGAAAAGGTGGGCAGCAACTACGTGGTGCGGGCGCTGGGCGAATCGCGCATCGTGCCCAATGCCACCGGTTGGTACAGCTTCGACTTTGCACCCACACGGGGTTTGGCCGAGATTCGGCCAGGCTACACCTACGGCTTTATCGACGGTTATGTCCACCCCAGCACCATGGAGCTGACCCGCAACGTGGGTTCGATCGGTTGGCAAAGCACCGGTGGAACGTGGGGTTACGCTTCAACAGCCGCGGTGGTTCCTGGCGCTTCACAAACCATCGCGTCGACCACCGACATGGCTCGGGTGTACTCGATGGAAATGGTGCTGGCACCACCGAGCGTGTCCATCGATTACCGCCAAGCGGGCTCCACCACCGTGAGCGCCCGCAGCGACCTGCCGACGCTGCGCGCCGACACGGTGCAACCGAGCCCACCGGCCCAACCGACCTTCCTGGTCGCCGACGACCGCGGCAGCAGCAGCGGCGATTTGGTCACCAGCCGCGCCACGCAGTGGACCATCAGCGGCACCGTGGGCAGCGGCCAAGGCGTGGTGCGTGTCAAGGTGATGGACGGCAACACGCTGCTGGGTGTGGCCGAGGTCAACGACAGCAACAACAGCTACAGCTTCACCTATAGCGGGCCCGCTTTGAGCGATGGCCAACACCGCATCAGTGTGGTGGCGGTGGACGCCGCTGGCAACGACCGCGATGTGCGCCTGCACACCCCCTACCTGACCACCACAGCGGTCAACACCGGCCTGATCGCCAACAGCCTGGACGATGTGGTGCTGACCAGCGCGGTCATGAAGGGTGCCGCCATTGTCCGGGACACGCCGGCCCAGGTGGTACAGGTGACAGGCACCAACAACCGCTGGATTTACTTCATCAACGACGACGGCTTCACCAAAATGGTGGAAGTCACTCTGTCCTTGAGCGGCAACAGCGTCTTGGCCACCATCACCGGTGCGCGCTACAAAGCCCACGGCGGCAACTTTGCCAGTGACGCAGACAGCATCCAAGCGGCGTGGGCTACCGGCACCAACGCCACCATTGGCACCAGCGCCACCACTGGTGGCTATGGCGTCTACAACCTCACGCTGACTTCCCTGCTGCGTTCGCCAGTGCGCACCATCACCTTCGACAGCACCCAAGGCCCGATCAGCCGCCCCACCCTCAACACCGCCAGCGACACGGGCAGCAGCACCAGCGATGGCCTGACGCGTCTGAGCTCCAGCATGGTGCTCACCGGCACTGTGGACGCCGGCAGCACGGTGCAAATCTTCCGCGACCGCAACGGCAACGGACGGCTCGACGACGGTGAACTGTTGGGCAGCGCCAGCGTCAGCGGCACGGCTTACAGCTTCACCACCGGCACGCTGCCCATCGGCACCCACAACCTGCGCGCGGTGGCCACCGACGCAGCGGGCAATGTGCGGGTGTCCGACGCCAGTGTGGTCACCATCGACACCTACGCCCACGCACCGACCGGTGTTCGCTTGTTGAGCGTGAACGATGGCGGCTTGTTCAATGGCGATGGCGTGGTCACCACCCTTCGACCCACGCTGCGGGTGTTTGTACCGGCCCAGGCCCAAGTGGGCGACACGGTGCTGCTCTACCCCAACACCAGCTGGACCACCAGCGGCTGGTTGGCCAGCCGTGTGCTCACAGCGGCCGACTTGGTGAGCGGATTTGTCGATCTCACCTGCTCTAGCGACCTGGCACTCAACACCGCCTACAACAACGCCATCAGTGCGCGCTTGCTGGACCGTGCGGGCAACTACAGCACGCCCACCACCTTGGCGCGCTTGGTCACGGACAACACCGCCCCCTCGGTGCCCAGTGCCCCCAACTTGCTGACCGCAGACGACACGGGATCGGTCAACAGCGACCGCATCACCACCCGCAACCAAGGCTTCACCCTGACCGGCTCCATCACCGCTGGCCAAGGCACTGTGCGGGTGAACCTCTATCAAGGCGAGACCCTGATCGGCAGCACCGACGTGGTGGGAACCGCCACCACTTGGAGCTGGACCCACAGCGGGCCGTCACTTGCCGACGGCATCTATGCACTGACGGCACGCACGGTAGACGCCGCTGGCAACCTCAGCGCAGCGTCCACCGCGTTGGTGCTGACGGTGGAGTCCAGCGCCCTGCGCGCCACACGCGCCCTGACAGGCGGCCTCTGGATCGACACCAGCAGCACCGATTCCCGCAATCCCGATGACGGTGTCACCAACAGCTCCAACGTCACGGTGCGTGGGCGCTTGGCACCCAACGCAAGCGTCTGGCTCTACAACGACATCAACAACAACGGTCTGCTCGACTTCAACGAGCGCATCAACACCAGCGTCCTAAGCACAGACGGCAACGGCTTGTTCACCGCCACCAGCGTGGCGCTGACCACCGGCAGCAACCGCTTGATCGCCGTGGCGGTGGACAGCAACGGCACGCTCCTGGGCACCAGCGCAACGCTGCAGGTGGTGTTTGACCGCTCAGCCCCGCTGCTGCCAGGCCAGCCGCAACTGCTGCAAGCCAATGGATCTCTGGACACAGACACCTTCACCGACGGCGGTACACCCGCTTTCCGGGTGGTGCTGCACGCCAACGCGCAACTGGGCGATCAGCTGGTGCTGCACACCGCAGGCACCGAGCTGGGCCGTGTGCGCGTGGCAGCAGAAGACCTTTCGAACGGTTTTTTGGTGCTGCAGGTGCGCCCGGACATGGCGCGAGCCGTCGGCAGCGTCACCCCCATGCAGGTGTACGCGATCGACAGCGCGGGCAACACCGGCTTGTCGACCACCGCCACCTTCGCCGAACGCATCACCGTGGGCGCAAGCCCAGCGGCGCAACCCCACTTCACCTCAGTGTCCATCGCCCCGCAGGTGATGGTTCCGGTGGCCGATGCATCCTTTGAAACGCAGAGCACAGCGCTGAGCGTGGGGCAATGGACAAACACCATCGGGCCAGAATGGCAACTCAGCGCGGGATCGGTCAGCGGCGACGCGGCCGAGGAAGCGTTCGGAACCAACACGTTGGGGGGCACCGACATCCTCAGCATTGGCTCTGGCAAAGCGGTGTACCAAGACCTCAACGTCACCTTCCAAGCCAATACGGTGTACTACCTGTCGGTTGGCGTTGGACACCGGGGCGACGGGGGGTGGACCCAATCCACCAGTGTGAGCACGTATCGGCTGTTGGGCAGCGATGGCTCTGTCTATGCCACACAGTCGGTCAATCCGTTCACTTATGTACCGGCGAACTCGTTCAGAGACGCTCCGGTGCTGGTGCTCAACACGGCCTTGGTGCCCGAGGCGGTGGGCAAAACCATCCGCATTGAGTTGGCCTCTACAGGCACATCTCGCGCCCATTTCGACAACATCCGCCTGTTCCGCTCCGCGACACAGGCAGAAGCCGATCGCGGTCTGTCGAACGTGGACGATGTCATCAACACCACCCAGACCGTGCTGCGCGTCGGTCTGGGCGCGCAAGCGCAAGCGGGTGGCTTGGTCGAAACGTACAACGCCAACAGCACCGCCAGCCAGTACCTCACGGGTCGGGCGGTGTTGACGCAAGCCGACATCAACGCCGGCTTTGTGCTGCTGCCGGTCAGCGGCTTGAGCACCGGCGTCGGTGCCAACTTTGTGCGTTACGTGACAAGCGCCGGTGTGGCACAAAGCATGGTCACACTCAATGAGCTGACCATCGACACCACCGCCCAAGCCACACCGTGGTCGGTGACGGTCTCTAGCTCGGACGATTTTGGCAACAGCAGCAGCGACCAGCTGACCGCCAAGACCAGCCACATCACCGTCACGGGAGTTGTCGACAGCGGCACCAGCCACGTCAACGTGTATGGCCTGGACCCGAGCAAACTGATCGAAAACCACCCAAGCTTGATCAATCCGGGCTACCTCACCACCGCCGCCCAGTCTCTGGGCGTGGTGGTCGAAGGCAGTTTGGCCCAAGTGGAACTGTCGGGCGCCACCCTGGGCGGCGCCTTTATGGTGGGCAATTGGCCGGCCACCGCTTACCGTTTGAGCGGGTCCACCACCCAATGGATCGTGTCTTACTTCGATCCGAGCGGTCCCACCAAAATGGTGCTGGTGGAGCTCTCGCTGGGCAGCGGCAATGTGCTGATGGCCCGTGCGGTGTCGGCACGCTTCATTGGTGGCGACTACACCGCCAACGACACCACCGCCAACCAAGGGTGGGCCTCGGGCACCGCGCAGACCTTGGTGGCGTCCAGCGGCGGTCTGGGTTATGGGGTGTTTGACCTCAAGGGCAGCTACGCCGCTCCCGTTCTGCTGGGCCAAGCGGCGGTCACGGCATCTTCGGCCACCTCCACTTCCGGGTCCAGGTTCAACTGGGTGCACAGTCCCATGCAGCCTGTGGCCACCAGCGGCAATCTGGTGCTCTTCACCCGAGCGGTTGACGTGGCAGGCAACGAGAGCGCCACCGCCATGCGCTCGGTGCTCAAGCTCGACGTGACGCCCACGCCCGCCCCCACGATTGGCATGTCGGCATCGGACTTGAGCGCCGACATGACCTACAACGTCGACGGTGTGCGCATCACACGCAACAGCAGCAGCATCACCCTCAGCGGCACGGCCGAGCTGGGCACCCGTCTGACGGTGTTCAACGACGTCAACAACAACGGTCGACACGACGCGGGCGAGCCGATACTGCCGCTCTACACCGTGGGCACCAGCACCGTGGTGGGCACACCCGTGGCCGACAACGTCGGCAACTACCGCTACGACCTCTGGGGTTTGTCCAACGGCGATTACCGTCTGCGGATCATCAGCACCGATGTAGCGGGCAATGCGCGCGTCTCGACCGACGCGTTCGTGTTCACCGTGGACAATGGCGTGGCGCCTGTCGGTGCCATCGACATGGCACCTCTGGCAGGCAACGACAGCGGCGACAGCCCCTACGACGCCATCACCAGCAACACCACCCCCACCCTGCGGGTGTGGCTGCCGCGCAATGCGGTGGCGGGTGACCAAGTCCGCATCAACACCTCCACCAGCTCCACCGGCACCCAGGTGGGCTTGACCACGCTGTCTGCGGCGAACATCAGCGACGGGTTCGTGGACATCACCGTCTCAGCGTTGGTCAACGGCACCTACAGCTCCACCACCGCTCCCACCGCTTTCTTCATCGACCGGGCGGGCAATGTGAGCAGCGGGCTGAGCCTGGCCCGCGCCTTGGTGATCGACAACATCGCCACCGCCACACCGACCAGCGCGCTGACGCCACGGGTGCAGAGCTTCGACGACACAGGGTTCTCCAGCACCGACAACCGCACCAGCCGCAACACCAACATCAGCTTCGGCCCCAACACCAGCACGGCCACCTTGCCCAGCGGTGCCACACGGCTGGAGGTGATGTACCGCACCAGCGCCGACGGACAACCCGAAACCTGGACCAGCTGGGGCTTTGCCGACATCGCCAGTTATTGGCGCTTCACCTACAAGGGCGCGCCGCTGGCCGATGGCACCCACTATGTGGCGGTGCGCACCTATGACGCGGCGGGCAATGTCAGCGCACTGTCGCCAGCACTGGCCTTGGTGGTGGACACCCAAGGGGCTCCCGCCATCGCCAACTTGGCGGTCAGCGGAGGCGCCTTCAACGCCAGCAGTGGTGACTGGGTGCGCAACCAAGTGCGCCCGGTAGTCACCGGCACAGCCGAGGCCGGCGCGCGCATTCGCATCTACCGCGACCTCAACGGTGACGGCATTGCCCAACCCAACGAATTGGTGCGGCACTTCGCGGGCACCGACGCATACGGAACACCAATCTACAGCCAGTTCATCACCGCCAACGCCAGCACTGGCGTGTTCAGCTACACACTGGAAGACCAACCGGCCCGAGCGAACCGCTACCTGGTCGAGCAAGAAGACAGCATTGGCAACCGCTCGCTGCAGCCATTGCGCATCACCATCGACCGCAGCGCGGCATCGCCCGTGTCGATCCAATTGCTCGCGGCAGACGACACCGGCTACTTCAACAGCGACGGCCTGACCGCCGACAACACACCTCGCTTGCGCGTCAACCTCCCCACCGACGCACGGGTGGGCGAAACCGTTCAGCTGTGGATCCGCACCTCCTCGGGGGCCACGCGCACCACGGTGCCCACCCTGCAACGGGTGCTCACCGGCGACGACATCAGCACTGGCTTTGTCGTGCTGGAGCCGACCACCCTGGGCAACAGCCTGTGGTACGTGGACGCTCGCATCGTTGATCTCGCCGGCAACGCCAGCGCCTACAAGGCCATGGCGCCCGTGGCCGTGAACAACCTGCAGGTCAATGTCTTGCCGGCTCGCGAGTCCTATGTGCCCTATTTGCTGGCAGCCGACGGCAGCAGTTCACTCACCACCGCCGACTGGACCGCGCGCAACGCGACAACCACCAACAACCGACTCTTCACCCTCTACGGCACGGTGCCGAGCAGCCAAACCTCGCGCTCCACCTTGGCCACAGCGGTGGTGGAGGTGTACGACCGCGTGGTGGGCACAGACAACTCGGTCAACCTGGTGCTCATGGGCCGCGCCGCAGTGGTGAACAACGCTTGGTATTTCACCTACACCGGATCGGCACTCAAAGCCGGTGGACACACACTCGTGGTCCGAACGGTGGACATGGCCGGCAATCTGTCTCACACCAACGAGCAGCTGCGCACCAGCACGCAGACCTTGACGCTCAACGTCAACAACGCCGAAGTGACCACCGAGCCCACCGACCGCACCCCGCCGGTGCTGGTGGGTGGTGTCAACTTCGACGGCAATCAACTGCAGCTCACCTTCAGCGAAGCGCTGCAACAAGCGCTGCCGCAAAACGGGTTCACCGTGGCGGTGAATGGCCAATTGGTGGCCATTGAATCGGTCACGCTCGACAGCACCGACCCGAGCAAGGTGAACATCACCTTGGCGCAGACGGTGTCGCGCGGTCAGGCGGTCACGCTGTCCTATACCGACCCCACACTCGCCGACGACGCCGTGGCCGTGCAAGACGTGGCCGGCAACGATGCGCAAAACTTCTATGTCAATGCCGACCGCGTCGTCAACCTCAACCCACCGGCGCCGCCATCGCAAATCGATCTGCTGTCGGCCGACGACACCGGCCGCAGCAACAGCGACAACGTCACCCGCCTCAATGGCTTCCGCCTGTCCTTGAGCTTGCCCTCGGGCGTGAGCGCGGGCGATATGCTGGTGATCGCCTTGGCCGATGAAACAGAACTGACCCGGGTGGTGTTGACCCCGCTGCAAGTGGCGTCGGGCCGGGCCTTGGTGACCCTCAATCCGTTTGCCATACCCGAACTGGCCAGTGCGATGAACGGCGTGAGCTTGAACATCCGGGCCCGCACCGAAGCGCCCGTCGGCTCGGTCAGCGGCGAATCGGCCACGCTGGTATCGGCATGGTCCGCTCCCTTGGCCATCGTGCTCGATGTGTTGGCGCCCAGCGCCCCCACGCTGAGCACCGTGGACAACCGGGTGCAGATCCGCATGGACAACGAGGACGTGTTCTTCTCCAAGAGCAACCGTCCGGTGTTGCGCGGCACCGCCGAATTGGGCAGCACCGTTCGCGTGACCGCCAACGACGTGTTGCTGGGCATCGTCAGCACCGCCAGCGACGGGACGTGGACGTTTGACACCCGCACCTCCAACCTTGTGGATGGCAGCTACCTTGTGGTGGTCAGCGCCACCGACTTGGCGGGCAACACCAGCGTCAATGCGGTGGCCCAGAAAATCACGATCGATACGGTGCTGCCTGCAGCGCCCCGTATCGTGAGCGTGCAGTCCGATACCGGCCGCAGCAGCCGAGACGCCGTCACCCAGACCCGCACCATCAGTTTGGCGGGCGCGGCGGAGTCGTTTGCCGACATCACGGTGCAACGCGAGATCAACGGCACCCAGGTGGACGTCGGACGGGTCCGCGCCGACCGCTTGGGTCAGTGGGTGTTCAACTACCTGGAAAACGGCGACCCCGTCAGTTTGGCCGACGGCACCTATGTGTTCAGCGCTCTGGTGCGGGACGTGGCGGGCAACGAAAGCCCCCGCTCACTGCCCTTCACCGTGACCGTGGACAACCTGCCGCCGGCCATGCCCTTGATCGCTGGCATATCGCCCGACACCGGGTTGTCGAGCGGCGATCTGCGCAGCAACGTCAACACATTGGAACTGCGCGGCACCGCCGAACCCAATGTGCTGGTCGCGGTGTACCTCGGTGGCACCACCCAAGCGCACCAAGTGGGCAGTGTGCTCACCGACCTGTTGGGCAACTGGTCCCTCGATCTTGGCCCCCTGAACCTGCCCGAGGGCAGCCACGATGTGCGCGTGCGCGGCTTTGATGTGGCGGGCAATGCCACCGCCTTCAGCGACCCGCGCACCGTGGTGATTGACACCACAGCGCCCGCCGCTTTTGAACGCGTCACCATCAACGGCCGAATCGACCAGACCCAGACCAACAGCAACCTGCTGAGCCTCTCGGGCACCACAGAAACAGGCTCTCGGGTGTGGGTCCGCGTCAACGGCGAATTGCTGGCCACCGTGACTGAGAGCGGCGGCGCGTGGTCCTTCGCATCGTCCACGCCATTGGCCGACGGCGTGCACACCCTGACCTTCCAGGCCGAGGACGCTGCAGGCAACCTCGGTCCCATCTTGGTGCGCAACCTCACGGTCGACACCGCAGCGCCGCTGGCGCCACAAGTCTTGGGCCTGACCGTCGACACGGACTCTGGCCGCAGCGACCGCGACAACATCACCAACAACAACCGTCCGAGCTTGCGAGGCACGGCCGAAAGTCTGAGCACCGTCACCGTGCTGGCGGCCGACGGCAGCACCGTGCTTGGCCTCACCACAGCCGACGCCAACGGCTTGTGGACCTGGCGCTGGCCCCAAGCCCTGACCCAAGAAGGCAACACCACCGTGCGGGTGCGCGCCAGCGACAGCGCTGGCAACACCAGCGCACTTTCAGCCAACTTTGTGCTGGTGTACGACGCCACCGCCCCCACCCCCAACATGGGCGCAGTGGCCGTGGACAACGTCATCAACAGCCAAGAGCGCGCCGCCGGGGTGGTGCTGACCGGCTCGTTGGCGATGGGCGAACAAGCGGTGCTCACGCTGGGCACCGGGGCGGGCGCCCGTGTGGTCGCCCCCGAGGTCAATGGCACCGGCTGGCGCTACACGCTGACCGCCGACGACTACACCGCCTTGGGCGAAGGCAGCGGACGGACGGTGGGCATCACCGTGACCGACGCCGCCGGCAACAGCGCCTCCATCCAGCGCAGCTTCACCATCGTCACCAGCGCCCTGGTGACACCTGCTCTGCCCGATCTGCACGCTGGCAGCGACAGCGGTGTCAGCACACCGACAACCTCACCAACGTCACCAGCCCGCTGGTCAATGTGAGCTGGCCCGCCTCAGGCGCTCGCTTGCCGCAGCCGGGCGACACCATCGCCCTGGTCGACGAAGCCGACACGGTGGTGGCCACCGTGGTGCTGCCCGCTGGCCACAGCGGGACATCGGTGGCGCTGCAACTGGGCAGCACAACACCTCTGAGCGACGGCACGTACGTGCTGCGCAGCCGCATCACCGACGTGTACGGCAACGAGGCCACCTCAACCGCCGCCTTGACGCTGCGCATCGACACCCGCGTACCCGGTGCACCCGGCGCGCCCGACCTGTTGAGCGCCGACGACAGCGGAGCGTCTTCGAACGACAACTTGACCCGCGTGCGCCAACCCCGGGTCGACATCGACCTCACTGGGGTGGCCATCGACAACACCGCCTTGACCTTGGGCGATGTGATTGAGCTGCGCCGCCAAGACACGGGTGCCGTCCTGGGCAGCTTCGCCATCACCAACGCCAGCGCCACGTCGGTGCGCGTCACGGTGGCCAACGCGCTGCCCGATGGCAGTTACGCGCTGGTCGCAGTGGGCACGCGCGCAGGGTTTGGTGAAAGCCCCGCGTCCCCGGTGCTTCGCCTGCAGATCGACGGCACCGCCGCCGCACCGCTGGCGCCGGTGCTGGACACCGCCAGCGACAGCGGGCGACTCGACAACGATGGACTTACCCGCGACACCCGTCCTGGTCTGAGCCTGCCGCTCAACGGTACAGACCTGCGCACGGGCGACAGGGTGGACCTCTACGACAACGGCAGCTGGCTGAGCCAAACGCTGGTCACACAGGCCATGCTGGACGCGGGCACCATGCGCCTACCGTTGGCGACCGACCTGATCGAAGGCGCACACAGCTTCACTGTTCGGGTGACCGACGGCGCGGGCAATGTGAGCGCCGCTGCAGCGGCCTTGGTGGTGACGGTGGACAACACCGCACCGTTTGCCCCGCGCATCTCGGCCTTCAGCCCCGACACCGGCGCCAGCACCGAAGACGGACTGACCAAGGACAACACCTTGGATCTCAGCGGCCAAGCCGAAGCCGGCAGCACCGTGCGTGTGTACAGCGGCAGCACTCTGGTGGGCGAAGCCACCGCCAACGCCCAAGGCGTCTGGGCGCTGACCACCAGCGCCTTGGCAGACGGCACCCACAGCCTGGTGGCCACGACCACGGACGGGGCAGGCAATGTGAGCCCCAGCAGTCCAGCGCTGGAAGTGACCATCGACACCGTCGGCCCCAATGTGGCCGTCAACACGGTGGGGCTGGGCGATTTTGTCAACGCCACCCGCGTGTCGCAGGGCTTTGCGCTCAGTGGCGCTGCCGACGTCGGCAGCACGGTTCAGGTGCAACTGCTCAACGCCAGCGGCGGTGCCGTGGTCGCCACCTTGGACGCTCTGGTGTCCGAGCAAGGCCAATGGAGTGTGCAACTCGACACCGCCACCCTGCTGCTGCTCGGCGCCGATGGGGTGAAACAGGTGCGGGTGATCGGCACCGACCCGGCGGGCAACACCAGCACCGTCTCGCGCGACTTCACGCTCTCCACCGCGGTGCCCAATCCGCCGTTGCTGCAGGGACTCACCATCGCCAGCGACAGCGGTCGCTTCAACAACGACGCCATCACCCAGGTGGCGCGCCCCACCCTGCGCGGCACCGCCGCCGGCGCCGCCAGTGTGCAGGTCTACCGCGCTGGCGTGCTGCTGGGCGCGGCCGCCGTCAACCCCAGCGACAGCGGCTTTGTCTTTGCCTTGCCGCAAGACTTGGCCAACGGCATTTACAGCTTCACCGCAGTGGCCGTGAGCTCCGCTGGTGACCGCAGCGACCCGAGCGAAGCGCTGGCGGTGGTGATCGACCGCGTGGCGCCCGAGGCCGTGGTGCTGCAAGGCGCCACCCTGACCAACAACGCCCGCCCGACCCTGACGGGTCAAGCGGAGCCCGGCGCACGGGTGAACCTGTTTGATGGCACCACCCTGGTTGGCAGCGCGTTGGTGCAGGCCGACGGCAGCTTCAGCTGGCAGCCCAATACCGCCCTGGCAGACGGCACCTACAGCTGGCGAGCCGAGGTGGTGGACCTCGCGGGCAATGTGTCGCCCCTGTCGGTGCCCCAAACCATGGAGGTGGACACCACCGCGCCCGCGCTGCCGGTGCTGGCGGGCTTCTCCGTTGACAGCAGTGTGGCGCCCGGGCGCACCATCAGCCAAATCGACCAACAAATTCTGCGTGGCTCTGCTGAGGCGTATGCCCAAATCGCGGTCTACCGCGATGGCCGACTCGCCGGCCTCACCCAGGCCGACAGCCTGGGCGTATGGACACTCGATTTGCGCTACGAACGCATCAATGGCGTGATTGCGCTGCGCGACGGCAGCGGCAACCTGAGCGAGACCGGCACGCCCACGCTAGAGCCTTTGAGCTCGGGCCGCTACACCTTCAACGCCACCGCCACCGACCGGGCCGGCAACTTGTCGGGCACATCGGGCGATCTGGTGCTGCTGGTGGACACCTCGCGCCTGACCGTGCTCACCGCCTACAACGGCAGTGGTGTGGCGCCCACCACGGAAGACTACGTGCTCTCCGGCATCAACGACGTGGGCAGCAGCAACCTCACACCGGCCAACGCCTTCTTGGCGGTGCGTGAGACCAGCGACAAAGACAGCGTCGATGAGATCCAGGCCATGGTGGACGCACTCAACAAAGTGCTGGACGTCGCAGCCGGTGTGTCACCGCTGCCCGCCCTCACCCTGGCCGACTTTGCCGCCTTGGGCATCAGCGGCGTGAACGCAGGCAACCTGGCTGGTATCACCCAGCTGATCGAGGCCACCGCCGACAACGGCAGCGAGGTGGACACACCCGCCACCCTGCAGGCGCTGGTGCGCGAAGCCGCGCGCCAAGCCGCGCTGGAGGTGATCGCCGCCTACGACGGCACCGCCAACAGCGCCACACCCGAGCTCAGCGACTACCGCAACCTCGACATCACCGCGCTGGACGCCAACACCATGGCTGGCTTCCACACCTTCTTGGCGCCGTTGCCGCCTGCGGTCACCGATCAAGCCAGCGAGGTGCAGGCGCTGGTCAACAGCTACCTGCATGTGCTGGCGCTGGCCGGTGGCAGCACGCCCACACCGGCGCTCAGCGCCGCCGACCTGCAAGCGCTGGGTCTGCAAAGCGTGAGCGCCGACAACATCGCGGCGGTGCGCAACGCCATCGCCGCCAGCGCCGACGACGGCTCGGCGGTGAACACGCTGGCCGAACTGCAGAGCCTGATCAACGGTGTCACCGATCCCGCCACCGGCAGCTACAGCTTGGCCATGGCGGTGATCCGCGCCTACGACGGCAGCAACACCGAGCCCACCTTGGCGCACTACGCCGACGCGGGCATCGGCGGTGTCAGCGCCGATCTGCTGAGCGGCTTGAACACCTTCATCGCAGCGCTCAGCGACAACGCCACCGACACCGCGCCCGAGGTGCAAGCGGTGGTCAACGCCTACGTGAGCTTGCTGCAAGGCAGCGACGGCACCGCCAACAACTTGCCTGCGCTTAGCGCGGGTGCCTACCAAACCTTGGGGCTGAGCGCCATCGACACCGCCGCCAAAGCGGCGCTGTTGAACAACACCATCGACGCCCTGAGCGCCTCGGCGGTGGACACCTACCCCGAGCTGCTGTCCTTGGCCAACACCGTGGCGGCCTTGCAAGATCTGGCCGCCCTAGATGCAGTGCCCACACCCAAGCCCGCCATCAGCGCCGCGCAACTCGGTGCACTGGGTCTCAATGGCGTGACCAGCAACAACCTCAACGCGGTGCTGGCCGCTGTGGCCGCCAGCGCCAACAACGGCAGCGGTGCCGACAGCCTGATGGAGCTGCAAGCGCTGGTAGACGCCGCCAACACCGTCTACACCGACGCCCTGTCGGTGCTGCGCGATTACACAGCTGCACAAGGCCAAACCGTTCCCACGGCCGATACCTACCGCCTGGCGGGCATCGACGGCGTGACCAACGTCGCCTTGGCCAACGCCTACTTGGCGCCCCAAATCAGCGCCGCGCGCGACACCGCAGGAGAAATCCGTCTGCTGAGCCAAGCGGTGAGCGACCTGCAAGCCGGTGTCGAGGCGGCCAACGCCGCCGGCGGCACACTGAGCGCCGCTCAATACCAGCTGCTGGGCGCCAGCGACATCAGCAATACCGCCAAAGCCTCGCTGCTCAACAGCGCATTGGGCGCCCAAACCCTGACCGATGTGGACAGCCCTGCTGAGCTGCAGGCGCTGGCGGCGGTGGCCTCGGGCATCGTCAACACCGCAGCCGGTGTGGCGCCCCACACGCCACTGACCGCTGCCGGCCTGGCCGCCTTGGGCATCAACGGGGTCGACAGCAACAACCTCGCCGCCGTGCTGCGCGCCGTGTCGCTGAGCCCGGCCGATGGCTCAGGGGTGGACACGCTGCCCGAGCTCCAAGCCTTGGTCGACGCGGTGGTGGACCCCACCAACGGCAGCTACACCCTGGCGATGGCGGTGATTGCGCAATACACCGGCAGCAACACCGCCCCCACCGTCGACACCTACGCCGACGCCGGCATCAGCGGTGTGGGCACGGGCCAACTTGCCAGCGTCAACAGCGCCTTTGCCTTCATCGCTGAGGCCGATTCCGACACCGCGCCCGAAGCGCAAGCGGTGGTCGACGCTTACCTGGCGGTGCTCAACAGCGCCGACGGCAACCCCAACACCGCGGGCAGCGTGAGCGCCCAACACCTGATCGACCTGCAACTGCTGGCGGTGTCCGACCCCGTCAGTGCGGCGGAAAGCGCCGCCTTGGCCCTGCTGGCCGACACCTTGTCTGGACTGGACGCCAGCGAAGTCGCCAGCCACGACCAGCTGCGCGCGCTCGCCAACACCGTGCAGGCCCTCACCCAAGCGGCGGCCAGCGACACCTTGCCCGACGTCTCGGTGCAAGCCCTGCGCGATCTGGACATCACCGGTGTGACCAGCGGCAACCTGGGCGCCGTGCGCCAAGCGATTGCCGACGCCGCCCCCGCGGACATCGACACCCAAGCCGAGTTGCAAGCCCTGGTGGGCGCGGCCATCACCACCCAGGCCAATGCGCTGGAAGTGCTGGTGGCCTACGCCAACGGTGGCAACACCGCCCCCACCGCCACCGACTACGGCAACGCCGGTGTGCTGAACGTCGCCGGCAACACCACCTTGGTCGGTGCGCTCAACAGCGCCCTGGCCAGCGCCGCCATCACCGGCTCGGCGGTCGACACCTCGGCCGAGGTGCAAGCCATGGCCGACAGCTACCGCCGCATCTTGGCCGAAGCCAACGGCGCCAACGCCGACGCCACCCCCAGCGACAACCCCAGCTTGGCGGACTACCAGCGCCTGGGCCTGTCCGTGGGCGCCATCGCCAACAACAGCAACGGCCTGGCGCTGCTCAACGACGTGGTGGCCAACCGCGCGGTGGCCAATGTTGACACCGTGGACGAGCTCGCCGCCTTGGTGCGCACCGTCAACGGCGTCTTGGCCACCGCCGCTGGCCTGAGCGCCAGCCCCGCGCTCACCGCCGCCGATCTGGCGGCACTGGGCCTGCAAGGTGTGACCACCAGCAACCTGGCCGCCGTGTTGACCGCGGTGGCCACCACCGCCGACGACGGCACCGGCGTGGACACCTTGGCCAAACTGCAAAGTCTGGTCGACGACGGCGTTGCCGACCACAGCGAAGCCTTGCAGATCCTGCGCGACCACGCCGAGTACAACGGCGGCGTGAACCCCAACACCGGCCTGAGCACCACCGTGCCCACCGGCGAGACCTGGCGCCTGGCGGGCGTCACCGGCGTCACACTGGCCAACGGCAACGTCAACCAAGCCCTGGTGGACGCGGCCAACAGCTCCCTGACCGGCAGCGCACTCACAGGCACAGAAGCCGACAGCAGCGCCGAGCTGCAAACCCTGATCGACACCTGGACCGCGGTGTTGTCCGGTGCCGACGGCAGCGACAACCAGAACCTGAGCCTGAGCCACACCCAGTGGACCGCCCTGGGCCTGAGCGGGGTGAACAGCGCCGAGCGCGCCAGCCTGCTCAGCGACGTGGTCGACGAGCGCACCAACGCCCAGGTCGGCAGCTTGGCCCTGCTGCAGGCGCTGGCCGACACGGTCAACGCCATTGTCCAGAGCGCCAGCACCGGAGCGGCCGACGCCGCCTTGAGCGTGGCCCGTTTGCAGGCCATCGGTCTGAGCGCGGTCAGCGCCACCAATGTGTACGCGGTGCAACAGGCCGTGGCCGCCAGCGGCGCCGCCACGGCGGTGGATACCCTGCCCGAATTGCGTGCGCTGGTCACAGCCGCCCAACAAACGCACCAACAGGCGGTCAGCCTGCTGGCCACGTACACCGCCGCCCAAGGTCAAACCGCGCCCACGGCCGACACCTACTTGCTCGCTGGTGTGAGCGAACCGCAGGATGTGAGCGCCGCCAACGCCTACCTGGCCCCGCTGGCCGGCACCAGCCGCGACACCCGCATGGAACAGCAAGCGCTGGTCAGCGCGGTGGACGCCTTGCTGCAAGGCGCGGACAACAACAACGCCGCGCTGAGCACCGCCCAGCTGCAACTGCTGGGCGCCACCGGGGTGGACACCGAGTCCGAAACCGCCTTGCTCAACATCCTGGTGTCGCGCGACACCGCCGCAGCGCTGGCCGACCCGCAACGCCTGATCAGCTGGGCCGACCTGACCGAGCGCCTGATGGCACTCGCCGCCGAACCCAACGCCGTGCCCGGCCCACAACCGGTGCCCACCGGCCACAGCTTGAGCGCGGCCGACTTCGCCACGCTGGGCCTGAGCCAGGTCACCGCCGACAAGCTCAACGCGGTGCTGGCCGCCATCGCCGCCACCGCCGACAACGGCAGCGGCATAGACAGCTGGTCTGAGCTCGAGGCGGTGGTCAACGCCGCCGTGGCACAGCACACCGCGCGCATCGCCACCCTCGTGGCCTACGCCGGCGACGCCAACACCGCCGCCGGTGCCACCGCGCCCACCGCCGCCGATTACACCGAAGCCGGCGTGCGGCTCAACACCCCATCGGGCCAGACCGCCGCGCAATGGGTGACCAGCCTCAACACCGTGCTGGCCAGCGCACCCGTGGTCGGCACCGACGTCGAC
This sequence comes from Burkholderiaceae bacterium, assembly GCA_040383055.1. GTDB lineage: Bacteria > Pseudomonadota > Gammaproteobacteria > Burkholderiales > Burkholderiaceae_C > Hydrogenophaga. The sequence continues at coordinate 22,512 of JBEIEH010000011.1, forward strand.
AGCACGGCCAAAGTGCAGGCCTTGGTCGACGGCTACGCCGCGCTGATGGCCGCCGCCGATGGCAGCGCCAACGCCACGCCCACCCTGAGCGCCGCCGACACCGCGCGCCTGGGCCTGGCACAGATCGACAGCGCCGACGAGCTGGCCTTGTTTGCCAGTGTGGCCGACAGCGCCACCACGGACGCCATCGACACCCACAGCAAGCTGCTGGCCTTGGCCAACACGGTGAGCGACCTGATGCGCCAGGCCAATGGCCTGGCACCTGAAGCCACCCTCAGCGTCGAACGCCTGAGCGCCATCGGCCTGAGCGGCGTGAGCGCCGCCAACCTGGCGCTGGTGCTGCAAGCGGTGGCCAACGGCGAGCCGAGCGACATCGATTCGCTGAGCGAGCTGCAAACCCTGGTCGACACCGCGCGCACCCGCCAGCTCGATGCACTGGCCACGCTGCGCGATTACGCCAACGCCAACGGCGGCACACCGCCCACCGCCACCCACTACCGCGACGCCGGTGTGACGCTGCCCAGCGTCAGCGGTGTGAGCGCCACCGAGCTGGTGGCCGCGCTCAACAGCGCCTTGGCCAGCACCGCCGTCACCGGCGCCCAGGTCGACAGCACGCCCAAGGCCCAGGCAGTGGCCGACGCCTACGCCGCCGTGCTGCGCCACGCCGCCAACGAATCCGGCGCCCCAGCGCCCACCGCCGCGCAATACCAAGCCATCGGCGCCAGCTTGGGCGCCGCCGCCAGCAACGCTGCCGCTTTGGCCCTGCTCAACGACGCCCTTGTCCATGTCGCCGTGGCCGGTGCCGACACCATCGCCGAGATCGACGCGCTGGCCACCCTGAGCAACCGCTTGGTGACCCTGGCAAGCACCAGTAACGCGCCAGCCGGCTTGCAACCGGTGCCCACCGGCCATGGTCTGACCCTGGCCGACTTCGGCACCCTGGGCCTCACAGGGGTCGACGCCGACAGCCTGAGCGCCGTGCTCGCGGCTATCGCCGCCAGCGCCGACGACGGCTCGGCCATCGACAGCCGGGCCGAGCTGCAAACCCTGATCGACGGTGTCACCGGCGCTTCGGGCAGCTACACCAGCGCTCTGGCCGCCATCAGCGCTTACGCCGGCGACGCCAGCAACGCCTCGGTCGGCAGCGCGCCCACACTGGCTCAGTGGCTGCAAGCCGGCGTGGCGCTGACACCGCCCACCGGCATGAGCGCCGCTGAGCTGGTGGCCACCCTCAACACCGCGCTGGCCAGCGCACCGCTGCAGTCCAGCGACGCCAACAGCGCGGCCAAGCTGCAAAGCTTGGCCAACCGCTTCCAGACCATCCTGGCATCGGCCGACGGCTTGGCCAACGGCGCGCCTGCGCTGAACACCGCCGACTGGACAGCGCTGGGCATCAGCGCCATCGACAGCGGCGCCAAGCTCTCGCTGATCCACAGCGTGATCGATCTGCGCAGCGCCAGCGACGTCAACACCTGGGACAAGATCGCCGCCCTAGCGGCCACCGTCTCCGACGTGCTGACGCTGGCCGCCGACGGCGCACCGGCGTCCGCGCTCACCGTGGCGCGCCTCGCCGATCTGGGCCTCACCGGCCTGAACGAGGCCAACCTGCCCATCGTGCTCGGCGCCATCCGCGCCAGCGCCAACGACGGCTCTGCCGTCGACACCCTGCCCGAGCTGCAGCTGCTGGTGACCCAGGCCACCGGCCTGTTCGCCAACGCCTTGGCCACC
>JBEIEH010000012.1:0-23276 GCA_040383055.1 Burkholderiaceae bacterium
GGGTTTGTCCATCATCTCCAGCCCGGCTGGGATGATGCCCGCCGCGATCACCGCCGCCACCGCGTCGCCGGCTTTGCGCACGTCGTCGAAGCTGGCCCTGATGCGGCGCGCCCGCCTCGGTTTGGGCACCAGCTTGACGGTGTCCTCGGTGTCCACCGCCAGCATGCCTTCGCTGCCGGTCACCACCGCCAGCAGGTCCAGGCCCGGTGCGTCGAGCGCGGCGCCACCAAACGTCACGGCTTCGCCCTCGGCGGTGAAGCCGCGCACCGCCAGCAGGTTGTGCACCGTCAGGCCGTATTTGAGGCAGTGCACCCCACCGGAGTTTTTGGCCACATTGCCGCCGATGGTGCAGGCGATTTGGCTGCTCGGGTCGGGCGCGTAATACAGGCCATACGGTGCGGCGGCTTCGCTGATGGCCAGGTTGCGCACCCCGGCTTGCACCACCGCCGTGCGGCTGACGGCGTCCACGCTGACGATGCGGTTGAATTTGGCCAGCGACAGCGTCACACCGTTGGCGTGGGGCATGGCGCCGCCCGACAGCCCGGTGCCCGCGCCGCGCGCCACCACCGGCATGTCCAGTGTGTGGCAGGCCTTGAGCACCGCCGCCACCTGGGCCTCGGTTTCGGGCAGGGCCACCACCAATGGGCGCTGGCGGTAGGCGGTCAGGCCATCGCACTCATACGGCACGGTGTCTTCGGCCTGCCACAGCAGCGCGTGGGCCGGCAGATCCGCCGACAAGGCCTGCACCACCCGCTGTTGCAGGTCGGCGCGTTCGGCGGCTTCTAGGGCGGGGGTAGGGGCGGCTGCGTTCATGGGGCCCAAGTGTAGGCAGCGCCACCACCCTTGTGTTCAAAAAAACTTGCAAGGCCCTTTGAAAGCCCTGCAGGTCTGGGCTTTCAAAGGGCGTTGTGTTCCGCCTGTACCCGGGCAATTTCGGCTTGCAGTGCCGCGGCGGAAATAGGCTTGGCCACGTAGCCGTCGGCGCCAGCGGCCAAAAAGCGCTCGCGGTCTCCGGTCATCGCGTGCGCGGTCACCATCAGCACCAGGGTGTGCGCTGTGGTGCCTTGCTCGCGTTCGCGCAAGGCCGCCAGCGCGGCCAAGCCGTCCATCTCGGGCATCATCACATCCATCAGCACCACGTCAAACCGGGCTCCAGCCAGAATGTCCAGCGCATGGCGCCCGTTGTCGGCCACTTCTACCGTGTGCCCCATCTTGGCCAGCAGCAGACTGGCCACCTTTTGGTTCACGGGATGGTCTTCGGCCAGCAGGATGTGCAGACGACGCGTCGGCGCACTCGGCGCTTTGATGGCCATCAAGGGCGATGGCTGGGTGGATTCTGTCGGCACACTGCAGCGGATGTGACCTGAGAACTCCGACCCTACGCCAGGAATGCTGCTGGCCTGAATGTCGCCGCCCATGCGCTGCACCAGGCTTCGGCTGATGGCCAGACCCAGCCCAGCTCCGCCGTAGGAGCGGGTGATGCTGCCGTCGGCCTGCACAAAGGGGTTGAACAGACTCTCTGCTTTGGCCGGATCAAAGCCAATGCCGGTGTCCTTGACCGAGAACACGAGCCGCCAGTCGTCGCCTTGCTCCTCGCCCCGCAGGCTGACGTCGATGCCGCCTTCATGGGTGAACTTGATGGCGTTGCCGATCAGGTTGGTCAGCACTTGGCGCAGCCGTACCGGATCGAGTCGCAGATCTGCGGGCAAATCGTCGGGCACGTGCAGGTTGATCGTCAGCCCCTTTTGGTCCGCCGCGTGTTTGAGCGCCTTGATGGTGTGGTGCAGCAGATCGCGCACATCGGTCGACACCGGCTCCAGTTCCAAAGCGCCCGATTCGATTTTCGAGAAGTCCAGGATGTCGTTGATGATGTGCAGCAGGTGGTTGGCCGATTCTTGGGCCAGCAGCAGGTACTCGCGTTGATCGGGCGACAAGGGGGTGTCGAGCACCAGCTGTGTCATGCCCACAATACCGTTCATGGGCGTGCGGATCTCGTGGCTCATGTTGGCCAAGAACTCGCCCTTTAAGCGGTTGGCCACCTCGGCTTTGTTCTTCGCGTCGATCAGCTGCTCCTCCACCGCCTTGATCTGGGTGAAGTCCTGCAGCGTGCCGGTGAAAAACAGCTCGTCGTCGACGCGGGTCTCGGTGATCGACATGCGCAGCGGAAAACGTTCGCCGTTGCGCCGATAACCTTCGATGATGCGTGGGCGGTTGACCAACTCTTCCACGCCTGTGGTGAGGAACCGAACAATCCAGTCTTGGTGTTCACGTCGGTCCCGTGGCGACATCAGCAGCGCCACGTTTTGTCCAATCAGCGCTTGCAAGGGATAGCCGAACATGCGCGACACCGCCGGGTTGGCTTGGATGATTTCACCTTCGGTGTTGATCACCACAATGCCTTCGGGCGCCGAGCTGAAAATGCTGTTGAGCATCGACTCACTCAGGCGCAAATCGCGTTCCACCGATTGGCGTTCGGCGATCTCTTGGCGCAGTAGTCGGTTGGACTGCTCACGCGCGTCCGACAGTTCGCTGACCCTTTGCAGGCTGATCTGCAAGCGCCGCGTCACTACCCACACAGCCGTCATGCCCAGCAGCACCAAGATCAGCAGCAAACCAAACGTCTGGTTGAGCACGTCGGTGGCGGCCACGTACCAGTTGCGCCGTGGCACGCTGATTTCCAACACGCCCCGCACATCGCCCACTTGCCAGTCGGTTCGAGGGCTGCCGCGCATGCTGTTGTGGCAGGACAGGCACGCTGGCTTCATCACATCGGCCTTGGCGTAACGCAACACCGGTACACCGTTGAGTGTGCTTTCTCGGGCAAACACCTGATCCGGATGGCGGCGCAGGAAATCCAGCGCTTCGCGCTGAAAGGCGTCGAGGTCGCGTTCCGCGATGCGCCAAGAAAAAGGCTGGTCGCTGTAGAGCTGCGCTTGGTAACCCGGTTCGTTTTTCGACAGGCGGTGTCCCAGCGATTGCACGATATCGGCTGGCAGCGGCAGGTCTGTGGCCGATTCGCGGTGCCGCAAAGACACACCAACGCCTGCCGCTTGCATTTTGGGCAACATCTCTTCGATGTAGATGCGCCGAAACTCGTCAAACAGCAGCGCCTGTCGACCCGCGCTGTCGCGCATGTAGGTGCTCACCACGGCTTGGGCCGATTGGTAGGTGAACGCGGCCACATAAATGGCCAGTGCAGCCAACATCAAGCCCAACATGGGCAGAGCCCATGGCTTGAGGTAGAAGTGTCGCCAAGACAGTTTCATGCCGCCACCAACAAAGTGCTTTTGAGCCACTCGGCGAAGATGGCGCATTCCCAGCGCTCCATGGTCCCGGTGCGCCAACACAGATAGTGGGCGTGGGGGCTGGGAATGCGCTTGGTGTAGAGCGGCACCAAGGTGCCGTTTTCCAGCCAAGGCGCGCCCAGCTTGAGTCGCACCAGTGCGACGCCCATGCCAGCGGCTGCACCGTCGCACATCAGGCCCACGTCGTTGAATTGCGAGCCCTCTTGTGGCTCAGGCCAATCGAGTTGGTGTGCCGCAAACCAGGTGCGCCAAGGCTCCAGCGGGCTGCGCAGCAAGGGCACGCTTTCCAGATCCTGCACCGTCTCAAACGGGCCGTGCTCGCGCACAAAGGCGGGCGAGGCCAGGGGCGTCACCTCGTCTTTGAGGATGCACACATGTTCCACATCGGCGTAACGCCCGGTGCCAAAGCGGATGGTGAGGTCGGCGTCTTCGGCCACCACGTCGAGCAAGGGGATGCTCACCTGCAGTGTCAGGTCGATTTCGGGATACGCCTCGTTGAAGTGTTTGAGTCGCGGCAGCAAGATGGAGCGCGCAAACGTGGGCGTGACCGCGAGCCGCAGCTTGCGCCGCCCGGGCGTGGCGCCCTGGCTTGGAAAGCGCGACAGATTCGCCAGTCCTTCCCGCACATGGGCCAGGTATTCGATGCCCTCGGTGGTAAGCGAAAAATCCGCCCGCCCAAACAGCTTGGTACCCAGAATCTGCTCCAGCTGCTTGATGCGGTGACTCACCGCGCTGGGCGTGACACACAGCTCCTCGCTCGTCTGCGTCACGCTGCGCAGACGCGCCAGCGCTTCAAAAGTCAGCAGACATTGGATCGGCGGAATGCGAAGGGTCATGGGCACTCCTCAACGCCGCGAGAGAGCGGTATGGGACAAGGCACGCCGCGCACGGCCGCTCCGAAGCGGTCGTGCGCCCCCCAGTGGGGGGAGGCAGCCTGAAGGGCTGCATCGGGGGGTGTCTTGTTCACTTGAATACCACCGTTTTGTGTCCATTGAGCAGCACCCGGTGCTCGCTGTGCCACTTCACCGCCCGCGCCAGCACCTGGCTCTCGGTATCGCGGCCCAGCGCGGTGAGGTCTTCCACCGTGTCGGTGTGGTCCACCCGCGCCACGTCTTGCTCAATGATGGGCCCTTCGTCGAGGTCGGCGGTCACATAGTGGGCGGTGGCGCCGATCAGTTTCACGCCCCGGTCGTGCGCCTGGTAATACGGCTTGGCGCCCTTAAAACTGGGCAAAAAGCTGTGGTGGATGTTGATCGCTTTGCCCGAGAGTTCGCGGCACAGCGTGTCCGACAGAATTTGCATGTAGCGCGCCAGTACCACCAGCTCAGCGCCTTCTTGGCGAATCACCTCCAGCTGCTTGGCCTCGGCTTGGGGCTTGGTGGCGGCTGTCAGCGGGATGTGGTGAAACGGCACGTTGTAGCTGGCCGCGAGCTGATAGAAGTCGCGGTGGTTGCTCACAATGGCGCGGATATCAAGCCGCAGCAGGCCGCTTTTCCAGCGGAACAGCAGGTCGTTGAGGCAATGGCCTTCTTTGCTGACAAAAATCACCGTCTTCATCGGCTCGGCCAGCGGGTGCAGGCTCCAGCGCATGCCAAAACCGCTGGCAAAAGGCGCGAGTTGGTCTTGCAGCTCGGCGTGGCTCAGACCGGCGCAGGTGAATTGCACCCGCATAAAAAACAAGCCGGTGTCGTGGTCGTTGTACTGGGCGGCTTCTTCGATGTTGCCGCCGTGTTCCAGCAAAAAGCCCGACACAGCGTGCACGATGCCAGGGCGGTCCTGGCAGGACAGGGTGAGAACATGGGTGAGGTGCATAAGCCTGTCATTGTCGCAGCAAGCGCCAGCTGTGCCACCCACTGGCATGGTGCGGTCGCACAGCGTGGGTGTCGGCTTCACTGCACCTTGGGCAGACGCGACTGCCACTGTTCTCGCAGGGCGGCGCAGTGGTCGGTTTCTTGGCGTGGCGGGCTGCGCCAGACCGCGTCGCTTTGTCCAAGTGGCTGTGCACTGGATGCAGGGGCGGCCTGGAGTACCTTGAACGGCAGGGCGGACGGCAGATGGAGCGGCACCCCCATGTCTTTGCGCACATGTTCGTTGCCAGCGATCAGCACCACCGAGCGCTCGGCCCGCAGCGCGGTTTGTGCCGTGTGCGCCATGGCTTTGTCGCGTGCAATTTGCACCCGGGCCATAGGGGCGATTTGGTGCGCGGGCAACAGGTCGCAATGGCCCTCGCGCACCCGCGAGCGCAAGCGGTCAAGCGCGGCAGGGTCTAGGCTCATGTCGAGTCGAGGGTCGGTCATCGCCGCGCGCAATTGGCTGCGTGGCAGGTTGCCGCCCAACACCGGTACACCCGCGCGCACCGCCGCCATGACCACCGACCTGTAGGTCTCCCACGACCAATTGCCGGTGCCCGCCGACTCGTCCCACCCCAGACGCGCCCGCACCGCCGCTTCGCTGGCGCTCGGGGATATCCCCTCGGTGTGGCGCCCTTGCTCGGCCATTTCAAGCACCAGGGCCGCGAGACGCCCGTGTTGTGCCAGTGCGCTCACCAGCTGGGCTTGCAGGGCTTGGTGCTCGGGCGCGTCGTGCACCTCGCCCACCAACAGCAAGGCGGTGGGCATCAGACTCTGCCAGGGCGGGTCGCCCTGTGTCGCGGTGGTGCCCGGTTGGGCACAGGCGCCCAAGGCCAACGCCAAGGCCGCACACAGTGGGCGCAGGCGGGAAGACAAAGCCAGGGTTGAGCGGGGCGTCATACACGGCGATGCTACGCTTGGCCACTGGGCCAGCGCGTCGCGCAGGTCGATAACCGTGCGCTTTTCTTTGCCATTGTTGTGTCTGATTGGTTTCCTCACCCTTTGCGCGCCTTGGGCACTGTCGGGCTGGCTTGGTTGGCTGCCCAGCTCTGTGTTTGGCTGGGTACCCCCATTCCTTGGATGATGGGCCCGCTGCTCGCCACGGCCTTCGTGTCCGTGCTGGGCGCACCCACGGTGAGCTGGCTGGCGCTGCGCAACGGTGGGCAGTGGGTGATCGGCGCCGCCCTTGGGCTGTACTTCACCCCGCAGGTCGGGCAATGGATTGTGGGCTTGTGGTGGGCGATCGCCTTGGGCATCGCCTGGGCGCTGTGGTTGGGGGTGTCGTTTGGGCGTTGGCTGCACCGGCGCCACGCGGCCGATCTGGGCGGGGGCGATTCGCCCGAGGCCTTGGCGCGCTGGCGCTGCACCACCTATTTTGCGGGCGCCATCGGCGGCGCGTCGGAAATGACGCTGATCGCCGAGCGCCACGGCGCGCGCACCGATCTGGTGGCGTCGGCCCACAGTCTGCGGGTGACGCTGGTCACCGTCACCCTGCCGTTTGTGGTGCAGTGGTGGGGGGTGAAGGGGCTGGACCCCGCTGGGCTGGTCAGCGCACCGGTGCAGCCGGTGGGACTGGCCTGGCTGGCCTTGTGGAGCGGATTGGGCGCCTGGCTGATGCACCGCCTGGGGCGGGCCAACCCTTGGTTCATGGGCGCTTTGCTGGTGACCATGGGCATCAGCTTGTCGGGCGTGACGCTCAGCGCCTTGCCCCGGCCGCTGACCGAATGGGCCCAGTTGTTCATCGGGGTGAGCCTGGGGGTGCGTTTTCGGCCGGCTTTTGTGCAGGCGGCGCCGCGCTGGCTGGCCTCGGTGGCGCTGGCGTCGTTCACCATGATGGCGCTGTGCGCCGGTTTTGCATGGGCGATGGCCTGGCTCACCGATGCGCCGTTAGCCACTCTGGTGCTGGGAACAGCGCCCGGGGGCATCGCCGAGATGGCCATCACCGCCAAGGTGCTGGCCTTGGGCGTGCCCATCGTCACCGCCTTTCAGGTGTGCCGCCTCGTGGCGGTGCTGGTGCTGGCCGAGCCGGTGTACCGCTGGTGGGTGTTGCGCCCCAGCGCACAGCCACCCGCCTGAGCGTCAGTGCATGACCACCGGCATTTGGGCCAGGGTGGCGTAGCGCTCCAGTGTGTCTTCCACCTCCTCTTGCGAGGGTGTGGTTTGCTGCCAAGCTTGGATGTGTTGCTGAAACAGCTCTGCCCAAGAGCCGTCGAGGTAGACCTCTTTGCCGGAGCGTTTGTCCACGATTTCAAAGCCGTGGCGCGGCATTTGGGGGCGATCGTCCTCGGGCGTGGGGGTGTCGTCGTTGGCGTTGGCCAAGATGTGCACCACGGCAAAGGATTCCGAGTCGTAAAGCATGTGCATGACTGAAATGACCTTGTGGGTTGAAGACGCGTTCACAGGATATATCGGCGCAGCGCGATGGCGCTTGAACCATCATGACAGTCCAGATGCGGCCAAGGGGTGTTTTTTCAAGCGCCGTGTGTTTTTTGACACAACGCCAGCGTCAAGGCAGAGCGCTGAGTTGCTGGTCGACGACGTCGCCGTTCGATTGCGTGATGCGGATGCGCACCGGCAGGTGATCGAGCCGAGGCGCGAGCCACAGCTCGATGCGCTGGTCGAAGGTTTTTTGTGGCAGCACCTCCACCCGCAAAGTGTCCCAGCGACCCGCGGGCAGGTCCAGTGGCTCTTGCGCCCGCACCAGCAGCTGCCACTGGTCGGCACCGCCTGTGCCGGCCACCGGCAGGCTCAGGCGCTCGCCTTCGCGCAGGCCATCGGGCCGGGCGTTGAGCCAAGCGGCGAGCTGGAAGAACACGCTCAGCCGGTCTTGGGTACCCGGCAGCCAAGGGGCGTCGGGAGCGTTGTTGCTGAAGCGAATGCGGCCCTGTTCGGGCTCAAAATGGGCGGCGCGCTCGCTGCGGCTTTTGTCGGCAAACCGTTCGGGCACCAAGCCGCCGTCGGTGAGTCGTCCGGTGCTTTGCTGCGAACGTGAACCGAGCAAAAAGGCGCTGATTTTGAGGTCCGCTTGGTAGCGCCCCTCGCCGATCTGCCAGCGGATTTCGCCACTGGCTCGGTAGTTCAAGCCTTTGGCTTGCCCCAACACGTCGTAGCGCAGCCAGCGGTTGCCCGGCAGCAATGTGGGTTGTGTGGGGGCGGCCTGCAGGCCGGCTTTGGCTGGTGTGGCCTCAGTGTGGCGGTGTGAGGTCGGTGGCGAATCCGGTGCTGGTGCGCGCGCATCTGTAGGCTGCGTCGCCGGCTCGGGCGCCACAGGGGGGTGGCTTGGCACCGGCTGGGGCGGGCTCTGCGCTGCGCTGTTGGTGTCGGGAGCGGCGCTTTCGGCCAACACGGTGGGCTCTGGCGTGCTCTCGGGCGCAGTCCGGGCGTCGGGCTGCGGTTGCGAATCGGTGGCGGGCTTGATGGCGGGGGGGGGCGGTTTTGGCGGGGTGCGTTGTGCGACTTTGGGCGGTGCCGCTGGGCGCTCAGGCGCTGCTGGTGTGGCGTCGGGTGCGATCCAGCGCACTTGTGCCATCCGCACCACCGCGCTGGGGGGCTTTGGTGATGCGGCGCTGAGACCCGCTGCGCTGCTGGGGGGGCTTGCCGTGCTGCTCGTGCCCGCTTTGTCAGGCGACGCGGCCAATGTCCACAAGGCGCCCCAATCGAGCGCCAGTGCCGCGTGCGCCAGCAGCACCAGCGCGCCCAGCGCCAGCCAAGTGTGTGGGCGTGGCCCCGGCCGTTCGCGCAGCACGCTCACCACAGCGCCTTCTGTGTGCGGCCCAGTGCCGTGTTCATGCCCGGTGCCCCAGGTCGGCGCTCAGCTGGCGCGCGCAGGCCAGCAGCTCGGTGGCCACTGGGCCGTCCCATTCGGTGTTGAGGGTGTTCACCGAGCCCAGCACCACCAGGCCCAGCGCCAAGCGGCCCTGGGCGTCAAACACCGGGGCGCAGAAACCGGCCACGCCCGGCAGCAGGCTGTGCACCACCCGCGCCAGCCCGCGCGCGCGGGTCTCGGTCAGCAGCGCTTGCACCTCGGTGGTGTCGCGTGGCAGGTCGTCGTGGGTTTGGCGCGGGCGCTGGCGCAGCTGGGCCAGCTCGGCTTCGATCATCGCGTCGACCCGCTGGGCGCTGGGGCCTTGTCGGTCGTTGAAGGCGGCAAAGCAGCGCCCGGTGGCCGAGCTCAGCAGCGGCATCACATCGCCCAGGCGCAGGGTCACCGGCACGGTTTGGGGCGCTTCGGCCCAGTGCACCACGGTGGGGCCTTGGTTGCCCCACACCGCTACCGCCATGGTGTGGCCGGTGCGCGCGAGCAAGGCGTCGGCGCGTTCGCGCGCCAGGCGCACGCCGTCGAGGCGGGCCAAGCCCGCCAGGCCTAAGCGCAGGGCAGCAGGCCCCAGGTCGTACCGGGTGCTGGCCGGGTCTTGCACCACCAGCCCCAAGCGCTGAAAGCTCACCAAATAGCGGTGCGCCTTGGCCGCGCTCATGCCGGCGGCGGCAGCCAGATCGCGCAGCATCAGGGCAGCGGGGGCGGCCGCGAGCGCCGACAGCAGGTCAAAGCCCACTTCCACCGACTGGATGCCAGCGCGTTGCGACAAGGCGTCGTCGTCGGCCAGTGCGGCGCGTTCGGGAGACAGGGGTCGCGTGTTCACGGTTTGTGCACTAGAATCTGGTTACGAATAGGTGAATGGATTTTACTATTCGTAATTTTTACCCCACACACCCGGTGGCGCGGCGCTCAGCCCGGTCACCCCAGCAGGCAGGAAACCGGCATGAAACTCGCCACCTACAAAGACGGATCGCGCGATGGGCAACTCGTGGTGGTCTCGCGCGACCTCAGTACGGCCCATTATGCGACCGGCATCGCCAGCAAGATGCAGCAGTTGCTCGACGACTGGAACTTCATCGCGCCGCAGCTGCACGATTTGTCGGTCACGCTCAACCACGGCAAGGCGCGTCACGCTTTTGCCTTTGACCCGGCCATGTGCATGGCGCCGCTGCCGCGTGCCTACCAGTGGGCCGACGGTTCGGCCTACATCAACCATGTGGAGCTGGTACGCGCTGCCCGCAACAGCGAGGTGCCCGAGACTTTTTACACCGACCCGCTGATGTACCAAGGCGGCAGCGACGATTTTCTGGGCCCTTGCGACGACGTGGTGGTGCCCAGCGAGGACTTTGGCATCGACTTTGAAGCTGAGCTGGCGGTGGTGACCGGCGATGTGGCCATGGACAGCACGCCCGATCAGGCGCTGGACGGCATTCGCCTCATCATGCTGGCCAACGACGTGAGCCTGCGCAACCTGATCCCGCCCGAGCTGGCCAAGGGCTTTGGCTTTTTCCAGAGCAAGCCGGCCACCGCGTTCAGCCCGGTGGCGGTGACGTTGGACGAGTTGGGCGACGCCTGGCAAGGCGGTCGGGTGCACCTGACCATGCAAAGCACCTGGAACGGCCGCAAGGTCGGCATGTGTGACGCGGGCCCGGAGATGACCTTCCACTTCGGCCAGCTGATCGCCCACATCGCCAAAACCCGCAACGTGCGCGCCGGCTCCATCGTCGGCTCGGGCACGGTGAGCAACAAGGGGGTGGAGGTCAAGGGCAAAAAAGACTGGCCCAAGGGCTACAGCTGCATCGCCGAAAAACGCGCCATCGAAACCATCCTCGACGGCCAGCCCAGCACCGCCTACATGAAGTTCGGCGACACCATCCGCATCGAGATGAAGGGCAAGGACGGGCAGAGCCTGTTTGGGGCGATCGACCAGACGATTGCGCCGCTGCTCAAGGACTGAGCGCGTCGCTCTCGCGCCGCGCAGCTTCCCAGCCCAGCAGCGCGAGCTTGCGCTCGGCGCCCCAGCGGTAGTGGCCGCTCTCACCGCTGCCACGCAGCACCCGGTGGCAGGGCATCAGATAACCCAAGGTGTTGGCGGCCATGGCGCTGCCCACTGCGCGGCTGGCGCCCGGTCGGCCCGTTGCTTGGGCCAGCGCTTGGTAGCTCACCACATGGCCTGAGGGCAGGCGCAGCAAGGCCTGCCACACCTGCAGCTGAAACGCGCTGCCGCATAAGAGCAAGGGCAGGGGGCGGCTTTGCCCGTGTTGGGGTGAGGGGCTAAAGATGTGGTCCAGCCAGCGCTGGGCTTGCGCATCGTCTGGCTGGTGCTGCGCCAGTGGCCAGTGTTGGCGCAGCTCGGCTTCGTGGGTATCGCGGGTGTCGGTCTCAAACACCAGGTGGCACACGCCGCGCACCGTCCAGCCCAGCAGGGCGGGCCCAAACGGCGTGTCGCCCCAGCCGCTGTGCAGTACCAGATCGCGGCCCAGCGCCCGCACCTCCCCTGGGGTCATGGCCTGCCAGCTCAGCAGCAGGTCGTGCAGCCGCCCGGGGCCCGACAGGCCGGCGGCGTGGCTGGCGCCCAGCACGGTGTCGCCCTCGCGCAAGCGCGCCAGCGCGTGTTCTTTGCTCAGGTACTGCACAAAACGTTTGGGCGACACGCCGGCCCAGGCCACAAACACCCGGTGCAGGTGCGATGGGCTCAGGCCCACGGCGGCCGCGAGTTCGTCTAGCGACGGCTGTTGCCCGGCGCGCTGGCGCAGCCAGCCAATGGCCTGGGCCACGGTGGCGTAGTGGGTGTGGGCGGTGTTCATGCGCGCCAGTATGGGGCTGCGGCGCGGAGGCGGCCACCCGAATCTTGCGCTGCGTGTTGTGTGCGCTCAGGTGGCGTAAATGGCCTCGGTGCTCGCAAAGCCTTTGACCTCAATCGGGTTGCCAAACGGATCGCAAAAAAACATGGTCCATTGCTCGCCGGGCTGGCCCGCAAAGCGCACTTGGGGCGGCAGCACAAAGTCGATGCCGGCGGTCTGCAAGCGATCGGCCAGGGCGCGCCAGGCCGGCAACAGCAACACCAGGCCGAAATGCGGCATGGGCACCAGATGGTCACCGACCTTGCCGGTGCGTGTGGTCTTGAAGGGTTCGCCAAGGTGCAGGGAAATTTGGTGGCCAAAAAAGTCGAAGTCGACCCAGGTGTCGGTGCTGCGACCTTCGGTACAGCCCAACACACCGCCGTAAAAGCGGCGCGCTTTGTCGAGGTTGGTCACATGAAAAGCCAGGTGAAACAGGCTCGGGCTTTGCAGCAGGGTGTGGGAGGTGTTCATGCGCGGCAGATTAGCAAAACGGCAGCGCCCATGGCTTCGCCTGTGCGACGCTCTACGCGGCGGGGCTGTCCAGGTTTCAGGCACCATTGCCACCACGATTCACAGGAGACACGCATGAGCCTCAACCGCCCCGACTACAGCCGGTACCAGACCCTGCACATCAGCCGCCGTGGCCCCGAGGTAGACGGTGTGGGCACGGTGCTGGACATCCAGATGCGCGCCGATGGCCCAGGCGGCAACGGCAAGCTGCCCACCGCCGACCACGACGGCCATTGGGAGCTGAGCGAAATTTGGCGCGATGTGGGTCGCGACGACAGCGTGCGCTGTGCGGTGCTGCGCGGCAGTGGCACGGGTTTTTCTGGCGGTGGCGACCTGGCCTTGGTGCAGGACATGGCGACCGACTTTGCGGTGCGCACCCGGGTGTGGAAAGAAGCCCGCGACCTGGTCTACAACGTCATCAACTGCGATAAGCCCATCGTCAGCGCCATGCACGGGCCGGCGGTGGGGGCGGGCTTGGTGGCCGGTCTGCTGGCCGACATTTCCATTGCAGGCAAAAGCGCGCGCATTGTGGATGGCCACACCCGGCTGGGCGTGGCGGCGGGCGACCACGCGGCCATTGTGTGGCCGCTGCTCTGTGGTCTGGCCAAGGCCAAGTACTACCTGATGCTGTGCGACCCGATCAGTGGCGAAGAGGCCGAGCGCATCGGCCTGGTGTCGCTGGCGGTAGACGACGCCCAACTGCTCGACAAGGCCTACGAAGTGGCCGACCGCCTGGCCAACGGCAGCCAAAGCGCGATCCGCTGGACCAAGTACTCGCTCAACAACTGGCTGCGCCAGGCCGGCCCCACCTTCGACACCTCGCTGGCGCTGGAATTCATGGGGTTTGCCGGTCCCGATGTGCGCGAAGGTGTGGCATCCTTGCGCGAACGCCGCCCGCCGCAGTTTGGCGGCCTGTGAGCCCTTGTTGTTGCAGCCAGGAGACGTCCCATGAGCCAGAACGCCAGCGGCTTTGCCGCCTTTGTGCCCGGATTTGAGTTTCTGAAAACCCTGGCCCAGCAAGGCCAGCAGCTGGGGGCCACAGCCAGCGGCCTGCCACAGCTCAACCACTGGGTCGCGCCCACCTTGGACGTGGAAGAGCTGGACAAACGCATCCAAGAACTCAAGGCGGTGCATTTCTGGCTGGAGCAAAACAGCAAGGCCTTGGCCGCCACCATCCAAGCGCTGGAGGTGCAGAAAATGACCTTGGCCACGCTCAAGACCATGAACGTCAACCTCGGCGAGATGGCGCAGGCCATGCAGGTCGACCCCCAGACCTTTGCCACGCCCAAGCGCAAACACCAGTTCGCCGGCTTTGAGGTGCCGCCACAGCCAGCCGCACGTGCACCAGAGCCAGCGCCGCAAGCCGAGTCCACCCCTGACGCCACCACCGACAAGACCGAGGCCACCGAGTCCGCGTCGCCCAAGGTCGATCCGCTGCAGTGGTGGGGCGCGCTGAGCCAGCAATTCCAGTCGATCGCCAGCCAAGCTTTGCAAGAGGTGGTGGTGCCCGGCATGGCCGCCGCCGAGCAAGTGGCCAAAGCCGCCACCGCGCCGCTCAAAACCTCGGCCACCAGGAAGTCCGCACGCGCGCCCGCCACGGCCAAGCGCGCGCCGGCCAAAAAAGGCGCAGCCACCGGTGCCCGCACCAGCCGCGCCCAGCCGGCCGCCAAAAAAACTGCGCCCCGTGGGGCGACGAATCGCCGCCAAAAGTGAAACGTTTTCCGCACGCCCACGCCACCCACCCGCAATGGCGCATGGCCGCTGCGCTGGTGGTGGCGCAGCTGCGCGCCCAGATGGCGCTGCCCGACCACGCCAGCGCGCCACCCTTGGGGCTGCTCTACATCACCGACCACTACGCCGGCGACGCCACCGAGCTGCTGGTCTACCTGCGCACCGAGCTGCCCGAGGTGAGCGACTGGGCCGGCACGGTGGGGGTGGGCATCGCCGCCAGCGGGGTGGAGTATTTCGACGAGCCGGCGCTGGCGGTCATGTTGTGCGACCTGTCGCCACAGCAGTACCGGGTGTTCAGCGGTGTTGCCCCGCTGTCGCCGAGCGGCCGCGGGGACCAAGGCTTTGTGGCCCACAGCGCGCTGCTTCACGCCGACCCGACCGGCCCCGATTTGGCCGAGCTGGTGTCCGACATGGCCGACCGCACCACCAGCCGTTACCTCTTTGGGGGGCTGCCCAGCGCGCGTGGCGCGGCGGTGCAGTTTGCTCTGGCCTCGGGTGCACAGGGCGAGGCCAACAGCGCCGTGTTTCGCGGTGGCCTCAGTGGGGTGGCGTTTGACGACAGCGTGCCCTTGCTGTCGCGCCTGACCCAAGGCGCCCAGCCGGTGGCTGCGCCACACACTGTCACCGCCAGCGACGCCCATGTGGTGATCGCGCTTGACGGCGAGCCGGCGCTGGAGGTGTTGTTGCGCGAGCGGCAGATCGACCTGAGCGAGCCCGCCCAAGCGGTGCCGCGCCTGCGCGAGACCTTGGTGGGCCTGTCGTGGCCCGCCAAGTCCGAGGCGCAGCGCCGCCGCCCTGAGTTGGGCGAAGACGTGTTGGTGCGCCACCTGATTGGGTTGGACCCGGCGCGCCAGGCGGTGGCCGTGGCACACGACACCCCAGTGGGCACCCGGCTGGCGTTTTGCACCCGCAACGCCCAGGCCGCGCGGGCCGACTTGGTGCGGGTGTGCACCGAGCTGCGCGAAGCGCTGG
Source organism: Burkholderiaceae bacterium (assembly GCA_040383055.1). Taxonomy (GTDB): domain Bacteria; phylum Pseudomonadota; class Gammaproteobacteria; order Burkholderiales; family Burkholderiaceae_C; genus Hydrogenophaga. Next base: position 15,029 of record JBEIEH010000012.1, read on the forward strand.
AGCCCGAGCACGCGGAGCCGCCCAGTGGCGGTCTGAGCGCCGACGACCCCGCGCCGCAGCACACCGCCGCCTCGCGGCGCATCGCGGGCGCCATTTACGTCAGCTGCACCGGACGCGGCGGCCCGCACTTTGGCGCCCCCAGCGCCGAATTGCAGATCGTCAAACGCGCGCTGGGCGATGTGCCCTTGGTCGGCTTTTTTGCCGCCGGCGAAATCGCCCACCATCGGCTCTATGGCTACACCGGTGTGCTCACCGTGTTTGTGCAGGACGAGCCCGAGGGCGTGTGAGCCTGTGATCCCTCAGCGCCGCAGCGCGGCAAAGGCCTCAAATTCCCAGCGGCGCATGGCCAGCACCAGGGTGTAGCCCTCGCGGTCTTTGTCGGCCAGCTTCTGGTCGGCTTGGTGTTGTTGGGCAAAGTCTTGCGCCACCCGCTGCAGCCGGTCCAGAAAGGCCGGCGCCAGCGCCCGGCTCACCGATCCGTGCACCAGCATCAGGCCCTCGGCCTCGCCGTTGAATCCACCGCTGAAGTAGTCAAGCAGCGCGTGCTCGCGGAAATAGGTCATCACCGGACCATGCGGCAGCCAGCGAAAGGTTTTGGCCAGCTTGAGCCGGTAGCGGTTGAGTGGGCGCAGCTCGATGATGCCGATGCGGTCGAGCTGCACCAGCGCCTTCACCGCCTCGGCCTCGCTCAAGCGGTAAGCGCCGGTCATTTGCTCCAGCGTCCATTGGCTGAGCACACAAATGGCCACCAGTAGCAGGCGTTTGTCGGCCACCACCGCGCGCTCTTGCTCGACGCTCAGGCGCTGAAGCAGCGGTTGCGCATCGGCCACCCGCCGCGCCAGCTCGGCAAAGTCGAGCTTGAGCGCGCGGCAGATCTCGTCCACCCGGCTCAGCGACATATCGCCTTTGGCCAGCATGCGCTTGACGCTGGACTCAGCCATGCCCAGCGCTTGCGCCAGGTCTGCGTAGGTCATGTTGAGCGCTTTGAGTTCTTTTTTGATCGCGCTGACGAGGTCGACGGTGGTGCTCATGGCGTGGTATCGAAATTCGATACGGGTGGTCACAGTGGATTCAACTGTAGCGCCAAACGCGTCTTGTTGAGCGCGGCGCGGCCCACACTGCGCGCCATGTGTGTGCCCCTACGGAGCTTGTGATGCGTGTGCTGTTGATCCCGTCCGTCTCTTGTTCGTCCCCTTCGGTCTCGCCCGTTGTGGTCTTGGCCGCTGCCCTGTGGGCCGTGCTGTGGCTGTTGGCCTTGCTGCTCGGCCCCGCGGTGTCCGACGCATTGGGCGTGTCGTTGAACGCCCATGGGCACACCCACTTGTACGCCCACGGCCACCCCTTTGTGGACGCGCGCCAGTGGTGGGGCATTCCCAACACACTGGACGTGTGCAGCAACCTGCCGCTGTCCTTGGCCGGCGCTGGGGGGCTGTGGGTGTGGCGCGGGCGCGAGCTGCCCGTCGCCAGTCGGCGCGCCGCTGGGGTGTTTTTTGTTGGGCTTTTGCTCACAGGGTTCGGCTCGGCCTGGTACCACTGGGCGCCCGACGCCAGCGGTCTGATGTGGGATCGTTTGGGCATGGCGGTGGCTTTTGCGGGGGCGCTCTCCCTCGCTGTGGCCGAGCGGGTGGGACAGTTCAGCGCCAGCCGGGCTTTGCAAGTGCTGTTGCCAGTGGGTGTGTTGTCGGCCGTTTGGCCGCTGCTGGCGGGTGATGTGCTGCCGTGGGCGGTGCTGCAGTTTGGCGGCATGGCCGCCATCGTCGGCTTGGCGTTGCGCCGGCCGGTGCCGGGCGCCATCGGTCTGAACGTGTGGGCCTTGATTGGCTTGTACGCCTTGGCCAAAGCGCTGGAGGTGGGCGACGCGGCGGTGTTTGAGGCCACCGGCCGCGCGGTGTCGGGCCACAGCCTGAAGCACCTGGTGGCCGCGCTGGCCGCCGTGCCGGTGTGGAGCGCCGTGGCGCGCCAGCCGCTGCGGCACAATGCTGCGCGCAGTGCCGCCTGAGCGATCGGCACCCCCTCAGGAAGGACCTTGCCCCCATGACCGACTCCGTCTCTGCCGCTCCCGCGCCGGCCCACAGCCACCAGTTTGCCTTGCTCACCCAGCGCCGTTTTGGCCCGTTTTTTTGGGTGCAGTTTTTGGGCGCGGGCAACGACAACGTCTTCAAATTCGCCTTCACTGTGCTAGTGACCTACCAGATCCAGCTGCAGTGGCTGCCCTCGTCGCTGGCGGGTTTGGTGATTGGGGCGCTGTTCATCTTGCCCTTTGTGCTGTTCTCGGCCACCAGCGGCCAGCTGGCCGACAAATACCCCAAGGAGCGGCTGATCCGGCAGGTCAAAAACCTGGAGATTGCCGTCATGGCGCTGGCCGGCTGGGGTTTTTGGACCCAAAACGTGCCACTGCTCTTGCTGTGTGTGTTTCTGATGGGGCTGCATTCCACCCTGTTTGGGCCGGTGAAGTTCGCCTACTTGCCGCAGCATTTGAGCGACCGCGAACTCACCGGGGGCAACGGCATGGTGGAGATGGGCACCTTTGTCGCCATCCTGCTGGGCAATGTGACCGGCGGTTTGTTGATCGCCATGCCGCTGGTGGGGCCGCACTATGTGGCCGCCGCGTGTGTGGGGCTCGCGGTGCTGGGGCGACTGTTGGCGCAGGCGGTGCCGGTGTCACCCGCCACCGATCCCGGGCTCACCATCAATTGGAACCCTGTCACCGAAACCTGGCGCAACCTCAAGCTCGCGCACAGCAACATCGTGGTGTTCCGCTCGCTGCTGGGCATCAGCTGGATGTGGTTTTTTGGTGCGGTGTTTCTGAGCAACTTCCCCGCCTTTGCGCACGATGTGCTGCGCGGCGACGAACAAGTGGCGTCGCTGCTGCTGGTGGTGTTTTCGGTCGGTATTGGCGCAGGCGCGCTGCTCTGTGAGGTGCTGAGCCGCCGCCACGTGGAAATTGGCCTGGTGCCGCTGGGCGCCATCGGCATGACGGTGTTTTCGGTCGACCTGTACTTCGCGAGTCGGGGCTTGGCCGCGCCGGAGGTGCTCGGCGTGTGGGCCTTTTTGGCCCAGCCCGCGCACTGGCGGGTGCTGGCCGATTTGGCTTTGCTGTCGCTGTTTGCCGGCATTTACAGCGTGCCCATGTACGCGCTGATTCAGATGCGCAGCCAGCCCACCCACCGCGCGCGGGTGATCGCCGCCAACAACATCTTGAACGCGCTGTTCATGATCGCCAGCGCCTTGTTGGCCGGCGCTTTGCTGAGCGCGGGCTTCTCCATCAGCGAGCTGTTCCTCATCATCGGCCTGCTCAACGCGGTGGTGGCGGGCTACATCTTTTTGGTGGTGCCCGAATACCTGCTGCGCTTTGTGGCTTGGCTGCTGTCGCGGCTGGTGTACCGCTTTCAGGTGCGGGGCGATGAGCACATCCCCACCCAGGGCGCGGCGGTGCTGGTGTGCAACCACGTCAGCTTTGTCGACGCGGTGTTGCTGATGTCGGCCAGCCCGCGCCCGATCCGCTTTTTGATGGACCACCGCATTTTTAAAGTGCCGGTGCTGGGCTGGTTGTTCAAGCTGGCCAAGGCCATTCCGATTGCCCCGCGCAACGAAGACCCGGCCGCCTTTGACGCCGTGTTTGCTCAGGCCGCACAGGTGCTGCGCGAAGGCGATGTGCTGGGCATTTTTCCCGAAGGCGCCATCACCCCCGACGGCACGCTACCGCCCTTTAAGGGCGGTGTGGTCAAGATCGTGGAGCAGGCGCGCGCCGACGGCGTGGATGTGGCCGTGGTGCCGATGGCGTTGACCAATCTGTGGGGATCGTTTTTCAGCCGCATCGAGCGTGTGGGCGATCAACCCACCGCCATGGTCAAACCGTGGCGGCGCGGTGTGTTCAGCCAAGTGGGCTTGAATGTGGGCGCACCGGTGCCGGCGGTGGACGTGACGGTGGACGTGCTGCGGGATCGGGTGGCGGGCTTGCTGCGGGCGGCTTAAGTCTGGGTCTTGGCGCCACCGCGCAGCGGCCAGCGCAGCAGGTTCAGCGCATTGGCCGCTAAAATCAGGCCCACGCCCAGCCCGGTCCACAGGTCCACCTGCTCTGAATACACCAGCCAACCCACCAGCGCGGTCAGCGGCACCCGCAAAAAGTCCATCGGCACCACCACGGTGGCGTCGGCGTGTTGCATGGCGCGGGCAAAACAGTAGTGCGAATAAGTGCCACAAAACGCGACCACCAGCACCCAGCCCCAGGTGGCGGCCGACGGCCACTGCCACGCCAGCAGCGCGGGCACCAGGCCGATGGCGCTTTGCACCACCAGCATCCAAAAGCTCACCGCAATCGCCGCGTCGGTGCGGGTGAGCGATTTCACCAACACCACCGACACGGCAAAGCCCAGCGCGCAGGCCAGTGCGATCAGCTGCCCCACATCCACTGCACCGGTGTTGGGCCGCACGATCACCGCCACCCCCACCAGTCCCAACACCACCGCCAGCCCTTTGCGGCCGTTCATGCGCTCGCCCAGAAACACCACCGCCAGCACCGCCGACCAGATCGGCATGGTGAATTCGATCGACACCAACTGGGCCAGTGGAATCAGGGTCAGCGCCACAAACCAGCCGTACTGCGCCGCGTAGTGCACCCCATTGCGCGCGATGTGCTGGGGCAGCCGCTCGGTGCGCATGGCGGCCAGGCCACCGGCGGCGCGCACCAGCGGCCACAGCATGGCCATGCCCAGTACCGAGCGCATCAGCATGATTTGAAACACCGACAGCTCGCGCGCGGCCTCGCGCCCGGCCACGGCGATCACCACCATCAGCGTGAGCCAGCCCGCCATCCAGGCGGCGGCGTGGCGGATGGAGGCAGGGGTGGTGGAGGGCATGGACGCAGGATAGCGGATCGGTACAGCGGTTGCGGTGTGTGCCCTGTGTGGGGGACTGTGGTTCACACGCCTTCTTTCACCAACGGTCGCAGCGCCCACAAGCCCAGCGCCGGCCCCAGCGCTAGGCCGGTCAGCAGCCAGCCCAGCGGCACCCATTCGGTCAGCGCCACAAACAGCAGAATGCTCACAATGCTGATGCCAAAACCAATGCTGTTGCTCAGCGTCAGCACGCTGCCCACCGCCTGTGGCGGCGCGTTGCGCGCGGTCAGGGTGGAAAACTGGGGCGAATCGCCCGCCACGCTGATGCCCCACACCACCAACCAAGCGTAAAACACCGCGTCGCTGGCCTGCAGCAGCCAGGGCGCGGCCAGGCAGCACAGGCCGCTGATGCCCAGCAGGGTGCCGGCCACACGGGCGCTGCCCCAGCGTCGCGCGGCGTGCCCGCCCAGCGCACAACCCAGCGCGCCGCTGCCCAGCACAAAAAAGGCCGCCCACGACAGCTCCACACCGCTGAGCCGGGTGGCCAGAATCAGCGGCATCAGCACCCACACGGTGTAGAGCTCCCACATGTGCCCGAAATAGCCCAGCACCGAGCTGCGCACCCGCGCATCGGTCCACAGCGCGCCCAGCGCCTGCCATTGCAAGGTGGTGACCCGGGCCTGGGCCTGCGGCGCTTCACCCAGGGTCAAGATCATCAGGCCACCCAGCGCAGCCAGCGCCGCCACGCCCAGCATGATGCTGGGCCAGGGCAGGGCATCGGCCAGGGCGCGTAGGCCATGGGCGCTGGCCGAGCCGATCACCAGCGCACCCACCAAATAACCCAGCGCCGCGCCCAGGCCTTGGCGGTACCACTGCGACGCGATCTTCATGCCCACCGGGTAAATGCCGGCGAGAAAAAAGCCGGTGGCAAAGCGCCAGGCCAGCAGCGCCTCAAAGTGCGCCACCATGGCCCAAGCCCCCACGGTGCAGACCGCGCCCGCCAATGCGCAGGCCAGAAACACCTTGGGCGCGCTGAAGCGGTCGGCAATCGCCAAGAGCGCAAACACCAAGGTGCCCAAGATAAAGCCGAATTGCAGCGCCGAGGTGAGTGTGCCCACGGCGGTGGCGGGCCAGCCGAAGCTGCGCTGCAGATCGGGCATGACCGCGTTGACCGCAAACCACAGCGAGGTGCCGGCGAACTGGGCCAGCACCAGCACCGGCAGCACATGACGGGGAACAGGCGACATGGTGCCCACTGTAGCCGGGCTGTGGGCGCAGGCCTGTCGCTCAGGCGGTGGGGCTCTCTTCAGCGACGACCAGCGGCTCGTCGCTGCCAAACTGGGCCAGGTCGCGGATGTTTTTTTGCACCGCGACCGAGCCAAACAGGGCCAACAGGAAGGACATGGCGTAAAAGCCTTTTTCGCTGTCGCTCAGGGTGGCGTTCCACAGGCCAATGGTCAGCAGCAAGAGCGCGGCCACCACCGACACCCAGCACAGCCCGTAATAAATGCCGGTGACGCGAATGCCTTCGAGCTTGTCGCGCACGGTTTTTTGCAGCGACACGGCGGCGAACAGCCCAAACAGCAGCAGGGTGAAGTAATAGCCCTTTTCGTTGAGCGCCATGCTCGCGTTCCACAGGCCGGTCAGGAAGGTGAGTGCACCCACCAGCATGGCGGTCCAAGAAGCGGCCACAAAGGCGCCGGTGGGTTTTTGCACGGTGGGGACGATCGGGTTCAAGGGCATGGTGTTCCTGTGTAGGGTTGGACAGTGCCGCCAGAGCGGCAGGCGGACGCCACTGTAGGTGCGGATGCCCGGTGTGCAACTGGCAATATTGCCAAGTTGCTTAAAGCGATACTAAGTGAATAAAAAATCTGTACCAGAACAGAAAAACGGTGCTTTTTGTTCTTCTGAGCCGCACCATGCGGGCACAAGCATGTGCTTGGGCCTTGAGGATCTGTATGTCTGAAACGAGTGATGTCCGTGTTGCCCTCCTGAATGGTGTGCGCCGCCTGGCGCTGGGCGCGGTCTTGACCGCTGCGGTGGCCGGACTGAGCGCCTGTTATGTGGTGCCGATCGACCACCGCGCCTCGCCCCCGCCGGTGGCGGTACCCGCGCCCGCGCCTGGGCCGGTGCTGTTGACCGCCCGCCTGTACCCGGCCAACGACCTGGCCGCGCGCCACGGCGTGGTGAACGCGCACGTGACCAACGACCTACAAGGGCGGGGCACCTTTGCGGCGGTGATCGGCGCTGAGTCGTTTGCCGGTGAGGCCACGCGGCGCGCCAACAGCGCCCGCGACGGCATGGCCAGTGGCGCCGGCAACCGGGGCGGTTACCTGAGCTGCCAATACACCATGAACTCCGCCACCCAAGGCACCGGCCGCTGCCGCCTGCACGACGGCGCTGAGTTCACCATGCACCTGGGCCAGTGAGCGGGCGCAGGCCCACGGTGTCGCTGGCGGGGGCGCCGGTGAGTTTCAGGTGCCCCACGTACTGCAGCGCCTGTTCGGTTTTGACCGAGGGCACATCGCCTTCGCGCATGTGCAGCAGGTCGGCCGGGCTGATGAGCCGCGGGTCGGCGCTGGTCAGCGGCAGCCCGGCCGCTTGATAAGCCTGCAGCACCAACTGCGAGCAGAAAAAGCGGTCGTTGCGCGCTGCGCCCATGTACACCGCGCCCAACCCGCGCACGCACAGGTCGCGCACAAAGCCAGGCACCACGGGCAGTTCGCAGTAACGGCGCTGCACGGTGAACGGCGCTTGCAGCACGATCCCCACTGGGTTGTACTTCTGCCCCACCACACCGCGTGCGTAGGCCTGCAGGCGCTGCGCTTGCTGCGCGCTCACCTCTGGGTGGCGAAACGCCGCCACGGTGGATTCGCTGTCCAAATAGTCGGCCAGGGGCCGCTGCTGTACACCGGCGCCCACCGATTCGACCACCTGACCGTCTCCCACATACAGGGCGGCGTGGCTGACCGGCGACAAGGTGAAGGCGCGGATACCCAGCGACACCAGCGACTGGGTCGACGACAACAAAATGTCGCCGGTCTGCAGGTCTTCGGCCCGCGCCGCGATGCCGTCGCCCAAGGGCGTGAGTTGCACCCGCTGCTGCACTTGTAGCACGGGCGCGGCGACTTCGCCCTGCGGGTTGAAGCGGGTGGCGCAACCGGCGGTGGCCAGCGCCAGCGCGGCGATCAGCAGGGCTCCGATGCCGGCGCGACCCAGCCTCATACCCCGCGCGCCCGATCGGTTTTGAAGCGGGCGCGGAAGTCGCCGAAGGCGCCGGCGTCCAGCGACTCTCGCACCTCGCGCATCAGGTTGAGGTAGTAATGCAGGTTGTGGATGGTGGCCAGCATAGGGCCGAGCATTTCGCCGCAGCGGTCTAAGTGGTGCAAGTACGCACGACTAAAGCCACC
>JBEIEH010000013.1:0-23091 GCA_040383055.1 Burkholderiaceae bacterium
ATGCTCCTCATCAAACAAGACTTGCTGGCCGGCTTGGCCAACGCGCTCGACGCGCTGGACACCGGTGCTGGCGCCCGTGCCGCTTTTGAAACCCCCAAGGTCGCCGCCCATGGCGACTTTGCTGTCACCGCCGCCATGCAGCTGGCCAAGCCCTTGAAGCTCAACCCGCGCCAAGTGGCCGAGAGCCTCAAAGCCGCTTTGCTGGCGCAGCCCGTGTACCAGCAATGGGTGGCCGACATAGACATCGCCGGCCCCGGCTTCATCAACATCCGTTTGAAGCCCGAGGCCAAGCAGCAAATCGTGCGCGAGGTGCTGGGCGCTGGTCCCTGTTTTGGCGAACAGCCGGCCAACGGCCAACGCCTGATGGTGGAGTTTGTGTCCGCCAACCCCACCGGCCCCTTGCATGTGGGCCACGGGCGGCAAGCGGCGCTCGGCGACGCGATCTGCAACCTGTTCTCCACCCAGGGCTGGTCGGTGCACCGGGAGTTCTATTACAACGATGCCGGTGTGCAAATCGGCACCCTGGCCACCAGCACGCAGCTGCGCGCCCGAGGCGTCAAGCCAGGTGACGCCGTGTGGCCCGAGGCCGCCTACAACGGCGACTACATCCAGGACATTGCCAACGACTTTTTGGCCAAGAAGACGGTGCAGGCCGACGACCGCAGCTTCACCGCCAGCGGCGATGTGAACGACATAGACGGCATCCGCCAGTTTGCGGTCGCTTATCTGCGCCACGAACAAGATTTGGACCTGCAAGCGTTCCAGGTCAAGTTTGACCACTACTACCTCGAATCCAGCCTCTACACCAGCGGCCGGGTAGAGGCGACGGTTAACAAGCTTGTCGCCAACGGCAAAACCTACGAGCAGGACGGCGCGCTGTGGCTGAAGTCGACCGATTACGGCGACGACAAAGACCGTGTCATGCGCAAAAGCGACGGCAGCTACACCTACTTTGTGCCCGATGTGGCCTATCACATTGCCAAGTGGGAGCGCGGTTTCAGCAAGGTCATCAACATCCAGGGCACCGACCACCACGGCACGATCGCGCGGGTGCGCGCCGGCCTGCAGGCCGCCGAGGTGGGCATTCCCGAAGGCTACCCAGACTATGTGCTGCACACCATGGTGCGGGTGGTCAAGGGCGGCGAAGAGGTCAAGATCAGCAAACGCGCCGGCAGTTACGTAACGCTGCGCGACTTGATCGAATGGACCAGCAAGGACGCCGTGCGCTTCTTCTTGCTCAGCCGCAAGCCCGACACCGAATACACCTTTGACGTCGACCTGGCGGTGCAGCAGAACAACGACAACCCGGTGTATTACGTGCAGTACGCCCACGCGCGCATCTGCTCGGTGCTGGCGAGCTGGGGCGGGGAGCGCGAGCGACTCGCCAGCGTCGACCTCAGCCCGCTGGACAGCCCCGCTGCTCAAGCGCTGATGCTCAAGCTCGCCCAGTACCCGGCCATGCTCACCGCTGCGGCGCAGGACTTTGCGCCGCACGACGTGACCTTTTATCTGCGCGAACTGGCGGCTAGCTACCACAGCTACTACGACGCCGAGCGCATTTTGGTCGATGACGAAGCGGTCAAACTGGCGCGCTTGGCGCTGGTCGCTGCCACCGCGCAGGTGCTGCACAATGGCTTGGCTGTGCTCGGTGTGAGCGCACCCCAAAAAATGTGAGGCTTGGCCCGATGCGAAAGAACGCCATGTTTGTACCCCAACGCGCCCGGGGGGGCACCTTGATCGGTTTTGTGCTCGGCTTGGTGCTGGGTGTGGGCGCCGCTTTGGCGGTGGCGGTGTATGTGACCAAGGTGCCTGTGCCCTTTGTCGACCGAGGCATCACCCGCAAGGCCGAGCAAGATGTGCAGGAAGCCGAGCGCAACAAGGGCTGGAATCCGAACGCGGGCATGGGCTTTAAGCACGAGCTGCCGGCGCCTCCAGCGCCTGTGGCTCCCGCCGAGCCGACAGTGCCCACCGAAGCCGCCGCGACCCCAGCGCCAAACGCCAGCCCCGCTACCCCCGACGCGGTGGGAGATCTGCTCAAGGACAAAGCCAATACCGCGGCAAGCGCTCCAGCGGCAGCTGCGGCCGACAAGCTGATCTTTTTTGTCCAAGCGGGTGCGTTCCGCGCGGCCGATGAAGCCGAAGCCCAGCGCGCCCGTCTTGCCCTGTTGGGCTTGAACGCGCAGGTCAGTGAGCGCGAGCAGGCGGGCAAACCCATTTACCGCGTCCGTTTGGGCCCCTACAAAGAGCAGGACAAAGCCGAATCCGCGCTCGGCCAGCTCAAGGCCGGTGGCGTGGAAGCCGCCTTGGTGCGGGTCCAGCAGCCCTGAAACGGGAACTCGGGCGCCCGTTGGGCGTCCACACAGCATCCCCCTCTGGAGTGAACCTCATGCAGAACCGTCGTCAGTTTTCTCAATTCGCCATCGCCGCAGGTCTGGGCGCTGCGCTTCCCGCTCAGGCGCAAATCGCCGGTCTGAAGGAGGGCACCGATTACCTGCGCCTGCAGCGCCCGGCGCCGGTGGACAGCAAGGCCGGCCAGATCGAGGTGCTCGAATTTTTCGCCTACACCTGCATCCACTGCTACAACTTTGAGCCCTTGCTCTCGGCGTGGATGACCAAAAAGCCGGCCAATGTGGTGGTGCGCCGCACGCCAGTGGCGTTCAGCCCGGCGATGGAACCGCTGCAGCGCTTGTACTACGCACTGGAGGCCATGGGCAAGGTGGAGGCTCTGCACGAGAAGGCTTTCCGCGCGGTGCATGTCGACAAGGTGCGTTTGCAAGACCCGGCGGTCATGGCCGACTGGATCGCCCAGCAGGGCATCGACAAGACCCAGTTCAACCAGTTTTACAACTCGTTTGGTGTGGCGGGCAAAGCCAAGCGGGCCACCCAACTGCAAGACGCTTATCAAGTGGAAGGCACGCCCGCGCTGGGCGTCGCCGGGCGCTATTACATCAGCGGTCAAGGCCCGCGTACGCTGGTCATCGCAGACGCGCTGATCGCCGATTTGCGCAAGACCTAAGCGCCGCGCGAGCGCTGACGCTCAGGCCCTCCGGGGCCTTTTTTGTTGCGCGCGCTGTCGGCAAGCACTGGCGCCGTGCCGCACACGGTTCTGGCTGGCTACAATCCGATGCAAGTTTCATGCCCCAGCCTATGCCCTTGAACCGATCGATCGCCCCTGTCTTGTGGCTGTGCCTGCTGGCCTCGGCCGTGCCCGCCGCCGCCGAGCGGGCCGACCGCGACAAGCCGATGAACGTCGAAGCCGACGCGTTGCGACACGAAGACGCTCAGCAGACCACGGTGATCACCGGCAATGTGGTCATCACCAAAGGCACCATCACCATGCGCGGTCAGCAAGCTGTGGTGAAGCAGGCGCCCGACGGCAGTCAGAACAGCACCCTCACCGCCACATCGGGATCGCGCGCGTTCTTCCGGCAAAAGCGCGAAGGCGTTGACGAGTGGATTGAGGGCGAGGGCGAACGCATCGTGTACGACAGCCAGACCGACACCGTGACCTTTCAGGGGCGGGCGGTGCTGCGTCGCCTGCGTGGCACCCAGCTCAACGACGAGACCTCGGGCCAGACCATCGTCTACAACGGGCAAACCGAAATTTTCACTGTCGAAGGGCAGGCCCGCAGCGCTGACAACCCCAGCGGTCGGGTCAAAGCCATGTTGACCCCGGTGCCCAAGCCCGGAGCCACTGCCACGCAAGCTCCTGCGGCACCCGCTGCGCTCAAACCGAGCGATCGCATGAAGGACGCCACCCGGTGACGGCCGCATCAACCGGACGCCTGGAGGCCACTGGGCTGAAAAAAGCCTATGGAAGCCGCCAAGTGGTGAAAAACGTGTCCCTGGGCGTGGACAAGGGCGAAGTGGTGGGCTTGCTCGGCCCCAATGGCGCGGGCAAAACCACCTCGTTTTACATGCTGGTGGGCCTGCTGCGCGCCGACGGCGGCCAGATCACCCTGGACGGTCAGCGGGTTGACAGCCTGCCGATCCACCGCCGTGCGCGAATGGGGCTGGGGTATTTGCCACAAGAGGCCTCAATCTTCCGCAAACTCACCGTGGCGCAAAACGTGCGCGCGGTGCTGGAGCTGCAGGTCGATGAGCGCGGCAAGTCCTTGAGCAACGCCGACATCGACCGGCGTTTGAGCGGCCTGCTGCAAGACCTGCGGGTCGAGCACCTGCGCGATTCGCCCGCGCCCGCGCTATCGGGCGGCGAGCGGCGCCGGGTAGAGATCGCGCGCACCTTGGCCACCAGCCCGCAGTTCATTCTGCTTGACGAGCCGTTTGCGGGCATCGACCCGATCGCGGTGATTGAGATCCAGCGCATCATCGGCTTTCTGAAGTCGCGCGGCATTGGGGTGTTGATCACCGATCACAACGTGCGCGAAACCTTGGGCATTTGCGACCGCGCCTACATCATCAGCGATGGCCATGTGCTGGCCAGCGGCACACCGGCCGAGATTGTGGACAACGCCGACGTGCGCCGGGTCTATCTCGGTGAACACTTCCGCATGTGAGGCCTGAGCCATGAAGCAAGGCCTGTCACTGCGCGTCTCCCAGCACCTGGCGCTCACGCCCCAGCTGCAGCAGTCGATCCGGCTGTTGCAACTCTCGACGCTGGAAATGGCACAGGAAGTCGAGCAAATGCTCGATGACAACCCGTTTCTGGAACGCGCCGACGACAGCGCCGAGCGCGAAGCCTTTGGTGTGGATCAAGCCGACGCGCCGGTGAGCGCGGGCGAACAACTCGCCGAACTGGGCGACACCGCCGCCGTCGATCTGCCCTTCACCGCGCCCACCACCAGTGCCAGCGGCGACAGCGCCGCCGAATCCGACAGCGCCACGCAGGCCGAGGCGAGCATCGACGGCGCGCCCGATGTGGAGCAGAGCTGGGACGGCGACGGCACGGTGGAGATGGCACCCGACGACAGCGAATGGGGCGGGGACGCCCCGCCGCGCAACGGCAGCACCGCCGACGACGAGACGGCCACCGCCACCGAGCTGGCGCGCTCGCACGTCAGCCTGCAGGACCACCTGCACGAACAGGCGCGTTGCCTGCGGGTGGACGCGGCGGTACAGGCCGGCTTGCACCTGTTGATCGAGTCGCTCAACGACGACGGCTATTTGGACGATCCCTTGACCGATCTGGCCCTGGCCTGGTACCGCCTGCAAACCGGCGACCCACAGGCTGAGCCCGAGTTTCATGTGCTGGAGATGCTGCAAGCCAAACTCGAAGAGGCACTGGAGCACCTGCAATCGATGGAGCCGGTGGGTGTGGGCGCGCGCGATCTGGCCGAATGCTTGCGGCTTCAGATTGAAGACATGCGCAACACCCCGGCCGCCCAGGCCGCGCTGCGCATGGTCTCGCAGAGCCTTGAGGGCATGGCCAAGCGCGATGTGAAGCGCCTCGCGGTGCTCTGCGCTTGTGACGAGCCCACGGTGCGCGAGGCCATGGCCTTGGTGGCTCGACTGGAACCCAAACCGGGACGCCGCTTTGCCGATGTGGAGCGCAACCTGGTGGTGCCCGACGTCATCGTCACCCGCGCAGGGCGTGGCCTGAAGGTCCAACTCAACCCCGACGTGATGCCGCGCCTGCGGGTGCACGACATCTACGCCAACGCCGTCAAGGGCGGACGGCGCGAGGGCGAAGCGGGGGCGGCTTCGATGCAGCAGCGGCTGCAAGAGGCGCGTTGGTTCATCAAAAACATCCAACAGCGCTTTGACACCATCTTGCGGGTGTCGAGCGCGATTGTGGAGCGCCAGCGCAATTTCTTCGCTCACGGCGAACTGGCCATGCGCCCCTTGGTGCTGCGCGAAATTGCGGAAGAATTGAGTCTGCACGAATCGACCATCAGCCGTGTGACCACCGCCAAATACATGGCCACGCCTTTTGGCACCTTTGAGCTGAAGTATTTTTTTGGCTCGGCCTTGGGGACAGAGACCGGCGGCAACGCGTCAAGCACTGCGGTGCGTGCGCTCATCAAACAGTTTGTCAGCGCCGAAGACACGGCCAAGCCGCTGTCGGACAACCAGATCTCAGACATGCTGCGCGAGCAGGGCATCGAATGCGCGCGCCGCACTGTGGCCAAGTACCGCGAAGCGCTGCGCATCGCCCCCGCCAACCTGCGCAAGCGCTGAGGCCCCTTTCACCAGGCCCGGCGCCAGCGCGCCGCGCCAGAGAGTTTTGTTCATGAACCAATTGCACTTGTTTTTGCCCTGCGCCGCTGGCGTGGAGCCGTTGCTGGCCGACGAGGTGGCGCGCATTTGCCCCGACGCCCGGCCACACGCTTTGCGCGCCGGTGTGGCGCTGTCGGCGAGTTGGCGCGACGCTTTGCGCCTGAACCTGCACAGCCGCCTCGCGCAGCGGGTGTTGGTGCAGCTGTGGCACGGACCTTACCGCGACGAGCAAGACCTGTACGACGCGGCGTCCGAGGTGGCGTGGGAAATCTGGTTCACCCCGCGCCAGACTTTTAAGGTCGATGTGACCGCGCAGCGCTCGCCGCTCAAAAGCCTGAACTTTGCCGCCTTGAAGGTCAAAGATGCGCTGTGCGACCGCTTCCGCGCCAAGGCCGGCGAGCGCCCGAGCGTGGAGACCACCTGGCCCGATGTGCGGGTGCATGTGCACCTGAGCGCCGAGGCGCTCACGCTCTACATCGATACCTCGGGGGAGCCGCTGTTCAAACGCGGCTGGCGCGCCGACAAGGGCGATGCGCCGCTCAAAGAAACCTTGGCCGCTGCCATGATCGCCGCCACCGGCTGGGACGTGCAGGCGCGCGATGCCGCGTCGGTGGACGACATCGCGCCGCTGTACGACCCGTGCTGCGGCAGCGGTACGGTGGTGATCGAAGCCGCGCAGATCGCGCTCGGTGTGGCGCCCGGCCTGCAGCGGCGCTTTGCGTTTGAGAAGCTGTTGCCGTATCAACCGCATGTGTGGAATGGCTTGAAGGACGAGGCGGCGCGCTCGCGCCGCGACTGGCCGGCCGGCCACGCGCCCATTGTGTTTGGCAGCGACGTGGCGTTTCGCATGGTCGACTTTGCCCAGCGCAACGCCGAGCGCGCCGGCATCGCGTTTGCTGTGGAGCTGCGCGGTGGTGACGCCCTGCAGCGCCAGCCGCCCACCGCCCGCGCCGGGGTGATGCTGCTCAACCCGCCCTATGGCGAGCGGATTGCGGCCGCCGGTGTGGCCGGTCAGCGCGCCGCCGACCGCGTGCCGCGCGCGCCGCGCACATTCAGCGTCGGAGCATCCGCCGCGCCGGCCGCTGCCGCTGGCTTGGGTCGAGAGTCGGCCCAAGTGGACGGTGTGGACAGCGACAACGCGCAGTTTTTTGAACAACTCGCCGCGCATTGGAAAACCCACTACGCCGGCTGGACCGCGTGGCTGCTCACGCCCGACCAAGGCCTGCCCGGTCAGATGCGCTTCAAACCCAGCCGCCGCGTGCCCATGTGGAACGGCCCGATCGAATGCCGCTTGTTCCGCTTTGACTTGCTGGCGCGCCGCCAGGAGCCCAGCGCGTGAACACGCCCGCCGACGCCACCGCGGTGGTGATCGACACCAATGTGGCGCTGGACCTGCTGGTCTTCGACGACCCGGCGGCCCAGCCGCTGCGCCAAGCGTTGGAGCGGCGCCAGCTGCGCTGGCTGATCACCCAGCCCATGCTGGACGAGGCCCGGCGGGTGTTGGACTACCCGCTCATCGCCCGCCGGCGCGAGGCCAGCGGCTTGTCGGTGGACGCGGTGATGGCGCGCTGGCTGTCGCTGACCACGGGGGTGTCTGAGGCGCCGAAGGCGCCCTACACCTGCAAGGACGGCGACGACCAGAAGTTCGTCGACTTGGCGGCACAACACCGCGCTTGGCTGCTGAGCAAGGACGCGGCCGTCTTGTGCATGGCCAAGCGCTTGGCGCGCCTGGGGGCGGTAGTGCAGCGCCAGTGGCCAGGTCAGACCAGCGCAAACGAGTCGGTGCGCGCCTTGGCCCAGTAAGCGAACACCGGCAGCGGTGGGGCGTCTGATTCCAGCAAAGAGCCTGGCGCCACCGTGGGCAGCAGCTCTTCGAGCAAGCGCACCTCGTTGTCTTTGACCCGCCGCACGATGTGTTGAGCGGTGATCTGGTTGGGATGCTTCAAGCCGGCGGCCTGCACCAGTTCTTTGAGCGCCTTGAGCGTGTTTTGGTGGAAGTTGTACACCCGCAAGGTTTTGTCGGGCACCACCAGGGCGCGTTGGCGCACCGGGTCTTGGGTGGTCACGCCGGTGGGGCAGTGGCCGGTGTGGCAGGCTTGGCCTTGGATGCAGCCCAGCGCAAACATAAAGCCACGCGCGCTGTTGCACCAGTCGGCGCCCAGGGCCATGGCGCGCGCCATGTCGAAGGCGCTGATGATCTTGCCCGAGGCACCGATGCGGATCACGCTGCGCAGGTTCACGCCCACCAAGGTGTTGTGCACCAGGCGCAGTCCCTCTTGCAGCGGCGAGCCCACATGGTCGGTGAACTCCAGCGGCGCAGCGCCGGTGCCGCCTTCTGAGCCGTCGACCACAATGAAGTCGGGCGCGATGCCGGTCTCCAGCATGGCTTTGACGATGCCAAACCACTCCCACGGGTGGCCAATGCACAGCTTAAAGCCCACTGGCTTGCCACCCGAGAGCTGGCGCAGTTGTTCAATGAAACGCATCAGCTCCAGCGGGGTGGAGAACGCGCTGTGCGAGGCCGGCGAGATGCAGTCCACTCCCACTGGCACACCGCGCGCCTCGGCGATTTCGGGCGTCACCTTGGGGCCCGGCAGCACGCCGCCGTGACCCGGCTTGGCGCCTTGGCTGAGCTTGATCTCGATCATCTTGATTTGCGGATCGCTGGCGGTGGCGGCAAAGCGCTCGGGGTCGAAGGCGCCAGCGTCGTCTCGGCAGCCAAAGTAGCCCGAGCCGATTTCCCAGATCAGGTCGCCGCCGTGCATGCGGTGGTATCGGGACACCGAGCCTTCACCCGTGTCGTGGGCAAAACCGCCGCGTCGTGCGCCCGCGTTGAGCGCTTGCACCGCATTGCCCGAGAGTGAGCCAAAGCTCATGGCCGATATGTTGAGCACACTCGCCTCGTAGGGTTGCAGACAGGCCGGTCCGCCCACCACCAGACGAAAGTCGTGACCCGCCACATAGCTCGGCACCATGGAGTGGTTGATCCACTCATGTCCGTCGGCCTTCATGTCGATCTGGCTGCCAAACGGGCGCTTATCGGTCTCCCCTTTGGCGCGGGCGTAGGCCAAGCTGCGTTGGCTGCGCGAAAACGGCGTGGCCTCGGTGTCGCTTTCCAGAAAGTACTGGCGGATTTCGGGCCGGATTTTTTCCAGCATGAAGCGCGCGTTGCCGATGATGGGGTAGTTGCGCCGCACCGCACTTTTGGTCTGGCGCATGTCGCGCAGACCCACCCAGCACAGGGCGGTGGCACAGACGAACCACCAGAGGCTATAACCCGCCGTCCACCACAGCGCCAGGCCCAACACCGCACCCAGGGCACACAGCCCCATCACGGTGTACCGCACCGGGTACACCGCGTTCAGCCGATCCAGCATGCTTGTCTCCTGTCAAGGTCGGGCCATGATAGGACCGAAGACAGTGGCTGCACAGTCAGCCAAAAGTGGCAGTGTTCAGCGCGGCAAAGAGAGGCGACGCAGGATCGCCGATGCGATCACCATGACCACAAAAGTGCCGACCAAGTCTCCCCCCACCATGGTGACGAAAACCGAGTCCCAGTCGAGATCCGGGGCCGACAGCGCCAGATACACGTGGTGCAGCAAGCCGTTGCTGATGGCACCCAACGCCGCCAGCAACACCAGGTGCGAATAGCGCAATCCCTGCAAGTCCACCGACCAACGCAAGTGATCGCGGGCCAATTTCACCGCAAGTACCGGCCCCAATGCGCTCAGAGCTGGCAGCACCACGTTTTCGGGCCATGGGGCGTTCATCAGGGCGCTGGTGATCAGCGCGCCCAAGAAGAGACCTGCGGCACCGCGCCAACCCAAAATCAACACCGCGACCAAGCGCAATGCGGCGGGCAAAAAAATCCAGTTGGCCAAGGCGCTGGTTTCCCAGCGTGCAAACAGCCAACTGTTGAGTTGGAACAGCAGCACCCACAAAGCGGCGACGGCGCCCACTTCCAGCGCCACGGTGCGCGGCGTCATGGCGTCACCCCTGGTGTGCCAAGCTCATGCATTCGCCCAAGCGGGCAAAGTAGGCGTCGGTTTTGGGCGTGGGCAGCACATGGCGCACCCGCTGGTCCTGCGGGTCGGTCATGAACGTGATCAAGCCTTTGTCTTCCAGCGTCTTGAGGCGCCGAAAAATCGTGCGCTCCGAGGTGTCGGGCAGCAGGCGCGCCACTTCCAGCACCTTGATGCGGTGGCCGGTGTGCCAAGCCGCCGCCAGCGAGTTGAGCAAGCGCTCCTCCAGCGAGTCCAGCTCGGGCGCACCCGGCCCTTGGCGCAAGGCGTTCGCCAAGTGCAGGAATTTGACGTAGGTGAGCGAGTGGGCGCTGGCCGACATGGTCTGGCTTTCTGTGAAGTGGCTGGGGAAACTGCCAAAGGCCAGCATGGTAGCCGGATTTGGTGTTTTTTGCAGGTGGCAGCTTGTCCCGATCACAGGCGGATCAGCAAGCCGTCCAGTGCGTGGCGTGTGGCGGCCACGCGAATGGCGGTGCGGTCGCCCGGCAACAGCAGCCGTTCGCTGAACACGCCCTTGGTCGTGGCCCAGCCAAACCACACCGTGCCCACCGGCTTGGCTGCGCTGCCGCCACCCGGTCCCGCCACGCCGGTGATCGACAGCGCGCAATCGACGGCGGCGTGTTCGACCGCGCCTGTGGCCATGGCGCGTGCCACGGCTTCACTGACCGCGCCGTGGGCCTCGATCAGCTTTGCGTCCACCCCCAGTTCGGTGGTTTTGGCGAGGTTGGAGTAGGTCACCCAGCCGCGCTCGAACCAGTCGCTCGATCCCGCGAGCGAAGTGCAGCTGGCGGCGACCAGACCCCCGGTGCAGCTCTCGGCGCTGGCCATGCGCCAGCCGCGTGCGCGCAACGCGCCGGCCAGCGCGGCACACACATCCAGCGGCAGGCTGTTCATGCCAAGGTCCGGGTCAGCACCGACAGCACCAGCAGGGTGCACAGGGCCGCAGCGGCGTCGTCGAGCATGACACCAAAGCCACCGCGCCAGCCCAAGCCTTTGAAGCGCTGGTCGGCCCAGGCCATGGGGCCGACCTTCACCGCGTCGAACAGGCGAAACAGACCAAAGGCCAACAACTGCCACGCAAACGATGCCGGCGTGACCAGCCACAACACCGCCCAGAACGCCACAATTTCGTCGATCACCATGTGGCTGGAATCGGGCTGGCCCATGTGGCGTCCGGTGACGGTGCAGGCCCACCAGCCCGCCAGCGCCGTCACCACCACAATCGCGGCCCAGGCGGCGGGGTGGCTGACCCAGCGGTCGATCACCACAAACGCCAGCCAAGCCCAGAGGGTGCCCACCGTGCCGGGCGCCCAGCGGGCCAGGCCGCTGCCCCAGCCCATGGCCACCCAATGCGACGGGTGGCTGAGCATGAAGCCCACGCGCGGGCGTTGGGCCGGCGCAGGGCGCAAGGGGGGCGGGCTGGCCAGTGGCGGCAGCAGGCCGTGGTGGGTGGTGGTGTCGGTGGGGTTCATGTCGAAAAATGGTCGAAGCCGCGCGCGGCCAAGGCACGGCGTTCACCTGCGCGGGTGAGCAAAAACAGGCCGGGCTCGCGGTGGATCTGCCCGATGCGGTGGGCGGGCGTGCCCGTGGCTTGGGCGGCGGCGTGGATGGCCTCTCGCAAACTGGGCGGCGCGCACCACAGCAGTTCGTAATCGTCGCCACCGTGCAGCACACAGTCCAAAGCATGGTGCGTCGGCAGCGCACCCAAAGGCGCGGACAAGGGCAGGGCGCTCTGCTGCAGGGTGGCGCCCACCCCGCTGGCGCTCAGGATGTGGCCGAGGTCGCCGGCCAAGCCGTCGCTCAGGTCCAGCGCGGCCAGTGCGCGGTCGGCCTGTCGCCCCAGCGCGGCCAGTGCCCGTCCCAGCGCGACCCGTGGCTCGGGGCACTCCAGCCGCGCCCGCAGCTGGGCGCCATGTGGTCCCCTCAGGCTGTCGATGGCCCAATCCCGCTGCCACAGGCCTTCGAGCGCCAAGCGCGCTTCGCCGGGTTGGCCTGACACCCACAGGTCGTCGCCGGGCAGGGCTGCGTCGCGCCGCAGCGCTGCGCCGGCCGTCACCTCGCCAAACACGGTGATGCACAGGTTCAGCGGTCCTCGGGTGGTGTCGCCTCCCACCAAGGGGCAGCGGTGCGCGTGGGCCAAGGCCAGCAGGCCGGCTGAGAACTCGCTGAGCCAGGCCTCGTCGGCCTGCGGCAGCGCCAACGCCAGGGTGAAGCCCAAGGGGCGCGCGCCCATAGCCGCCAGGTCGCTCAGGTTCACCGCCAGCGCCTTGTGGCCAAGCGTGCGCGGTGCCACGTCGGGGAAAAAGTGTCGCCCCGCCACCAGCATGTCGGTCGACACCGCCAGCGCCTTGCCGGGGCTGGGCTGCAGCAGCGCGCAGTCGTCGCCAATGCCCAGCAGCGCCTGGCTGCCGGGCAACAGGGCCTGCGCCGGTTGGGCAAAGTGGCGGCGGATCAGGTCGAACTCAGCCATGGCCGTTGGTCGGGGTGTCTTCTGTGTGGGGTCTGCCCAAGGCAGCGCCGTACAGGCGACGCACGCCCGGCCAGGGCAGGGTGATGACAAGCGCGGCGGTCAGGCTGATGCTCACCAGCACCACCATGTAGCTCACATCGCGGATCACCTCACCGCCGACCACGCCCTGTTGCAGCGGCAGCGAGGCCAGCACCGCCGCCGCCAAGCCCTTGGGTACCATGGTGACGGTGATGGCCGCGTCCCGCAAATTCACCTCAGAGCCCCGATACACCTGGCGTACCACCAGCAGCCGAGCCAAGTAGACCAAGGCCATCATGCCCACCGCCACCAGCACCGTGTGCCATTCGCCAAAGCGGATCGATACGCCGAGGTAGATAAAGAAATAGGTTTTGAGTAGAAACACCGCCTCGCGGTAAAAGTTCAGGTCTTCCGGGCTCAGCGGGTCGACGTCGTGTTCCAGCCGCAGCCAGCGCTTGAGCCCCAGCCGCTGCGAGTTGCCCAATGTGATGCCGAGGCTCAGCGCCGCAATCGCGCCAGAAAAGCCCAAAAACTCGGTGGCGCCGTAGACGATGAACACATAAGCCAGGGTGGACGAAATGCTGTTGGGGAAGTCCCGGATGCGCTCCAACACCAGCAGCCACCCCACACCACCCGCCACCCCAATCACAGCAGCAAACACCATGGCTGCCATGACAGATCCCACCAAATGCCCGGCGTTGAGCTGACCCTGCGCGTGCACCTGCAGCAGGGCAAACACCCCCACGATGCACAACACATCGGTCAGCGCCGACTCCAACACCAGCACGGTGGATGGTTTTTCGCCCAGCCGCAGCGAATTGACCATCGGGATCACCACCGCCGACGAGGTGCCCCCCAAGGTCACCCCCAAGAGCAGCGCCGCCAGCGGCGACAAGTCGAGCACCAGGTGGCCAACGCCAGCCACGATCAGCACCGTCAGCACAAAGGTGCTGATCGTCAGCGCGCCGGTGGAGCCCAGTGAGGACGTGAGCGTTTTGAGGTCGAGCGAGGTGCCGCCCTCAAACAGAATCACCACCAGCGCGATGGTGGCGATGATGGGGCCGATCTTGCCGAAGTCCTCCGGTGCGACCACGCCAGTCAGCGGCCCCAGCGCAATGCCCAGCACCACCAGCACCAACACATCGGGGATGTTGGTGCGACGAAATTGCAGCGCCAAGAAATGCGCCAGAAACACCGCCAGTCCAATGAACATCACAGTTGTGGACATGGTTTCCTCCAATCTTTCTTGTGTGTGAACGAACGGGCGCCACTTCAGTGCAGCAGGTGCGAGGCGCCAGCCGGTCCGCTCTCTGCCATGAGCGCGAACACCGGAATGTCGGCCTCAAAACGTTCGCCGTCTTCGGCCACACAAAAATAGCTGCCGCGCATGCTGCCCAGCGGCGTGCGGATCACCGCGCCGCTGGTGTATTCAAACGCCTCGCCCGGTTTCAGCAGCGGTTGTTGCCCGACCACACCCAGGCCTTTGACCTCTTCGGTGTGGCCCCGGCCGTCCACGATCATCCAATGCCGAGCGATCAACTGGGCCGGCACTTGGCCCCGGTTGACGATGGTCACGGTGTAGGCGAAGGCGTAGCGGTCGTCGTGTGGTGCGCTTTGCTCGGGCAGGTAGCGGGTTTGCACCGAGCATTCAAAGAGGTAGGTGTGCATGGCGCGCATGGTAGCGCGCCCGCCCGCCCAGGCTTTGTGTGGAAACGTCAGGATGTTGGCGGCGTGTTCGGCTGCGACAATGGCGTTTTTCGTCATCTGCCCGCCTCGACCATGACCTACCGCATCGCCCCCTCCATTTTGTCGGCCGACTTCGCCCGCCTGGGCGAGGAAGTGCGCAACGTGATCGCCGCTGGCGCCGACTGGATCCACTTTGACGTGATGGACAACCATTACGTGCCCAACCTCACCTTCGGCCCCATGGTGTGCCAAGCGCTCAAGCCGCACGCCAAAAAGCCCGACGGAACGCCGGTGCCGATTGATGTGCACCTGATGATCCAGCCGGTGGACGCGCTCGCGGGCGCTTTTATTGACGCTGGCGCCGATCTGGTTAGCTTCCACCCCGATGCCAGCGCCCATGTGCACCGCAGCGTCCAAGCCATCAAGGCGCGCGGCTGCAAAGCCGGCCTGACCTTCAACCCCGCGCAGCCGCTCGATGTGCTGGACTGGACCATCGACGACATCGACCTGATCCTCATCATGAGCGTCAACCCGGGTTTTGGTGGCCAGAGCTTCATCGACTCAGCCTTGCGCAAGATCGAGCAGGCCCGCAAACGCATCGAGGCCAGCGGCAAAGACATCCGCCTGGAGGTGGACGGCGGCATCAAGGCCGACAACATCCGCCGCGTGGCCGACGCTGGCGCCGACACCTTCGTGGCTGGCAGCGCGATTTTTGGCAAGCCCGATTACAAAGCGGTGATCGACAGCATGCGCCTGGCTTTGAAGTAACTCCCCGCGCCGCTGCGCGTCACCCCCCGGGGCGTGCGAGTGGACCTGCAAAGCCGGTTCCACCGCATCCTGGTGCGGGCACTTTCTCCGGAGCATTGAGTGGCATTGACGGATATTTCTGCGGTGATCGTCGATTTGGACGGCACCATGGTCGACACCTTGGGCGACTTTGAGGTCGCCCTCAACCGCAGCTTGGCCGAGTTGGGCTTGCCCGGTGTGAGCCGTGCATTGGTGGAGCGCACCGTGGGCAAAGGCTCTGAGCACCTGATTCGCGGCGTACTGGCGCACCAGCTCGCACTGCCCGAGGTCAAAGGCGCGGGGCAGGCTTGCCCGGCCTTGTCGGTGGACGCTTTGTACGAGCGCGCCTGGGTCGCTTACCAGCGCCATTACCTGGCCATCAACGGCCAGTTTTCCGATGTCTACCCCGGTGTGCGCGAAGGCCTGCAGGCGCTGCACCAGCGTGGCTTGCCCATGGCTTGTCTGACCAACAAACCGCTGGCCTTTGCGCTGGATCTGCTCAAGGCCAAAGGGCTGGATGGGTTATTTGGGCAGGTTTTTGGCGGCGACAGTTTTGCGCGCAAAAAGCCCGACCCTTTGCCGCTCATCAAAACCTGCGAGGCTTTGGGTGTCGCGCCAGAGCGCACCCTGATGGTTGGCGACAGCAGCAACGACGCGCAAGCCGCCGACGCGGCCGGTTGCCCGGTGGTGTTGGTGACGTATGGCTACAACCATGGCGAGCCGATCCGCGCCACCCCAGCGCGCGCTTGGCTCGACAGCCTGGCCGATCTGCCAGGGCTGCTGGCTTGATGGCGGATGTTGCCATCGGCGTTTGCTACACTGATCCCACCATGTTTGTCGCCACGACTGTTCCCGCACACGCAGCCTGTCTGCCGGGCCCCTCCCTGTCTGAGGCCCGGGGAGCTTGGCCCTGGCGTCGCCAGGCCTGATCTCTGCTTGGGCGGTCGATCCGCCCACCCGTGCCCGACCCCGCTGCGGGCGAGCCTTTGATCCCCGACGCGCCCACCGCTGGCGCGCCTTTCGACAGACAGCCCCATGATCACCGAACTCGAATTTAAGAGCCTGACCCAACAAGGCTACAACCGCATTCCGCTGATGGCCGAGGCCTTCGCGGACCTTGAAACCCCGCTCTCTCTGTATCTGAAGCTCGCCCATGGCCGGGGCGACGGCGCCCACAGCTTTTTGCTGGAGTCCGTGGTGGGCGGCGAGCGTTTTGGCCGCTACAGCTTCATCGGCCTGCCCGCGCGCACCTTGCTGCGCGCCAGCGGCTTTGGTGCCGACGCCAAGACCGAGGTGGTGCAGGGCGGCGTGGTGGTGGAGACGAACCACGGCAACCCACTGGACTTCATCGCCGCCTACCAACAGCGCTTCAAGGTGGCGTTGCGCCCGGGCCTGCCACGTTTTTGCGGCGGTCTGGCCGGCTACTTTGGCTACGACGCGGTCCGCTACATCGAGAAAAAGCTGGAAAACAGCTGCCCGCCCGACACCCTGGGCACGCCCGACATCTTGCTGCTGCAGTGCGAAGAGCTGGCCGTCATCGACAACCTCTCGGGCAAGCTCTACCTGATCGTCTACGCCGATCCGGCCCAGCCCGAGGCCTATGCCAACGCCAAAAAGCGGCTGCGCGAACTCAAAGAAGCGCTCAAATACTCGGTGGCCGCGCCGGGGATCAAACCCAGCCAAAGCCACTCGGCCGAGCGCAGCTTCGCCAAGGCCGACTACCTGGCCGCGGTGGACCGCGCCAAGGACCTGATCGCTGCGGGTGATTTCATGCAGGTGCAGGTCGGCCAGCGCATCAGCAAGCGGTACACCGAAAGCCCGCTTTCGCTGTACCGCGCGCTGCGTTCGCTCAACCCCAGCCCTTACATGTACTACTACCACTTTGGCGACTTCCATGTGGTGGGGGCCTCGCCTGAAATTTTGGTGCGGCAAGAGAAAACCGAGGATGGTGAAAAAGTCATCATCCGCCCGCTGGCCGGCACGCGTCCGCGCGGCGCCACGCCTGAAAAAGACAAGGCCACCGAGGCCGAGCTGTTGGCCGACCCCAAGGAGCGCGCCGAGCATGTGATGCTGATCGACCTGGCGCGCAACGACATTGGCCGCATCGCGAAGATCGGCAGCGTCAAGGTGACCGAGGCTTTTGTGGTGGAGCGCTACAGCCATGTGATGCACATTGTGAGCAACGTCGAAGGCACGCTGCTGGAGGGCATGAGCAATATGGATGTGCTCAAGGCCACCTTCCCGGCCGGCACGCTGACCGGCGCGCCCAAGGTCCACGCCATGGAGTTGATCGATCAGCTCGAACCGGTCAAGCGTGGCATCTACGGCGGCGCTTGTGGGTATCTCAGCTACGCCGGCGACATGGACGTGGCAATTGCGATCCGCACCGCTGTCATCAAAGACCAGACACTGCACGTGCAGGCGGCGGCTGGCGTGGTCGCCGATTCGGTACCCGAGATGGAATGGCGCGAAACCGAACACAAGGCGCGCGCGCTGTTGCGGGCGGCGGAACTGGTTGAGGAAGGTCTGGAGTGAACGCAATGAACAAAGCCATTCAAGACATGAACGGCGCCGGGCCGTCCCAAGCTGTTCAAGCCCCCGTGGGGGGCAGCGGACCTCGCGCAGCGGGGGAGCGTGGGGGCGTTAAGGTGTTGATGATCGACAACTACGACTCGTTCACCTTCAACATCGTCCAGTACTTCGGTGAGCTGGGCGCCGATGTGACCGTGGTGCGCAACGACGAGATCACCGTCGACGAGATTCAGCAGCGCTTGGACGCCGGCCAGATCGACCGCTTGGTGATTTCGCCCGGGCCATGCTCCCCGGCCGAGGCCGGCGTGTCGGTGCCAGCGATCCGGCACTTCGCGGGCCAGCTGCCTATTCTGGGCGTGTGCCTGGGCCACCAGAGCGTTGGCGCGGCCTTTGGCGGTCAGATCGTTCGGGCGCAAGAGCTGATGCACGGCAAGACCAGCGTCATCACCACCACCCAAGAAGGGGTGTTCGCCCATCTGCCCGAACGGTTCACCGTCAACCGCTACCACTCGCTGGCGATCGAGCGCAACAGCTGCCCCGACTGCCTGACTGTGACCGCTTGGACCGAGGACGGCGAGATCATGGGCGTCAAACACAAGACGCTGGCCATTGAAGGCGTGCAGTTCCACCCCGAGAGCATCCTGACCGAGCACGGTCATGCGATGCTCAAGAACTTTCTGGAGCAGAAGTGATGCACCCCCTGCGCCGCTTCGCGTCGTCCCCCCTCTCTCGCCTGTGGCGAGAGGGGGACGGCACCAGTGGCCTGGCAAAGCCAGTTCCGCGGTGCTCCTGGACCCAGGCACGTTGCCCTCGGAGGGATTTGACATGCAGGTAGACCTCAGAAGCGACACCGTCACGCAGCCGACGCCGGCCATGCGCGCCGCCATGATGGATGCCAAGCTGGGCGACGACGTGTTCGGCGACGATCCGACCGTCAATGCGCTGCAGGAGCGCATCGCGGCGCTGACCGGCAAAGAGGCCGCGCTGTTCATGCCTTCGGGCACCCAGAGCAATCTGTGCGGCATCTTGGCGCACTGCGGCCGGGGGGACGAGTACATCGTCGGCCAGTTGGCCCACACCTACCGCTACGAAGGCGGCGGTGCCGCCGTGTTCGGCAGTGTGCAGCCGCAGCCGCTGACACAGGAGGCGCAGGGGCGCATGTCCTTGAGCGACATCGCCGCCGCCATCAAGCCTGACGATCCGCACTTTGCCCGCACCCGTCTGCTGTGTTTGGAAAACACCTGGAACGGTCATGTGATGCCCGACGACTACCTGCGCGGCGCCACCGAACTGGCGCGCGAGCGGGGACTCAACACCCACCTTGATGGCGCCCGTGTGTTCAACGCTGCTGTCGCTTCGGCCGCACCGCGGCAGGCCGCTTTGGCCCGCCTGCGCGCCATCGCCGATCACTTCGACAGCCTGTCGGTCTGCTTCAGCAAGGGCTTGGGGGCGCCGGTGGGGTCCGCCTTGTGTGGCTCACACGAGCTGATCGCCCGCGCCCGCCGCATCCGCAAAATGGCCGGTGGTGGCTTGCGCCAAGCGGGGCTCTTGGCCGCCTGTGCGTTGCACGCGCTGGACCGCCATGTGGATCGCTTGGCGGACGACCATGCGAACGCGCGCCGCTTGGCCGATGGTTTGCGCGGCATCGGTGGCTTGAGCGTCAAGTCGGCCGAGACCAATATCGTGTTTGTGGACGTGGCCGACGGGCGCGGGCCGGCGCTGCTCGACTTCCTCAAGGCCCACGGCGTGCTCGCCACCGGTTTGATTGGGCTGCGTTTTGTCACCCACCTCGATGTGGACGCAGCGGGCATCGACCACGCCATCGCGACCGTACGCCGCTTCTTTGCCGAAGCCCCCAGTGCCGCATCGGCGACCGGCCGCACCGGCCCGTACTGAACAACAGTGGAGCGCCGCCATGCCCGAGCCTACCCAACTGTTGATGTTCATTGTGGCCGGCTGGTTGCTCAACCTCACCCCTGGGCCCGATGTGCTCTACATCGTCAGCAGCGCGCTCAAGAGTGGCGTGCGCGCGGGCGTGGTGGCCGCGTTGGGCATCGTCAGCGGATGCTTTGTGCACGTGTTCGCGGCGGCTTTGGGTGTGGGGGCACTGCTCGCCACCTCGGCCACGGCGTTCTCTGTGCTCAAGTGGGCGGGGGCGGCTTATCTGATGTGGATGGGCATCAAGTTGTTGCTCGCCAAGGGCGGCGGCTCAGCCGTGGTGCCGGCGGGTGTGAGCGCCGAGGCGGTGCCGGTGGATCTGTGGCGTGTGTTCCGTCAGGGCTTTCTGACCAATGTGCTCAACCCCAAAGTGGCCTTGTTTTTTCTGGCCTTTGTGCCGCAGTTCATCGCCCCAGGCACCGAAGACAAGGTGACGGTTTTTCTGCTGCTGGGGTTGCTGTTCAATGTCAATTCGCTGCCCATCAACTTCGGCTACGCCTGGCTCGCCGGCTGGGCCTCGCGCCGTGTGGGCACCGTCCAGCGCGCCATGCACTGGATGGACCGCGCGGCGGGCCTGATGTTCATTGGCTTTGGATTGAAACTCGCCTTGTCCGACCACCCTTCCCGCTGATTCCTGGAGACCCGCATGCCCAACGCCCACAAAATCACCCCGCAGGAAGCCTTGCAGCGCACCATCGAGCACCGCGAGATCTTCCACGACGAAATGTTGCACCTGATGCGCTTGATCATGAGTGGCGAGATGTCGCCGGTCATGATGGCCGCGCTCATCACAGGCCTGCGGGTGAAGAAAGAGACCATCGGCGAAATCACCGCCGCCGCGCAGGTGATGCGCGAGTTCTCCACCAAAGTGCAGGTGGCCGACAAGACCCATTTGGTCGATATCGTGGGGACGGGCGGCGACGGTTCGCACACCTTCAACATCTCCACCTGCTCGATGTTTGTGGCCGCCGCTGCGGGCGCCAAGGTCAGCAAACACGGTGGGCGCAGCGTGTCCAGCAAAAGCGGCAGCGCCGATGTGTTGGAAAGCCTGGGTGTGAACATCAACCTGTCGCCCGAACAGATTGCCCAAGCGATCGCTGAGGTGGGGGTGGGCTTTATGTTCGCGCCCAATCACCACCCCGCCATGAAGAACGTGGCGCCGGTGCGCCGTGAGCTGGGCATCAAGACCATCTTCAACATCTTGGGGCCGCTCACCAACCCGGCGTCGGCGCCCAACATCCTCATGGGCGTGTTCCACCCCGATCTGGTCGGCATCCAGGTGCGTGCGTTGCAGCGCTTGGGCGCTGAACACGCGGTGGTGGTGTATGGCCGCGACGGGCTCGACGAGGTCTCGCTGGGCGCCGCCACCATGGTCGGTGAGCTGAAAAACGGCGAAATCGCCGAATACGAAATCCACCCCGAAGACTTTGGTCTGACCATGGCCAGCAACCGCGCCTTGCGGGTGGAGACGCCTGAGGACTCCAAGGCGATGCTCATGGGCGTGCTCGAAAACCGCGACGACCCGGCGCTCAAGGCCGCCAAAGAGATTGTCGCGCTCAATGCTGGTGTGGCGTTGTACGCGGCCAACGTGGCGCCCGACATGGCACAAGGCATTGCGCTGGCTCGTGAGGCGCTGGCCTCTGGCGCGGCGTCGGCCAAACTCGCTGCGCTCAAGGCCTTTCAACCCGCAGCTTGAAGCCGTTGATGCCCATTTGGTTGCAGAACGAAGGCGCCTGGATCGCCCTGGGCGTTTCGGCCTTGTTCATCGCCGTCGGTGTGGCCATGCACCGCGTCATCAAACAAGTGCTGCGCACCCCGCAGCCCAAGGAAACCCAACACCATGAGTGACATCCTGCAAAAAATCGTCGACGTCAAGCGCGAGGAAATCGCAGCGGCGCAGAAAAAAAAGCCGCTCGCCTTGGTGCGAGAAGACGCCGAAAGCCGCTTGTTGACACGCGACTTTGAAGGCGCTTTGCGGGCCAAAATCGCCGCCGGTCAAGCCGCGGTGATCGCCGAGATCAAAAAAGCCAGTCCCAGCAAAGGCGTGATCCGCGACGACTTCATTCCGGCCGACATCGCTCAGAGCTACGCCGAAGGCGACGGTGCTGTCAGTGCGGCCTGCCTGTCGGTGCTCACCGACCGGCAGTTTTTTCAGGGCCAGCCCGACTACCTCAAGCAGGCCCGCGCCAGCTGCGACCTGCCGGTGCTGCGCAAAGATTTCATGGTCGACCCCTACCAAGTCTACGAAGCCCGGGCCATGGGCGCCGATTGCATTTTGCTGATCGCGGCGTGCCTAGACGACGCGCAAATGGCCGACCTGGAGGCGATTGCCATGGGGATGAACATGGCGGTGCTGGTTGAGGTGCACGACAGGGATGAGCTGCAGCGCGCGCTCAAGCTCAAGACACCGCTGGTGGGCATCAACAACCGCAACCTGCGCACCTTTGATGTGACGCTGCAAACCACGCTGGACATGCTGCCCGACGTGCCCGCCGACCGCCTGCTGGTGACCGAATCCGGCATCTTGGCGCGGCAAGACGTCACGCAGATGCGCGCCGCTGGCGTGCACGCGTTTTTGGTGGGTGAGGCCTTCATGCGCGCGCCCGAGCCAGGGCTCGCCCTGGCCGAGTTGTTCGCTTGAGTATGCAGACGGACTTGTGGGGCGCCGCGGTGGCGCCAGTGGCGGCTTCATCCCTGCAGTGGCCCCTCGCGCCGACCCCTGGTGTATGGGTGGCCGATTGGGCTGCGTTTGTGGGCCAGCCCGTAGACTTAGGGGCGTTGCTGGACCGTCTGGCACAGCGCCTGCAGCAAGGCGCCACCGTTTATCCCCCTGATCCGTTGCGGGCCTTGCGGCTCACCGCGCTGGAGTCGGTCAAGGTGGTGATCTTGGGGCAAGACCCCTACCACGGCCTCGGCCAGGCCCAAGGTTTGGCCTTTTCGGTGGCGCCCGGTGTGCGTCAGCCTCCGAGCCTGCGCAATATCTTCAAGGAGTTGCAGCGCGACCTGCAGGTCCCGCTGCCTGCCAACGGTTGTCTGGAGCGCTGGGCGCAGCAGGGGGTGTTGCTGCTCAACACCTGCTTGACGGTGGAGGACGGACAAGCCGCCTCCCACGCGCAGTGGGGTTGGGAGGTCTTCACCGACGCACTGATCCGTCGCTGTGCCGAGCACACCACACCCAAGGCCTTCGTCTTGTGGGGCGCTCACGCCCAGAAAAAACAGGCCCTGGTCTCGGCGCCACACCGGGTGTTCAGCGCCAACCACCCTTCGCCGCTGTCTGCCACCCGTGGGCCAGAGCCTTTCATCGGCTGCGGCCACTTTGGTGAAATCAACCGTTGGTTGGCGAGGCAGGGGCACGATCCGATCATTTGGTGAGCCCGACTTTGGCAAAAGCCAAAAAACCGTGGCATAATGAGCGGCTCTGTGATGGAGGGGTGCCCGAGTGGCTAAAGGGGGCAGACTGTA
>JBEIEH010000014.1:0-23013 GCA_040383055.1 Burkholderiaceae bacterium
GCGCTCACCACCGCCCATGCCGAGGTAAAACTCTTTGACGTCTTCGTTGTTGCGCAGGTCGGCAGCGGCACCGTCCATCACAATGCGGCCGCTTTCCATGATGTAGCCATAGTCGGCGTAGCGCAGCGCCATGTTGGTGTTTTGCTCAGCCAACAGGAAGGTCACGCGCTCTTTGCTGTTGAGGTCTTTGACGATCTCAAACACCTCTTCCACGATTTGTGGCGCCAAACCCATGGACGGCTCATCGAGCAGCACCACATTGGGGTTGGTCATCAGCGCTCGGCCAATGGCACACATCTGTTGCTCACCGCCCGAGGTGTAGGCCGCTTGACTGGTGCGGCGCGTTTTGAGGCGGGGGAAGTAGGTGTAGACCTTCTCCAGGTTGGCCGCGATTTCGCCTTTGTCCTTGCGGGTGTAGGAGCCGGTCAACAGGTTTTCTTCGATGGTCAGGTGGGCAAAACAATGCCGACCTTCCATGACTTGCACCACACCGCGGTTGACCAGATCGGCCGGCGACAGGTTTTCGATGCGCTCGCCGCGCAGCTCCACACTGCCTTTGGTCACCTCGCCGCGCTCGCCTTTGAGCAAGTTCGAAATGGCGCGCAGGGTGGTGGTTTTGCCTGCGCCATTGCCGCCCAGAATGGCGGCGATTTGGCCTTCGGCCACCTGCAGGGACACCCCTTTGAGCACCAAGATCACATGGTTGTAAATGACCTCGATGCCGTTGACGTTAAGAACGATGTTCGGATTGCTCATGGTGACTCCTCGTTGACCATCTGCAAGCCCCGCACGCGGCGCTTGCAGATGGTTGCTGGACAAGCCAGCAACCACGACCAACAACGCCTCGAATGCGAGGTGCTCTTGGCAAGGGCACTGCGGATCCGGCTTTGCCGGTCCGCAGGTGCCGCCCCCCCTTGAGGGGGTCGCGCGCAGCGCGGCGGGGGTGGATCAAGACTGGCAGTCGCTCGGTGCGCGCCGTGTGATCTTCTTTTCAGCAGCGTATTTGTCGGCGGCGGCCTTGACCATGGGCTTGATGATCTGTTCATCGCCCTGGTACCAGTCGCTGCTGAACTGCCACTTGCTGCCATCCCAGGTGTGGATGCGGGCCCAAGCCGCGCCCATGTGGTCTTGACAGCTGGTGGAGATTGGGCGCATCACGCCTTTGAAACCCAGCGCGTCCAGCTTGGCTTGGGTCAGGTTCAGGTTTTCGTAACCCCAGCGAGCCTGCTCGCCAGTGACCACTTTGCCTTTGCCAAAGCGTTCCTGAGCGGCGCGCACACCTTCCACCGCAAACATGGCGCTCATCAAGCCGCGCATGTAGAGCACGTCGCCCACTTCTTCCTTGGGACCGGTGCCCTGGCCCTTGGCGTGCAGCTTATCCAGAATTTCTTTGACCACCGCGGCGCCTTTTTCGGTGCCGTGCTGCATGGTGATGGCGTTGTAGCCCTTTGCGCCTTCGCCGATGTCTTTCACGTCGGGTTCAGCACCCGCCCACCACACGCCATAGATCTTGTCGCGTGGGTAACCGGTGGCTTGCGCTTCTTTGAGCAGCGTGGAGTTCATCACGCCCCAGCCCCAGTTGATCACGTAGTCCGGACGGTCGCGGCGGATCTGCAACCAAGTGGACTTCTGTTCCACGCCAGGGTGGGTCACTGGCAGCAAGCTCAGCTTGAAGCCGTGCATGGCGGCGCGCTCTTGCAGGATGGGAATGGCTTCTTTGCCGAACGGGCTGTCGTGGTAGACCAAGGCGATGTGCTTGCCCTTGAGTTTGTCAGCGCCACCTTCTTTCTTGATCAGGTGCTGGATGATCACGTCACCCGCTACCCAGTAGGTGCCAGCGATCGGGAAGTTCCACTTGAACACACCGCCGTCTTGCGACTCGCTTCGGCCATAACCGGCGGTGATCAGCGGAATTTTGTCCACAGGCGCTTTTTCAGTCAGCGCAAAGGTGATGCCGGTCGACAGCGGCTGGAACACGGTGGCACCACCGTTCTTGCCCTTCAGCCGTTCGTAGCATTCCACACCACGGTCGGTGGCGTAACCGGTTTCGCACTCCTCGTACGACACTTTCACGCCGTTGATACCACCGCGCGCATTGGTGAGCTTGAGGTAGTCGACATAGCCGTTGGCAAACGGCACGCCGTTGGGGGCGTAGGCGCCGGTGCGGTACACCAGCGCGGGGAAAAACTGCTCTTTGGCCTGGGCCATGGCGGCGGGTGCCACCAGAGCCGAGGACAGCGTGGCGCACACCACAGCAGCGGACAGGGCAATGTTGCGGAACTTCATCGTTTGTCTCCTAAGAAAAGTCAGACACACACTCACACAAAAAAAACAGAACAAAAACCAACTGGTCGCCGGAGCAAGGTGCCCTCACCCCAGGCTCCCGTGGACCCGGCTCAGCCGGTCCACTGGGAGCGTCCCCCTACCAGGGGGAAGCCGCACAGCGGCGCAGGGGGTGACTCCAGATCAATGCGGGAACGGCCACAGACGCAGTTTTTGTTTTCCAATGCTCCAGAGCTTGGCCAAGCCATGGGGTTCCACGATCAGGAACCACACAATCAGAGCGCCAAAAATCATGAACTCGGTGTGCGACACCGCAGCGGTGGAAATCTCGACCCCAAACACCGCGCCGAGCGCTGGCAAGAACTGGTTCAGGAAGATGGGCAAGATCACAATGAAGGCCGCTCCAAAGAAGCTGCCCATGATGGAGCCCATGCCGCCAATGATCACCATGAACAGCAACTGGAAGGAGCGGTCGATCGAGAACGCTGCGGGTTCCCAAGAGCCCAAGTGCACAAAGCCCCAGAGACCCCCGGCCACACCAATGATGAAGGATGACACCGCAAACGCGCTGAGCTTGGCGTACATCGGGCGGATACCGATCACCGAAGCGGCCACGTCCATGTCGCGGATGGCCATCCACTCGCGGCCAATGGCCGAGCGCACCAGGTTCTTGGCCAGCAGACCAAAGACCACCAGGAAACCCAGGCAGAACAGGTACTTTTCCATCGGCGTGTTGATGGCCCAGCCCAGCACATTGAGGTTCGACACCGACACCGAGCCCGAGGCGTTGTTGTTGGTGAACCAGCCGATGCGCAAGAAAGCCCAGTCGCAGAAGAACTGTGCCGCCAGCGTGGCCACCGCCAGATACAGGCCTTTCACACGCAGACTCGGGATGCCGAAGAACATGCCGACCAGCGTGGCGAAGAAACCGCCCGAGAGCAGGGCCACGATCAGTGGCATGCCGTCGATGCGGATGTAGGTGTTGTAGGCCATGTAGGCCCCGACCGCCATGAAGGCGCCCGAGCCCAGCGAAATCTGTCCGCAGTAACCCACCAGGATGTTCACTCCCAAGGCCGCCAGCGACAGGATCAGGAAGGGAATCAGGATGGCGCGGAACATGTATTCGTCGGCCAGAAACGGCACGGCGATGGCGGCAAACGCGATGATCGCCAGGATGGCCCAGCGGTCTTGGGCGATCGGAAAGATCTGTTGATCGGCGCGGTATGAGGTCTTGAATTGACCGTTTTCACGATAGAACATCTTGGTGTCTCCTCAAACGCGGTCGATGATTTTTTCGCCGAACAGGCCCTGCGGACGGAACAGCAGGAACACCAAGGCCAGCACATACGCAAACCAGATTTCAATGCCGCCACCGACCAGCGGACCCAGATAGACCTCGGAGAGCTTTTCGCCCACCCCAATGATCAGTCCGCCGATGATGGCGCCTGGCACCGATGTGAGGCCCCCCAGAATGATCACCGGCAGGGCGCGCAGTGCGATGGTGGTCAGCGAGAACTGCACCCCCAGTTTGGAGCCCCAGATGATGCCTGCCACCAGCGCGGTGATACCGGCCACACACCAGACGATCACCCAAATGCGGTTGAGCGGAATGCCGATCGACTGCGCGGCTTGGTGGTCGTCGGCCACCGCACGCAAAGCACGTCCGGTGCTGGTCTTTTGGAAGAACAGTGAGAGCAGGGCCACCAGCAAGGCAGCGATCACCGCCGCGTACACGTCTTCCAGGTTGACCAGTACGCCGCCTTCGAACACACCTTCGAACAGGAAGATCGGATCTTTGGGCATGCCCACATCGATCTTGTAAATGTCGCTGCCGAAGATGGTTTGGCCAAAGCCATCGATGAAGTAGGTGATGCCCAGGGTGGCCATGAGCAAGGTGACACCTTCTTGGTTCACCAAGTGGCGCAGCACCAAGCGCTCAATCAGCCAAGCCAGCGCGAACATACACGCCGCCGAGATGATGAAGGCGATCACATTGCCGGTCAGTTTGTCTTCAATGCCCAGCCAGCCCGGAATCCACTCCGAGAAGCGCGCCATGGCCAGCGCGGCGAACAGCACCATCGCGCCTTGGGCGAAGTTGAACACACCCGATGCTTTGAAAATCAGCACAAAGCCCAGCGCCACCAGGGAATACAGCATGCCGGCCATGAGGCCGCCGAGCAGGGTTTCCAGAAAGAAAGCCATTGGGTTTGCTCCTTAGTGCGAGGTGCCCAGATAGGCACTGATCACTTCTTCGTTGTTGCGCACTTCGTCGGGAGTGCCGTCACCGATTTTTTTGCCGTAGTCCAGCACCACCACACGGTCGGAAATGTCCATCACCACGCCCATGTCGTGTTCGATCAGCACGATGGTGGTGCCGAACTCGTCGTTGACATCCAGAATGAAGCGGCTCATGTCCTGCTTTTCTTCCAGGTTCATGCCGGCCATGGGTTCATCGAGCAGCAGCACCTGGGGCTCCATCGCCAGGGCGCGGCCCAAGTCGACGCGCTTTTGCAGGCCGTAGGGCAGCTGGCCCACGGGCGTTTTGCGAAACGCCTGGATTTCCAGAAAGTCGATGATGTGCTCGACAAACTCCCGGTGTTCTTCTTCTTCCTTCTGGGCGGGGCCGATGCGCAGCGCTTGCAAGAACAGATTGCTCTTCATGCGCAGGTTGCGGCCGGTCATGATGTTGTCGATCACGCTCATGCCCTTGAACAGCGCCAGGTTCTGGAAGGTGCGGGCGATGCCCATCTCGGCCACCTGCCGGCTGTTCATGTGCTTGAAGGTCTGGCCGCGGAAAGTGATCGAGCCTTCTTGCGGCGAGTACACGCCGTTGATGCAGTTGAGCATCGAACTTTTGCCGGCGCCGTTGGGGCCAATGATGGCGCGGATCTCGTGCTCCTTGACGTTGAACGAGATGTCGGTCAGCGCCTTGACGCCGCCAAAGCGCAGGCTGATGTTTTTTACGTCCGGAATGACGTCACCGATTTTTTTGCTCATGGGGTGGTGTCCTCGCTGGGGTGTCAGGCGGCCGCTTTGACCGGGGCAAAAGTCTTGGCGTCGCTCAGCTTGAGGGTGGCGCTCACGCTGCCGGTGCGGCCGTCTTCAAACTTCACCTGCGTTTCAATGAACTGCTGGGCTTTGCCGCCGTAGAGCGCTTCGACCAGCACGCCGTATTTCTCGCCAATAAAGCCACGGCGGACCTTGTTGGTGCGGGTGAGTTCGCCGTCGTCGGCGTCCAGCTCTTTGTGCAACACCAAGAAGCGGCTGATTTGGCTGCCGGCGAGCAGTTCGTCGCGGCTCAAGTCGGCGTTCACTTTTTCCACGCAGTCCTTGATGAGTTCGTAGACCTCGGGCTTTTGCGCCAAGTCGGTGTAGCCAGCGTAGGGCAGGTTGCGCCGTTCGGCCCAGTTGCCCACCGCTTCAAAGTCGATGTTGATCATCACGCACACTTTTTCGCGCCCGTCGCCGAAGGCCACCGCTTCTTTGATGTGCGAGAAGAACTTGAGCTTGTTCTCCACATACTTGGGCGCAAACATGGCCCCGTCGTGCGAGCCGCCTTTCAAGCGGCCCACGTCTT
Source organism: Burkholderiaceae bacterium (assembly GCA_040383055.1). Classification (GTDB taxonomy): domain Bacteria; phylum Pseudomonadota; class Gammaproteobacteria; order Burkholderiales; family Burkholderiaceae_C; genus Hydrogenophaga. The sequence continues at coordinate 5,861 of JBEIEH010000014.1, forward strand.
TCACGCGGTCGATGATCTTCAAGTGCCCGTCTTTGTCGATGAAGCCGGCGTCGCTGGTGTGGTACCAGCCGTCTTCGGTCAACACCTCGGCGGTGGCCTTGGGGTTCTTGTAGTACTCCTTGAGCAAGCCAGGCGACTTGACCAAGATTTCGCCGGTCTCAGACAGCTTGATCTCCACGCCTTCGCAAGGCACACCCACGGTGTCGGCGCGCGCTTCGTGGTCGGGCTGCAAACACACGAACACTGCGGTCTCGGTGGAGCCGTAGAGCTGTTTGAGGTTGATGCCGATGGAGCGGTAGAAGCTGAACAGGTCGGGGCCAATCGCCTCACCGGCGGTGTAGGCCACCCGCACCCGGCTCATGCCAAGGTTGTTGCGCAGCGGCCCGTAGACCAGCAGATTGCCCAGCGCGTATTTCAAGTTGTCGACAAAACCCACCGGCTTGCCGTCCATCTTGGCCGGGCCCACCCGGCGCGCCACGTCCATGCAGGCGTGGAACATCTTGCGCTTGAGGGGGCTGGCGTCTTCCATGCGGATCATCACGCTGGTCAGCAGCCCTTCAAACACCCGAGGCGGCGCGAAGTAATAGGTCGGACCGACTTCCTTGAGGTCGATGGTGACCGTGGCGCCCGACTCGGGGCAGTTCACCACATAGCCAGCGGCCAACCATTGGGCGTAACTGAAGATGTTTTGACCAATCCACGCCGGCGGCAAATAGGCCAGCACCTCATCGCTGGGGCTGAGCTTGTCGAACTTGGCGCCCACATGGGCGCGGTCCAGCAGCGTGCGGTGGGTGTGCACCACACCCTTAGGGTTGCCAGTGGTGCCGCTGGTGAAGAACATGGCCGCCACGTCGTCGGGCTGGGCCTTGTCCACCTCTTCTTGGAAGAAGTCCGGGTGGTTGTGCACAAAAGCTTCGCCGGCGGCCACCAGCTCTTCCAGCGCTGCCAAGCCGGGCTGGTCGTAGTTGCGCAGGCCGCGCGGATCGTCGTAATAAATGTGGGCCAGCTGTGGGCACTGCTCGCGGATTTCGAGCATTTTGTCTACTTGCTCTTGGTCTTCTACCAAAGCAAAACGCACTTCGGCGTTGTTGATCGGGAAAACACATTCGGCCGCGACCGCGTCTTGGTACAGCGGTACTGGAATCGCCCCCAGCGACTGGGCCGCCAGCATGGTGGCGTACAGGCTGGGGCGGTTGGCGCCAATCACCACCACATGTTCGCCGCGCTTCAAACCCGCCTGGTGCAAGCCGCAGGCCATGGCCCGCACTTGCTGGGCCATGGCAGCCCAAGTGGTGGTCTGCCAAATGCCGTATCCCTTTTCGCGCATCGCCGCTGCGTCGGGTCGCTCCTGCGCCCGTTGCAGCAACAGTTTTGGGAAAGTCGTTTGCATGCCTGGTCTCCTGCTGGCGGTTCGGTGCATGGCATAGGCCCACACTCTGTCCGAGAATGCTGCGCATGCTATGCCGATGTTTGACGTTATGTTGTCGGTCGGACGACAATTCAGGGTCAACCCGGGTTGGGACTTTCCCGATGCGGGTTAACCCTGTTCTGTTATCTAGCGTGGCAGGCCAAACCCGTGTTCAGCGCAGCGCTTGGCGCTCGGTCTCGCGCAAGGCGGTTTTGAGCACCTTGCCGTAGTGATTCTTCGGCAGGGCGTCGACAAAGCGGATGTGTTTGGGGCGCTTGAAGCGAGCCAGGTGTTGCAAGCAGTGGTCTTGCAGCTCGGCCGAGCTCACCGCAGCGCGCGCCACCACATAGGCCACCACCACCTCGCCCCAGTCGGCGTCTGGGCGGCCAATCACACTCACCTCGCTCACCGTCGGGTGCAGCAACAGCACCTCTTCCACCTCTCGCGGGTAGATGTTGGTGCCGCCCGAAATCACCACGTCTTTGCTGCGGTCGTGCAGGGTGAGAAAGCCGTCCTGGTCGAGCGCGCCCATGTCGCCGGTCCAGAGCCAGCCGCCGCGCAGCGCTTGGACACTCGCGTCCGGGTTGCGCCAGTAGCCCGCCATCACCACATCGCCGCGCACCAGCACCTCGCCCACTTCGCCAGCGGGCAATGCCTCGCCATTGGCGTTAGCGACGCACACTTCCACCCCGCCTGCCGCCACACCGACGCTCGCCAAGCGCTCGTTCCAGCGCGGGTGCTGGGTGTCGGCCAACACTGGGAGCGACAAGGCGGTGATGGTCATGGGCGATTCGCCCTGGCCGTAGATCTGCACAAAGCGCTGCCCCATCACGTCGAGTGCGCGGCGCATGTCGGCAGCGTACATCGGTCCCCCACCGTAGATGAGGGTTTTGAAGCCGTCGACCGGTGCGCCGCTGGCGGCGATGTGATCGACCAAGCGCTTGACCATGGTCGGTGCGGCAAACAGCACCAAGCGACCCCAGCGCTGCGACAGCGCCACCAGCTCGGTCGCGTCAAAGCCGCCCGAGGCGGGAAGCAGGTGGCGGCCTGCAGCGGGCATTTGTGCGAAGTGGTACATGCCGGCGCCGTGTGAGATCGGGGCGGCGTACACCATCACATCTTCGGCGTGTGGCTGGTCCACGTGTGCGTGGTAGTTGGCCATCATGGCGGCCAAGTTGCGGTGGCTCAGCATCACGCCTTTGGGCCGACCGGTGGTGCCCGAGGTGTAGAACAACCACGCCAGATCGGTGGGGCTGCGGGCTTGCAGGGGCAGACCCGTTTCCTGCAGCGCTTGGCCCGCCTCGGCGCTGTCGTGCGCCAGCAGCTGCAGCTCGGCCGGCATGTCGGCGCGCAGGGCATTCAGTTCGTTCAGATCGCTGCTGTGCGTCAGCAGCAGCCGGGCGTCGGCGTTGCCGACGATCCAGGCCGCTTCGCGCGGATGCAGTTTGGCGTTGATCGGCACCGCCACCGCACCGGCCCACCAGATGGCGTAGAGCCACACCAGGTAATCCGGATGGTTGGGCAGGAACATGGCCACCCGGTCACCCGGCGCCACGCCGCACGCCTTCAGGTGGGTCGCCCCCGCCGCCGCTTGCTGCGCCCACTCGGCATAGGTCAACACCACCCGATCACCGTACAGCACCGCATCGCGCTGCGGGTGCAGACGGGCCGCCCTGTCCAAACCGTGTGCGATGTTCATCGCCACCCTCCGTTATGCTCGTTGACTGACACGCAGGGCACTGTAGGGGGTGGTGGTATCACGCACCATCCGTGTAACTACCCCGACGTGTTTTTACCTAAGGAGTAACCCGGTCATGAGCGTTCGCACCTCCTTGCGAGAACGCGCCCGCCCCGCTAAGCCCGACGAGCTCGACGGCATTCCGTGGCTGGCGCAGCTGCAACCGGCCGAGCGCGACATGGCGGTGCAGGCCCTGGTGGTCAGCGAAGTTCCCACGGGTGAATACATCTGCCGCATTGGCCGCCAGGTGACCTATTGGTTTGGGCTGATCGATGGCCTGCTCAAAATGAGCAACGACGAATCTCAAGGCCCAGCCATCACCTTCACCGGGGTGGCGCCGGGCGGCTGGTTTGGCGAGGGCACGGTGATCAAGCGCGAGCATTACCGCTACAACATCCAGACCCTGCGCAAAAGCCGGGTGGCTGGCCTGCCGGTGGACACCTTTCATTGGCTGCTCGACCATTCGCTGGGGTTCAACCGCTTTGTCATGTACCAGCTCAACGAACGCTTGGGCCAGTTCATCGCGGCGCGCGAGATCGACCGCATCAGCAGTCCTGACCTGCGGGTGGCGCGCAACCTGGCGGCGCTGTTTCATCCGCTGTTTTCGCCCAATGTGGACGGTGTGCTGCGCATCACCCAGCAAGAGCTGGCCTATCTGGTGGGCCTGTCGCGCCAGCGGGTGAACGAGGCACTCACCACTCTGGCCGACAAAGGCTGGATTCGGGTGGAATACGGTGGTCTGCGGGTGCTTGATCTGCAGGCCTTGCGCAGCGCACAACTCTGAGCGCCCAGTTCTGAGCTTCGGAGGCGAACTCTGGGATGATCGGGGCATGAACAAGCCCGAGAAGCCCGCCGCTGGCGGCACCCTGCGCCTGGCGGCCAAACCCGCCGCCAAAAAGACCCTGCTGGCCGACGGCACCCGCCGCCCGTCGGTGCGGCCCAAAGGCCCAGCCCGCGCCCGCCCTCAAAGCGAGGTGCTGGCCGAACGCGAGCAACGGGCGCAGCGCGAGCAGCGCATGGAGCGCCAAGAGCGCGCGACCCCGGGTGGAGCGCCGGCGCGTCCGAGCACCCGGCCCACCGCGCCCGGCGCCGACCGCTTTGCTCAGGGCGACCGTTTGCCCCGGCGCGACGCCCCCGCCGATAGCCGCCGCCCGGCGCCGCCGCGTGGGCCTCGGCCAGCGGCCACGCCGCGCGCACCCGGTGAAGGCGTGCGCCTGAACAAACGCATGGCCGAGCTGGGCCTGTGCTCGCGCCGCGAGGCCGACGAATGGATCGCCCGGGGCTGGGTGCGGGTCAACGGCCAGCCGGCCGACATGGGCCAGCCGGTGGCGCCCGACGCCATCATCGAGGTCGCGCCGCAAGCGCGCCACCAGCAGGAACAGCGCGTCACCATCTTGCTGCACAAGCCGGTGGGCTATGTCAGCGGCCAGCCCGAAGACGGGCATGAGAGCGCCGCTGTGCTGGTCAAGGCCGCCAACCAGTGGCAGGCCGACCCGCAGCGCGCCCAAGGCCCGCGCTGGCACGACAGCCACAGCCGGGGCCTGGCGCCCGCCGGGCGGCTCGACATCGACTCTACCGGCCTGCTGGTGCTGACCCAAGACGGCCGCGTGGCCCGCACCCTGATTGGCGAAGACTCGGGCGTGGAAAAGGAATACCTGGTGCGGGTGCACTGGGCGCCCAACGGCCCACAAGGCGCGGGTGTGGTGGCGCAAGACGTGCGCTCGGCGGTGCCCGAAGGGGTGCTGCAGCGCCTGCGCCACGGCCTGAGCCTGGACGACCAACCCCTTAAACCCGCGCAGGTGGAGTGGCAAAACCCCGAGCAGCTGCGCTTTGTGCTGACCGAAGGCAAAAAACGCCAGATCCGCCGCATGTGCGAACAGGTGGGCCTGCATGTGGTGGGCCTCAAACGCATCCGCATGGGCGCGGTGGTGCTGGGCAACTTGCCGGTGGGCCAGTGGCGCTACTTGCGGCCTGGCGAGCGTTTTTGAGCCGTCACCTGGACGCGCGGCCAGGGTCTTGAAATTGCCCCAACCAACTTCACCTGAACGGGGTTGACCCGTTCAGACGGGTGAGCCTTTGTCTGTTTTCAACGTTTTTGACCGACGATCTGCCATGAGCAAACACACCCATGCCTTCCAAGCCGAAGTGGCCCAGCTGCTGCATCTGGTCACCCACTCGCTCTATTCCAACCCCGACATTTTTGTGCGCGAGCTGGTGTCCAACGCGTCCGACGCCTGCGACAAGCTGCGCTTTGAGGCGCTCAACAACAACGCCTTGCTTGAAGACACGCCCAACCTCGACGTGCGCGTGGCCTTCGACAAAGACGCCAAAACCATCACCATCACCGACAACGGCATTGGCCTGTCCGAGCAAGAAGCCATCGACAACCTCGGCACGATTGCCAAGAGCGGCACCCGCTCTTTCATGGAAAAACTCAGCGGCGACCAGAAGAAAGACGCGCAGCTCATTGGCCAATTCGGCGTGGGTTTTTACTCGGGCTTTATCGTGGCCGAGAAGATCACGGTCGAAAGCCGCCGCGCTGGCCTGCCGGCCGAGCAGGGCGTGCGCTGGGTCAGCGGCGGCACCGGCGACTTCGAGGTAGAAACCATCACCCGCGCCCAGCGCGGCACCAGCATCACCCTGCACCTGCGCGAGGACAAAACCGAGTACCTCAACCGCTGGAAGCTCAAACAAATCATCGGCCGCTACTCCGACCACATCAGCCTGCCCATCCTGATGCAGAAAGAGGAATGGGACGCCGACAAGAGCGAATACAAACTGCTCGACGAGTGGGAAGCCGTCAACTCGGCCAGCGCGCTGTGGAGCCGCGCCAAAAAGGACATCACGCCCGAGCAGTACACCGAGTTTTATAAAAACCTGAGCTTCGACAGCGAAGCGCCGCTGTCCTGGAGCCACAACCGGGTGGAAGGCAGTACCGAATACACCCAGCTGCTGTATCTGCCCGCCAAAGCCCCGGCCGACCTGTGGAACCGTGAGCGCAAGGCCGGCATCAAGCTGTATGTGAAGCGTGTGTTCATCATGGACGAGGCCGAAAGCCTCATGCCCGCCTACCTGCGTTTTGTGAAAGGCGTGATCGACTCGGCCGATCTGCCGCTCAACGTCAGCCGCGAGCTGCTGCAGGAAAGCCGCGACGTCAAGGCCATCCGCGACGGCAACACCCGCCGCGTGTTGTCCATGCTGGAAGACCTGGCCAAGAAGAACGCTTTGCCAGCCGCCGAGAGCGCCGACGGCGTGACCGATGTGGTCAGCGAAGAAGACAAAGCCATGGTCGGCAAGTACGACGCCTTCTACGCCGAGTTCGGCGCGGTGCTCAAAGAAGGCCTGGGCGAAGACTTTGCCAACCGCGAGCGCATCGCCAAACTGCTGCGTTTTGCCAGCACCAGCAGCGACGCGGTCAAGGTGGGCCTGACCGACTACAAGGCCCGCATGAAAGAAGGCCAGGACGCCATCTACTACATCACCGCCGACACCCTGGCCGCGGCCAAGAACAGCCCGCAGCTTGAAGTGTTCAAGAAAAAAGGCATCGAGGTGCTGCTCATGACCGACCGGGTCGATGAGTGGGCGCTGTCTTTCCTGAACGAGTTCGACGGCACCCCGCTGCAAAGCGTGGCCAAGGGCGCGGTCGACCTGGGCAAGCTGCAGGACGAAGAAGAAAAGAAAGCCGCCGAAGCCGCGGCAGAAACCTTCAAGCCCGTTCTGGACAAGCTCACAGAAGCGCTCAAGGACAAAGCCCAGGACGTTCGGGTGACATCGCGCCTGGTTGACTCACCCGCTTGTTTGGTGGTGGCCGATGGAGACATATCCACCCAGCTGGCGCGCATGCTCAAAGCCGCTGGCCAGCAAGCGCCCGAAAGCAAGCCCATTCTGGAAGTGAACGCCGACCACGCCTTGGTGAAAAAGCTCGACGGCTCAGCCCACTTCGACGACCTGGCCCACATCCTGTTTGACCAGGCGCTGCTGGCCGAAGGCGGCCTGCCCGAAGACCCGGCGGCCTATGTGAAACGGGTCAACGCCTTGCTGGTCTGAATGGCCGCGCCCATCCGGCCCGCAGGCCGGGTGGGTGGCAGGGGCCTCAGCGTCCGCACAACTTGAGGTTGTGCCAAGTCGCTTTGGCGATGGGCAAATAACTCTCAAAATCGGTCGGTGGCAGACTGGCCTGCAGGGTTTGCCGGTTGCGGGTGGCGGTGGCGGCCACTGGCGCCAGTGTGGCGCGGCACGCCGCTTTTTGCCCCAGGTGGTATTGGGTGATGGCCAAATCGTTGCGCACCTCGCCCACTTCAAACCAGTTCAGCCAGCGCTCACACTGGGTCAGCAGCGTCTGCAGCACCGGTGCCGCGTCGCCGTAGCGCTTGGCCTTGTAGTCGCGCAAAAACCGATCGCGCTGCCGCTGCACCTGCTGCGTTTCGCAGGCAGCGGGCAGGGGCAGGTAGTCGAACTCAAAACCCGCCCGCGCACCGCAAAAGTAGCGGCATTCGCCCCCACCCGATCCGCTGACCCGGTAACCACCGGCCAAGGGCTCAAAGCCGATCACACAGGCCGGGTCGCCGGGTGTGGTGTCCAGCTGGGCTCGCCCGCCGCGAATGGTTCCGTCCAGCGCGCAGCTGTGGCCATTGGCGCCTTGGGTTTCAATGGCAAATCGCGACGCTCCGCCCACCGGCGCCTGCACCGTCAGTTGGCCAAAACCCCCTTCGGTGGCGTAGACGCCCGGGGCAGGGGTGGCTGGGTCGGCGGCGCTGGCGGGCAGGGCCGCGCCCAAGGCCAGGGCCCACATCACCACGTTCAAACATCGCCACGCGGCACGCGGCGTGGGTAGGTGGGGTGTCATGCGCACAAAGGCTCCTTGTCCATTTCTTCCAGCTGATCGACCAACATGTCCACCTGGCCTTGCCAGTAATCGCGGCTGCCAAACCATGGAAAGTTGATGGCGAAGCTTGGGTCGTCTTGGCGGCGCGCAATCCACGCGCTGTAGTGCAGCAGGCGCAGCGTGCGCAGCGGCTCGATCAGCGCGAGTTCGCGCCGGTCAAAGTCGCGCAGCTGTTCGTAACCGTCCAGCAGGGCGCTGAGCTGCAGGGTTTGTTGCGGGCGTTCGCCGCTCAGCAGCATCCACAGGTCTTGCACCGCTGGGCCGCTGCGGCAGTCGTCCAGGTCCACAAAGTGCGGGCCGGCGCCCTCTTGGCCTTCGGGCGTCCACAAGATGTTGCCGGGGTGGCAGTCGCCGTGCAGGCGCAGCAGGCGGGTGCCGTCGCTGGCCTCGGTGGCGCCGCTGGCGCAGGCCTGCAGGGCGGGGTGTTGCGCCACACGCTGCAGCGCTTCGTCGCTCAGGCGGGCCCATTCGCGCTCCACCTCGGGCGCCACCGTGCCGTGTTGCAGCAGCCAGTCGCGGGGCTCGTGGCCAAAGGTCTGCACATCCAGCGCGGGGCGGTGGGCAAAGGGCTCGGCCGCGCCCACGTTGTGCAGGCGCGCCAGCAGGCGGCCAATCCACTCCAGCACGTCCAGATCGTCCAGCTCGGGGCGGCGCCCGCCCCGGCGCGGGCACACCGCCCAGGCAAAGCCGCCAAAGTGGTGCAGCGTGTGGCCGTCCAGCCGCAGCGGCGCCACCATGGGCACCTCGCTCTCGGCCAGTGCCAGGGCAAAGCGGTGTTCTTCTTCAATGTGTGCGTCGCTCCAGCGCGCTGGCCGGTAAAACTTGGCCACCACCTGGCTCACCTCGCTGCCTTCCACCGGGCGTTCCAGGTGCGCTTGGTAGACGCGGTTTTCAAAGCTGTTGAGCGCCTGCAGCCGGCCGTCGCCCCACAGGCCCACGCTGGACAAGGCGTCTTGCACCACATCGGGCGTGAGGGCGGCATAGGGGTGTGGAGCGCGGGTGTGTTCGGTGCTGTGCATGCCCTCATTGTCCTACCCTGCGGCTTGACAGCGCCCGTATCATCCCCCGATGGCCAAGCAACGCACCCCACACGCCACCCCACGCCCCACACCCACCCTGCAAGACCAGTTGCCCGAGCTCAGAGCGGGCCAGTCGATTGAGCTGCTCAAAGAGCTGCACATCCTCACCCGCGAAGGCAAGCTCAACCAAGACACGCGGCGCAAGCTCAAGCAGGTCTACCACCTGGTGCAGTTCATCGAGCCGCTGCTGCAAGAAGCGCTGGACGCGCGCGGCGACGTGGCCCTGGCCGACCACGGCGCAGGCAAAAGTTATCTTGGCTTCATCCTCTACGACCTGTTTTGTAAACAGCGCCCCCAAGGCTGGGTCTATGGCGTGGAAGCGCGCACCGAACTGGTGGAACGCTCGGCTGCGCTGGCGCAACGCCTGGGCTTTGAGCGCATGGGTTTTTTGGCGTGCACCGTGGCCGAGTCGCTGACCCACCCGGCGCTGCCCGCCACCATCGACGTGGTGACTGCGCTGCACGCCTGCGACACCGCCACCGATGACGCGATTGCCTTTGGCTTGGCGCGCCAGGCGCGCTGCCTGGTGCTGGTGCCTTGCTGCCAGGCCGAGGTGGCCAGCGTCATGCGCCAGCACAAGGTGCTGCAGCTCTCGCGCACGCCGCTGGCCGAGCTGTGGCGCCACCCGCTGCACACCCGCGAATTCGGCAGCCAAATCACCAATGTGCTGCGCTGCCTGCAATTGGAAGCGCACGGCTACCAGGTCACCGTGACCGAGCTGGTGGGCTGGGAACACTCCATGAAAAACGAGCTGATCCTGGCCAAACGCCTGGGCCCGGGCCACACCGGCAAAGCCGCGCAGGCCCGCGCGCGGCTGCAAGCCATTCTGGACGAGCTGGGCCTGCAGGAACTCCACACCCGCTTTCGGGCCCCAGTGGAGCACTCACCCCACTGAAAAGCGGCACCCCATGTTTTCACACATCATGGTCGGCGTGAGCGATTTCCAGCGCGCCATGGCGTTTTACACGCCCGTGCTGCAAGCGCTGGGCGTGCAGTTTCGGTTCTTGGAAGAAGACCGCCCGTGGGCAGGCTGGCAATCGTCGCCAGACCCTCGGCCGCTGTTCCTCATTGGCCGCCCACACAACCAAGCGCCGCACCACCCGGGCAACGGCCAGATGGTCGCGTTCTTGGCCGCGTCACGCCAGCAAGTGCAAGACGTGCACGCCCTGGCGCTGGCCCACGGCGGCACCTGCGACGGCCCGCCCGGCTTGCGGCCCGAGTACCACGCGCATTACTACGGCGCGTATTTCCGAGATCCGGATGGGAACAAGCTGTGTGTGGCTTGTCATGGGGTAGGGTAGAGGGGTGGGGCGATTCGTGAAGACGTGGGACTTAAGCTAATAAACATCAATTGAGTGTTCGACTGAATATGTCAAAGCGGACCCGCTTAATGACATGTTCACTTTCTGAAAACTCGGCCGCTAATTTCTCGAACTTATCGAACTCAGCGCGACCAGCGTCTTTTGAGAATATATTCCCTGCTACCTCCAGAGCCGCCACGCTGTTTTTTACCCTCACCCAGGCTAGCAGCGATGCCAGCAACACTTCGCGCTCTGCTCCATTGTTCTGCTGTATCTCCAGCCAGCGATAGGCTAACGAGGGAGTGCCGCTAAGCTCTTTTTCTAAGTCAGCCATATCGAATGGTGGATCTATACGCAGACGATCGGCTAGCTTTGAGTCTGATGTTAAGAGAAGCGGGTCTAGATGTTTACGACGGTATTGCGTCCAGTTCTTTCTATTGCATATTTCCCAAAGCGCCAAAAGGTCGTGTTCCTCGAGCAGGCCAAGGTGGGGTTTCAGGACATCGAGTTGAATCTCGCGTGTCAGGCCTGCACGCCCCGATGTCATCAGGCCAGTGGTGAACGAAAAGTGCTTGAAGATGGCCCTCTTGTCCTCAGCCGAGGCAATGGCTTGATTGGCGAGACTCACCGTCTCAGGTGTTGCTAGGAACAGGGCGACCTGAACAAATCTGGGATTTGTTCTCAGTGAATTCCAATGCTTTATGAGAATCTGCTTGGCAACTGTAACTTCCAGCCTGAGCAAGAGCTCTGGAAAGATCCATTCACCAAGAGCTTCGTTCTGATCGGCCGGGGTCTCACCAAGCTTCTCAATTGATTCGTCAAGCAACGTCGTCAACGCGTCCGTCCAGATGTACCTGCCAGCCTGCCACCAATACGCGGCGTTCTTTGTTCTTATCTTTTCAATCAGTTCGGAGATGACAGAAAAGTCCTGACGCCGGGCACGGGCCCAAACCGCTGTATCGTGAAGAAGATCTCCACGAGGAATCGCGCGGGCGATAATGACATCGTCAGGCGAAACACTGATTTCCCAGAGTTTGAAGGCTTGCTTACGCAGGTGGTTATCGTTGCATAGTTCGGTCGCCAAATGGAGCAAGCGGGCCTTGCTTTCTGTGGACATCGAACGTCCCTGGTCTTGGGACAGACGCCTCCATTCATCCTTGACAAAGTGATCTAAGAATGCGCCTTCAGTCTGTCGACTGCCGGCGGCGAGGTATTCCGCCATATGTTGAACGGCAATCGGATCGTCAACGGCGCGCAACATGTAGGTAATCGGCCACCGAAGATTTTCCTCTGAAGCCCGCTGTACGAAATACGGTAAAGCTGCCAGAGGGGGATGATCGCGGAACTTCCACGACACGCCGTGCGCTGCCAAAGACGATCTGGACAGCTCTGTAGAAAATTGATCATCAGGCTCCGGCAGCGCCGCCCAAGCGTCGCAGACAGGCCCGAGCGTGATGGCTGCATCGTTTCCGCACACACGGGCGGCTGCCCAAAGGAATGCTTCCAAGTTCCTTTCTTTTGGCGTTATGCCATTCCAAGCTGCTCTTACGGCGCGTGCCAGTTCCGGTTCTCCAAGATACCCTGCCAAGTAAAGCGCGCCGAGCACGTCCCTAGGTTTTGATCTCTGCGACTCCAATACACTGGCTACTGCATGTATGAGCCTTTCCCCAAATCGGCTGTGCACATAGTCCACAAGTTCTTGGCGACCACCTATCTTGAGCTCGAAGGGGTACTCAGTCAGCCAATCGAGTGCGGCACTAAAGTCGCCATTTCGGAAACGGGCTTCGAATAGCAACTGATGGCGGTCGTGTGGCGGAAACTTCTCAGTCAGATCTAAGATTAATGATGAGTCAATGTCAGACAGAACGCCTAAGGCACGCTGCCGCCGTGTGAAAAATGCTGGCGACTGCGTCTCGGCTGATGAGAGCCAACTCTCAATGACGCCTGCGACGATGTGTGCATAGTCGCTATTCCGAGAAATGGCCTCCTTGAGCGCAAAGAAGGCGATCAAAGGGCTAGCGTCTAAAAGTCGCAGAAGATCAGGGACACCCAATTTCACTTGCACCGCAGCGCTGCCTATGTATTCCGCGAAATAGGGGTCGGATAGGTATGCGTCTCCAATGCCTGTGGCAAGGCGGGAGGCAATACCTAAGGAGAGCAGTGAATGCAGGACGCGATCGTGCCGTGCCTCGATCGTTTCGTTTCCGTTGATTCGGGCTAGGCGCAAGACGCGGCCGTTGCCCACCAAAGCTCGTAACGCCTTCCTATCATCTTCTCTGTCGAGCCAGTCCAGGACATCGCTCCATGCCGGAGTCAGGAGCTTGTGATTCAGCATCTGAAGCCCTAGCCTTTCGACCGCCCCTTCGACGTCGCTTGCCGTCAGGCCTGCGGACAGCGCAGCGCTAGCGAACTCACGCGCGACATATTCCGCGATTACATCCTGCGCCTGCGACTGCCCCGTGCCAGTGAATTCATGCAGGCCAATGAGCAAGGGGTCTCGGCCAAGTGCACGCGCAAGGGCCGCCGCAGACATGTCACTCTGCGGCCTTCCAAGCAATATACCGCGCGATTTTACGGCTTGTATTGCCTCTTTCTCAGAGTACAGCCCAATTGATTGCACGATGCCTGCGGTATAGGCATCTTTGCTCTTCTCAGCGGCTGGCATAAACCTAGGCCATACCGGACAAAGTAGGCGCCAATTGCGTTGCGAATCTGTGCTCCGTTTGGACATACTGTGCAATGCCCAGGCTACGACCTTGTCAAGCAAGCCCACTGTGTTCTCCGCGCGGCTGATGTCTTCAATGACAATGACAAGTGGCGTCACATCGCTACACAGATCTAACGCCTTCGATCCTGCAAGCGGCTCAAGGTAAGGAAGATGGCGTCGCAATTCCATGTCGATTGCCTCTTCAATGGAGGTCGCGTCTCGAAGCGTCTGATCACGCAGTACCAGGCCTGCCTGCCCATTGGCAAGTGAGGTGCGGAGTAGCTCTAGGCAGAGCGTAGTCTTTCCCATGCCGGATGCACCCGAAAGGATCACATGGCCCGTTCCAGTGAGCTGAACGGTTCGCTCAATCATCGATGCTGGATCGGTCGGCAGCACCCTTGCGTCCAAGCTCAGCTGCCCCGCTCGAATCAATTCAGCTTTTGAGAGCAATACAGCAGGCGTCCCGAGATACGTGTTACGAATGGCCTGACCGTCAGCCGTCGTATCAAGCCATTGCGCGATGCGGGAGACTGACCAAATGTCTAGGCTAACGTCCGCAGCTTTCGCGAGCGTTTCCGCCTTGACGCGAACGCCGGCTGGCTCTTCTCGGTTGCAGGTCAGAGCAAGCGTGGATCTGAGACTAGGGTTCTCTTCACGTAGTTTTGCCAACTCGCCAATCGCCTTGACTAGGTCGCCTGCGGGTTGAGTCGGCTGTCCATCCTTTTTACGCGGTTTAACGGTTGCCGGATCATGCAGCCACTTTCCCTCAAGATCATTGCGGTCCGCAATGGTGTGCGCGGCGGCGACGAGCATACTTTCCTCATCGATTCGAACCCAGCCCACATTGTCCAGAGGAGCCTTTACTGTCTTGCCATCTGTGTTCACGCCTTGGTGCGAGAGGTTTGCATACAGCGAAGGCCTCGCCGCTCGAAGCACCGAGGTCGCGATTCGCTCGAACTGCGCTGCATCCGTGATAGCAGCAAGTTGCTTGATGGTGTCAGTAGGCATAGTTGTCGTTCAATTATCCGGGATGCGACACGTAACACCTCAGACCTTTGGCTTTGAACTCTGAGCGAGCTAAAGCTGATCTGGAAAATATTCCTGAGGCTTGGTGATGCCTGTACTTGCGCGAATCTAAAGACGAGTAACAGCTCTTATATTCATTGATCTCGCAGCAGAAAGAAGGTGAATGTCGGCACTCAACCTACCTCAGTCAGCCAACCATCTTCACCTCCCAAACCTCTTCCTCGTCAACGCCAACGCCACCCAAAACGCCACGCCCGCATAGGCCGCCAGCACGGCCAAATGCAGCGGCGCTTGGCTGGGCCAGGTGTCCATGAACAGGGGGCGCACCAGCGCCACCGCGTTGGCCAGGGGCAGGGCCTGGGCGATGGCGCGCACCACCTCGGGCAGTTGCTCCAGCGGAAAGAACACGCCGCTCAAAAACATCATGGGCGTGAGGAAGAGCGTGAAGTAATAGGTGAAGAAGTCGTAGCCTTTGGCCAGCGCGTTGAAGATCAGCGCGATGCAGCTGAAGGTGATGCCGGTGAGCAGCAAGATGGGCAGCGCCAACAAAAGCTTGGGGCTGTGGCTGATGCCCAGCGCCAGCATGACGCACAAAATGGCCGTGACGGTGAAGAGCGCCTTGAACGCGGCCCACAGCATTTCGGCCATGACCACGTCGTCGAGCGTGACCGGCGCGTTCATGATGCCGTCCCAGGTTTTTTGCACGTGCATGCGCGAGAAGGCGGAGTACAGCGCTTCGAAAGTGGCGGCGTTCATGGCGCTCATGCAAATGCTGCCGCTGGCCAGAAACAGAATGTAGGGCACCGCGGCGCTGCCGCCGTCGGGCGTGGCCATGGTGACGCTGCCCACCAGCGCACCCATGCCGTAGCCAAAGGCCACCAGCCAGATCAGCGGCTCGGCAATGTTGCCCACCAGGCTGGGGATGGCGAGTTTTTTCCAGACCAGCCAGTTGCGCAAAAACACTGGCCACCAGCGCAGCGACAGGCGCGGGGCGGACCACGGGGATACGGCGTTGGGGTTCATGGTGTCAGGCATCGTCTCTGATTTGTCGGCCGGTCAATTTCAAGAACAGGTCTTCCAAATTGGCCGGGCGGTGCAGGGTACGCAGCGGGCGTTCGCCCAAGGCGGCCAGCAGCGGGCGCGCGTCGCGGGTGTAGAAAAACACGGTCTCGCCGCTCACCTCCACCCGGCTGGCCAGCGCGCGCAGCGGGGCGTGTGCTTCGTCTTGCGCCAGCGCCAGGGCGCCGTGGCCATACACCTCCACCACGTCGGGCTCCAGGTGTTCGGCGATCAGTTCGCGCGGCTTGCCTTCGGCGATTTTGCGGCCGTGGTCGATCACCAGCAGGCGCGAACACAGGCGCTCGGCCTCGTCCATGAAGTGGGTGGTGAGCAAAATGCTCTTGCCCTGCTGCAGCAGGCGCTGCAGGCGTTCCCACATCAGGTGGCGCGCTTGCGGATCTAGGCCGGTGGTGGGCTCGTCAAGCAGCAGCAGGTCGGGGTTGGCCACCAGCGAGCGCGCCAGGCTCAGGCGCCGCTTCATGCCGCCCGACAGCTCGCCCGGCTTGGCCTGGGCTTTGTGGCTGAGCGCGGCAAATTCCAGCAGATCGGGAATGCGCGCGCGGATGGCGGCGTCTTTCAGGCCAAAGTAGCGGCCATACACCAGCAGGTTTTCGGCGCAGCTGAAGTCGGGGTCGAGCGTGTCGAACTGGCTCACCACGCCCAGCCGCGCCTTGATGGCCAGCGCGTCGCGCGGCATCTGCAGGCCAAAGGCGCTCACATGGCCTTCGTCGGGCACGGTCAGGCCCAGGCACATGCGGATGGTGGTGGTTTTGCCCGCGCCGTTGGGACCGATCACGCCCAGGCATTCGCCCGGCGCAATGGCAAACGACAGGTCTTGCACAGCGGTGTGTTCACCAAAACGTTTGGTGAGTCGGTGGCATTCAAAAATGGCGTCTGGCATGCCTGCATTGTGCCGCCGCCCGAGCGCTGTGGCTGAGCCCGTGCGGGGGGCACGCATACAATGCCCGTCCCACTGTTTTATAGCCCTTGCCGGCTGCCCTTAGCCTGTGCCAGACGCTCTGATTGTGCTGATTCAGCACCTGCTACCCAAGCGCGCCTTGACCGCTTTTGCCGGCTATTGCGCCAACGCCACCTGGTCGCCTTGGGTGCGCAACGTGATTCCGTGGTTCATTGGCCGCTACAAGGTGAACATGGCCGAGGCCGCCGAGCCCGATCACCGGCAGTACCGCACCTTCAACGAGTTTTTCACCCGCGCGCTCAAGCCCGGCGTCCGCCCGCTGGCCGACGCACCTTGGGTGTGTCCGGTGGATGGCGCCATCAGCCAGATCGGCCCGATGGAGCGCGACCAGATTTTTCAGGCCAAGGGCCACCATTACAGCGCGCAGGCGCTGGTGGGCGGCGACGCCGAGCTGGCCGCGCAGTTTGCCGACGGGCATTTCGCCACCATTTACCTGAGCCCGCGCGATTACCACCGCATCCACATGCCGTGTGCGGGCACGCTGCGCCGCATGCTGCATGTGCCGGGCGAGCTGTTTTCGGTGAACCCCGCCACGGCGCGTGGTGTGCCCGGCTTGTTTGCCCGCAACGAGCGGGTGGTGTGTGTGTTTGACACCGCGCACGGGCCTTTTGTGTTGGTGCTGGTGGGCGCGACCATTGTGGGCAGCATGGCCACGGTGTGGCACGGCGTGGTGAACCCACCGCGGCCCGGCACCGTGCGTGAATGGCGTTACGACGACGGTTCGGTGTCGCTGGCGCAGGGTGCCGAGATGGGGCGCTTTTTGCTGGGCTCTACCGTGGTGATGTTGTGGCCCAAGGACACCTTGCGGTTTGTGCCCGACTGGCAGGCCGAGCGGCCGGTGCGGCTGGGTGAGGCCATGGGGCTTTCGGTCGCCTGATGTTCTTGGGTGGTGGGGCGTGGGGGGGGTGCCCGGGCCCCTATCATCGCCGGGGGCCAAATGGGGGCCGGAAACCCCCCCCCCAACCCCCCCA
>JBEIEH010000015.1:0-22606 GCA_040383055.1 Burkholderiaceae bacterium
AAGGACGCGCTCTGCGCCAACACCAAATAGGCCCCGGCCAAACCACACAACACACCGTTCAAACCCAGCGCGGTGTAGCGCATGCGCTGCACCGACACGCCGGCGGCTTCGACCATGGCAGGGTTCTCGCCCACCGCGCGCAGGCGCAGGCCAAAGCGGCTGCGCCACAGCAGCCACCACACCGCAGGCACCAGCGCAAACGCCAGGTACACCAGCACGCTGTGCGACAACAAGCCTTGCACCAGCACCGGCCCCACAAAAGGAATGTCGCGGGTCGCGTCCACCAGACCCGGCCACCAAGTGCCCAGGCGCAGCCCGTCAGGAATGGGCGGTGTCTGACCACCCTGCTTGAACCAGGCCGCGCCCAGCACGGCGGTGAGGCCGGCGGCCATGATGTTGATCGCCACCCCCGTGACCACCTGGTTGCCCGCGTGGCTGACGCAGGCCACGCCGTGCAGGCCCGACAAGGCGACTGCCACACCCAGCGCGGCCAAAAAAGCCAGCGGCAAGGACCCAGTGGCCACACCCGTGGCCGCCGCAGCAAAGGCGGCTGCCAGCATCTTGCCTTCCAGCCCAATGTCCACCACCCCGCTGCGTTCACTCAGCAAGCCCGCCAGCGCACACAGCATGAGCGGAGCGGCCACCCGCAGGGTGGAGCCGATCATCGACCCCCAGAACACCTCATCCATGGCTCACCTCCTGGGTGCGTGGGCTGGGCAGCAGCGCCAAGGCACGCGACAGCCAGGGCGCCAACACATAACTCATGGCGCCCGAAAACAACACGATAAAACCCTGCAGCGCCACCACCATGTCGCGGGTAAAGCCTGGCACCTCAAACGCCACCTCGGCGCCGCCCTGAAACAGCGCGCCAAACAGCACACTGGCCAGCACCACCCCCACCGGGTGGTTGCGGCCCATCAGCGCCACCGCAATACCGGTGAATCCCGCACCGGCCACAAAGTCCAGCATCAGGCGGCCGCTCACACCCGCCACCTCGTTCATGCCCACCAAACCAGCGAGCCCGCCCGAGATGGCCATGGCCAACAACACCTGGCGTTGCGGGCGAATGCCGGCGTAAGCGGCGGCGCCCTCGCTGGCGCCCACCGTGCGCAGGCGGTAGCCCGCGCGGCTGCGCCACAAAAACAGGTACACCCCCACCGCAGCGGCCACCGCCAAAAACACACTCGCGTTCAAGGGCGACGACGCCCACTCAATCCCCACACCTTCGAGCAGCGTGTGCATGCGCGGCAGGCGTGCCGATTCAGCGAACTCGGCGCTTTCCACCGCCATGGCGCCCGCCGGGCGCAGCCAGTTGACCAGCAAATACACCAACAGGCTCGACGCCAGGAAGTTGAACATGATGGTGGTGATCACCACATGGCTGCCGCGATAAGCCTGCAGATAGGCCGGCACAAACGCCCAGGCCATGCCCGCAGCGGCGGCGGCCAGCACCATGATGGGCAGCATCAGCCACGGACCCAAATCGGGCGACAACCACAGGGCGACCAAGCCAGCGCCCAGGCCGCCCAAAATGGCCTGACCCTCGCCGCCGATATTGAACAGGCCCCCATGAAACGCCACCGCCACCGCCAGTCCGGTGAACACAAAGGTGGTGGCGTAATACAAGGTGTAGCTCAAGCCACGCTCGGTGCCAAAAGCGCCTTTGATCAGCACGCCAATGACTTGGCCAGGGTCTTGGCCAATGCCCATCACCACCAGCCCGGCCACACCCAGCGCCAAGGCCAGGTTGAGCAAGGGCAAGAGCACCAAGTCCGCCCAACGCGGCAAAGGTTTGGCGGCTTTCATGCGTGTTCTCCTTGGGTCGACCCGGCCATCAGCAGGCCAATGCGCGTCTCGTTGCACTCGCCAATGGCCAGTTCACCGGTGATCTCGCCCTGATTCATCACCAGCACCCGGTCCGACAGGGCCAAGATCTCGTCGAGTTCGCTCGACACCAGCAGCACCGCACAACCCGCGTCGCGCAGCGCGCGAATCTGGCCGTGGATGAATTCGATGGCACCAATGTCCACCCCTCGGGTCGGTTGCCCAATCAGCAGCACCTGGGGCTGCTGCCCCAGCTCGCGCGCCAGGACCTGCTTTTGCTGATTGCCGCCCGAGAACTGGCCGCAGCGCAACTCGATCTGGCGCGGGCGCACGTCAAAGCGTTCCATCATGGCGGCGGTGGCGGCGCGCATGGCGTCGTGGCGCATCCAGCCAGCCTGACTGTATTGCGGCAGGGCTTCGTAACCGAGCACCGCCGACTCCCAGGCCGCAAACGGCATCACCATGGCGCGGGCGTAGCGGTCTTCGGGCACATGGGCCAAGCGCAAGGCACGGGCGGTGGTCGGGTCGAGCCAGCGCGGCGCTTCAAATTGGCGCCCGCCCAAGCTCAGGCGGCCACGGGCCGGCACCGCCAGGCCCGACAACACATCGAGCAATTCACTTTGGCCGTTGCCCGAGACACCGGCCACACCCACAATTTCACCGGCGTGCAAGCGCAGGCCCACGCCGCGCAGGCGCTGCACGCCCCAGGCGTCGGTGACCGACAACCCTTCGGCCTGCAGCAACACCTCGCCGCTGCGCGCGGCCGCTGTGGGCTCGGCGGCGTCGCTGCGGCCCATTTGCACACTGCGGCCCACCATGGCCTGTGCCAAGGCCTCCACCGAGGTGTCACCCACCGGGGTGTCGAGCACCACTTGGCCACCGCGCATCACCGTCACGTCGTCGCACAGCGCCATCACCTCTTTGAGCTTGTGGGTGATGATGAGGATGGTGGTGCCCTGCTCGCGCAAGCGGCGCAACACCTCAAACAGCTGGACCGTTTCTTGTGGCGTGAGCACTGCGGTGGGCTCGTCCAAGATCAGCACCCGCGCGCCACGGAACAGTGCCTTCAAAATCTCCAGCCGCTGGCAGTCGCCCACATTGAGGTCGTCCACCGTGCGGTCCAGCGGCACCTGCAACCCGGTGCTGTGCATCAGGGTATTGAGGCGTTCGCGGGCGCTCGCGGCGGCCTTGGACAGCCGCACATGGCCTTCGGCGCCCAGCATCACGTTGTCCAACGCGCTCAGGTTGCCCACCAACATAAAGTGCTGATGCACCATGCCCACGCCGTGGTCGATCGCGTCTTGTGCGCTGCCGATCGTCACCGGCTGGCCGTGCAGGGCGATCTGCCCAGCGTCGGCTGCATAAAAGCCGTACAAGATGGACATGAGCGTGCTTTTGCCCGCCCCGTTTTCGCCCACCAAGCCGTGGATGCGACCGCTGCGCACCCGCAGGTGCACGTCGCGGTTGGCCCGCACCGCACCAAAACTTTTGGAGATGCCGGTCATCTCCACCGCCAAAGCGCTGCCCTGACCACCGGCGCTGGATGGCTGCATCGTCATGACCACACTCCCTTAAACAGCCGGGCAAGGCCCGGTGGATTCCCGGCGGATGAGCACCGGTTCGCGCATCAGCCGCTGCGCCGGTCGGCGACCGTTGTCGCCGCGCTCGGCCAAGCGCTGCAACAAGACTTGCGCCGCGCGCGCGCCCAGCTCGGCGAGCGACTCGCCCATGGTGGTGAGCGCGGGATACACGTATTCGCCCAACACAATGCCGTCGACCCCCACCACCGAACAGCGGCCGGGCACCGACACGCCCAACTGCGCCGCCGCGCGCAACACGCCCATGGCCATCAGGTCGTTGCAGGCAAAAATACCCGTGGGCTGACAACCTTCGGCGCCCAGCAGACGCTGCGCCCCCGCAAAACCCGAGACCACACCAAAGTCGCCCTTGACCAGCCAGTCGCGTCCTGGCTCCACCCCGGCGGCGCTCAGGGCTTGGCGCCAGCCGCGCACCCGCGCCTCGCTCACCGGCATGCCCGCCGGCCCGCTAATGCAGGCGATGCGGGTGTGCCCCAGCTCCAGCAAGTGCTGCACCGCCGCGCGGGCCACCCCTTCGGCGTCGGACATCAAGGCGTCGGCCGGCAAGTGCGCCGGGTCGTGGTCGATGAACACCATGGGCAGGCTGCGCTGCTTCAGGTAATGGTCCAAGCGCTGCACCAGCACACCGTGGTCAAACAGCCCCGCCACCACCAGCAAGCCGTCGATACGACGACCCAGCAGATTCTCAATCGGCTGGTTGGGCGTTGACTGCCCGGGGTGGGTGTTGGCCAACACCACCGAATAACCGGCTTGCGCCGCCACCCGCTCAGCACCCAAGGTGATTTCGGCACAAAAAGGATCGCTCACATCGGGCACCAGAATGCCCAGCACTTGGGTGGCGGCGCCGCGCAGCGAGCGGGCCACTTGGCTGGGCACATAGCCACAATCGGCCACCGCCTGCAGCACGCGTTCGCGGGCGGCGGCGCTGACCTTGCGCGTCCCATTGATGACGTGCGACACCGTGGTGTAGGACACCCCGGCCAGCCTCGCCACATCTTTGATGGAACTCATGCCCTGCGTCCGATGTGAGCGTTCAGACCGCGATCACTTGCAGGCGTTGTTGGCCATGTAATCGACGACCTTGATCTTGCCGCTGAGGATGCCTGCCTTGGCGTCTTCCACCGCTTTCTTCATGTCGGCGTTGACCAGCTTGGCGTTGTTGTCGTCCATGGCGTAGTCCACGCCGCCTTCGGCCAGACCCAGCACGGTCACGCCCGGCTTGTGTCCCTTGGCCACGTTGTAGACCGCCACATCCACGCGCTTGAGCATGGAGGTGAGCATGGTGCCGGGGTGCAGGTGGTTTTGGTTGCTGTCCACACCAATGGCGAGCTTGCCGTTGTCTTTGGCGGCCTGGTACACACCAATGCCGGTGCC
Source organism: Burkholderiaceae bacterium (assembly GCA_040383055.1). GTDB lineage: Bacteria > Pseudomonadota > Gammaproteobacteria > Burkholderiales > Burkholderiaceae_C > Hydrogenophaga. The sequence continues at coordinate 4,797 of JBEIEH010000015.1, forward strand.
ACCGGCGGCGGCGAACACCACGTCGGCACCCTTGGCGAACTGGGCCTTGGCCAGCTCACCACCACGCACCGGGTCGTTCCAAGCGGCGCCGGTGGTGCCGGTCATGTTGGCGAACACCTCGGCCTTGCCATTGGCGTGTTTCACGCCCTGCTCGTAGCCACACTGGAATTTGCGGATCAGCGGAATGTCCATGCCGCCCACAAAACCCACTTTGCCAGACTTGCTGGCCTTGGCGGCCATCACGCCCACCAAGAAGCTGCCTTCGTGCTCCTTGAACACCACCGACTGCACATTGGGCTGATTGACCACCATGTCGATGATGGCGAATTGCAGCTTGGGGAATTCCTTGGCCACTTTTTCGATGCTCGAGGCCTGACCAAAACCGATGCCGATGATCGGGCTCGCACCACGCTCGGCCATGCGGCGAATCGCCTGTTCGCGCTGGGTTTCGTTGGCGATTTCAAACTCCAGGTAGTTCTTGCCGGTTTCTTTTTTCCAGCGCTCAATGCCGTTGTAGGCCGCTTGGTTGAAGGACTTGTCGAACTTGCCGCCCATGTCAAAAATGACCGCGGGTTGGGCTTGGGCACTCAAGGCCGCAGCGGCGACCAGAGACATCACACCAAATTGGAGAGCGCGAATAGGTTTCATAAAAGACCTCGCAAGGTGGGTTGGAACAAAAACTGGGGGGCGGGAAAACCGGGGGTGGCAAACGTTTGCCAGACCGGGATAATACCGAAGACTTCCGATGCCCTGTCGCGGAAAAACCCTAGGAAAAACTGTGCCAAACACCGCTTTCACCACCTGGGCCCCCCTGCCCAAAATCAGCCTGCACGAACACATCGACGGTGGCCTGCGCCCGCAGACCCTGATCGACTTGGCCCGCGAACGCGGCATGACCCTGCCCCACTCAGAACCCGCTGCCGTGGCGCAGTGGATCGCCGACAACGCCAATTCGGGTAGCTTGGTGCGTTACTTGGAGGGCTTTGCCTACACCGTCGAAGCCATGGCCAGCGAAGCAGCCTGTGAACGCATTGCGTTTGAAATTGCTGAAGACGCGCGCGCCGAGGGCTGCGTGATGGCCGAGTTCCGCATGGCGCCCCAGCTTTTTGAAGCCCATGGTTTGAGCGCCGAGGCCGCCACCGAAGCCATGCTGCGCGGCCTGGCCAAGAGCGCCTTGCCCTGCGGCCTGATTGTGTGTGGCATGCGCCACCAAAGCCCCGAGGTGACGGCCGAGGCCGCGCGCATCGCCGCGAAATACAAAGCCCAAGGCGTGATCGGCTTTGACCTGGCCGGCCCCGAATTGGGTTTTCCCGCCACCGAGCACCGCCGCGCCATCGACATCGCCCTGGCCGCTGGCCTGGGCCTGACCCTGCACGCGGGCGAAGCCGACGAAGGCGCGCGGGTGCTGGAGGCCGCCGAATTGGGCGCCACCCGCATTGGCCACGGCGTAAAAGTGGTGGACCGGCCTGAGTGGGCCGCCGCCGCGCGCGCCAAAGGCCTGCACTTTGAAGTCTGCCCGTCGAGCAATGTGCACACCGGCGCGGCGACGTCGGTGGCGGCGCATCCGATCACATCCATGCTGGCGGCCGGCCTGTCGGTGTCGGTGGCCACCGACAACCGCCTGATGTCGGCCACCACCCTGTGCGCCGAACTCGATGCCCTGCACACCCAAACCGGCCTGACGCTGGCGCAGATCGCCGACATGCAAGCGGCTGGTATGCAAGCGTCGTTCTTGCCCGCCGCCGCGCGCGACGCCGGCTTGGCCCAACTCTCGGCCTGGCGCGCCAGCGCCGGTGTGTGAGCCTGCGGCACACGCCATGAACATCGCCTGCATCGGCGCACTCAACTGGGACCGCAAGCTGCGGTTGGCCCAGGCGCTGCAACCCGGCACATCCAACCCAGCGCAACTGCTGGCGGGCAACGCTGGTGGGGTGGCTTTTAATGTGGCGCGCCACTTGGCGCGGCTGGGCACCGACGCTGCACAGCGCAACTGGGTGCGGCTGGTGTCGGCCTGGGGCGACGACCCCGAAGGCCAGTCGCTGCAACAAGCGGCGCAACAGGCCGGCGTGGAACTGCTGGGCCTGTGCCGCGACGGCCAAGCCAGCGGCCAATACACCGCGGTGCTGCAACCCGACGGCGATCTGGCCCTGGCACTGGCCGATATGCAGGTGCTGCAGCAACTGCCCGAGACCTTTTGGGCCCTGGCCGAGAGCACCGTGCGCCGGTCCGACGCGGTGGCGATCGACCTGAACCTGCCCGCCGCCGGTGTGCAGCGCCTGTGTGTGGCCGCGCGCAGCGGCGGCACGCCGCTGGCGCTGGTGGCGGTGTCGGCTCCCAAAATGGCGCATCTCCCGACCGACCTGCGCGGCGTGGACCTGCTGCTGCTCAACCGCGACGAAATCGCTGCCGTGGCCCAGCACAGCGCGCTGCCCGACGGCGATGTGGTCACCGTCTGGTCGCATCTGCAAGCGCGTGGTCTGCGCGCGCTGCTGTTGACCCAAGGCGCCGACGGTGCCACGCTCTGCCTGCCCGATGGCCTCCACCCCCAAGCGGCACCGCAGCGTATTGACGCACTGGACGTGACCGGTGCGGGCGACGCACTCTCGGCGACCCTGCTGCACGCGTGGTGGGTGCAAGGTCTGCCGCTGGCCGACGCCCTGTCGCAAGGCCAGCGCGCCGCCGCTTCTGTTTTACTCAGTCTGGACAACGCATGAACACCGCCCCTTTGCTGATCGCCCCCGAAGTCGCCGCCGCCCAAGCGCGTGGCCAAGCCGTGGTGGCGCTCGAATCGACCATCATCGCCCACGGCATGCCCTGGCCCGAGAACCTGCACACCGCCCAGGCGGTGGAACAGGTGGTGCGCGAACACGGCGCTGTGCCCGCCACCATCGCCTTGCTGAACGGCCAGATCTGCATCGGCCTGACGCCCGAGCAGCTGCAACAAGTGGCGCAAGACCCCGGCATGATGAAAGCCAGCCGGCGCGACCTGGGGTTTGCGGTGGCCATGCGGCGCAACGCCGCCACCACCGTGTCGGCCACCATGATCTGTGCCCACTTGGGCGGCATTGAGGTGTTTGTCACCGGCGGCATTGGCGGCGTGCACCGCGAGGCCAGCACCACCTTCGACATCTCGGCCGACCTGCAAGAGCTGGCCCGCACGCCGGTGGCGGTGGTCTGCGCCGGCGCCAAGTCGATTCTGGACATTGGCCTGACACTCGAATACTTGGAAACCCAGGGCGTGCCTGTGATCAGCCGGGGCCAGGCCAACTTCGCCGCTTTCTACACCCAAGACAGCGGCTTTGCCGCCGACCAACGCATCGACAGCGCCACCGACCAAGCGCGCCTGATCCGCGCGCACTGGCAGCTGGGGCTCAAGAGCGGTGTGGTTCTGTCCAACCCGATCCCCGATGCCGACGCGATTGCCCGCGCCACCATGGACGGCTGGATCGACCAAGCCTTGGCCGACGCGCGTGCCCAAGGCATCAGCGGCAAAGCGTCCACCCCATTTCTGCTGGCCCGCATCAAGGAGCTCAGCACTGGTGTGAGCCTCAAGGCCAACCAGGCGCTGGTGCTGCACAACGCCCGTGTCGGCGCCGAGCTGGCGGTGGCGCTGGCCGCGCAACGCTGAACCCCATTTTTCTGTGTCTGTTGTCCAACCCAGGAGCTTTGCCACCATGAAGAAGTCTCTCACCCGTTCGCTGATCGGCGCCGCTGGCGCCGCGGCCTTGCTGGCCGGCTGTGCCACCGGCCCCACGGGCTATGCGCCGGTCACCATCAATATCGCGCACATCAACGACCACCACTCGCAACTGGAACCCCAAGCGGGCGCCGAGTTCAACCTGGGTGGCCAGCCCACCCGCGTGAGCCTGGGTGGCTTTGCGCGCGTCACCGCCGCCATGCGCGACATCGAAACATCAACGCCCAACCTGCTCAAGCTGCACGCGGGTGATGCCATCACCGGCACGCTGTACTACACCTTCTTCAAGGGCCAAGCCGACGCGCGGATGATGAACACCGTGTGCTTTGACGCCTTCACCTTGGGCAACCACGAATTCGACGACAGCGACGGTGTCCTCAAAAACTTCCTGAACGAGCTGGGCCAAGGCAACTGCAAAACACCGGTGCTCTCCGCCAACGTCAAGCCGGCCGCCGGCACGCCATTGGCCGGCGAGGTGCAGCCCTACACCGTCAAAACCGTGGGTGGCGTCAAGGTCGGCATCATCGGTCTGACCATCGCCGACAAAACCACCAACTCCTCGCGCCCGCTGGCCAGCACGCAGTTCAGCGACGAGGCCAAAACCGCCCAAGCCACCATCGACACCCTGCGCGGCCAGGGCATCCGCCACATCGTGCTGCTGACCCACCAAGGCTACGACCGCGACGTCGCCTTGGCCGCACAACTCACCGATGTCGACGCCATCATTGGCGGCGACTCACACAGCTTGCTGGGCGATTTCAGCGGCTTGGGCTTGAAGAGCAGCGGCGCCTACCCTACGGTGGTGAAAAACCGCAACGGCGAGACCGTGTGTGTCGGCCAGGCCTGGGAATACGCCAAGGCCATCGGCCTGATGAATGTGCAGTTCGACGAACAAGGCCGTGTGGCCCAGTGCGGCGGCCGCGCCCAACTGCTGGTCGGTGACGACTACGCCCGCAAAGCCGCCGATGGCAAATGGGTGGCCATGCCCGCCACCGAGCGCGACGCGCTGAGCGCTGCTTTGCGCCAGCAAGGTGTGGTGCGCGTCACCACCCCCAATGCGCAAGCGGCCCAAGTGCTGGCCGGCTACACCGCCCAAGTCAACGAGCAAAAACAGCGCCCGGTCGGCGCGCTGAGCGAGCCGCTGTGCCTGGTGCGCGTGCCCGGTGAATCCACCAACCGCAGCGCCTCGGTGGCCGGCTGCGACAAAGCCAACACCTTGGCGCGCGGCAGCGACGCCGCACAAGCCGTGGCAGAGGCCTTCTTGGCCGCGGCCAAACGCGCCGACCTGTCGCTGCAGAACGCCGGTGGTGTGCGCATCGCCATCCCGGCCGGTGCAGTCAACATGAACACCGCCATCAGCATGCTGCCCTTCACCAACGTGCTGGTGGAACTGACCATGACCGGCGCCGAAATCCAAGCCGCGCTCGAAGACGCGGCCAGCAACCACCTGGACAACAAGTCGTCCGACGGCTCACACCCCTACGCCGCCGGCCTGCGCTGGAACCTGGACATGAGCAAGGCCAAGGGCCAGCGCTTCTCCAACCTGCAGCTGAAAAACCGCGCCAGCGGCGCTTGGGAAGCCATCAACCCACAACGCAGCTATGTGGTCGTGACCAACGACTTCATCGCCGACGGCAAAGACGGCTACACCACGCTGGGCGCGGTCAGCAAGTCGGGCCGCATGGTCAACACCTATTTGCTCTACACCCAGAGCTTTGTGGACTACTTGAGCACCCGCAATCCGCTCAAGCGTCCCGACCGCGCCGACTATTCGCACCAAAGCGTGGTCAACGCCAAGGGTGAGAAACTGGCGGATTGAGGCCGATGGGCTGTTGAGGCTCGACAGCAATAAGTACCCTCGCTCCGGTATCCACCGGGACGAGGTTTTTTTCAGCAACGCACTGTTCAACGGGTTGGTCTACAGCTGACGTGACGCCCACCGATGCTCTTGAGCAACAAAAAGGAGGCCGTCCATGCCGTTCAACACCCTGCATGTGCCCGATCATCTGCCGGCTCAGACCTGTCAAGCCATCAACGCCATGCTGCATGCCTGCTTGGTGCAGACCTGTGGCGTACATCCGGACGACGACTTCTGCCTGGTGTCCCGATACGCCGAGCAGGACATGATGCTGCACCCCACATTTTTGGGCTGCCGCGACCCGTCCAACACCATCGTGATCGAGATTGTTCTGTTGGGTGGTCGCACCGACGAACAGAAGGAGGCCTTGTACGCCAGCGTGCGGCAAGGCCTCGCGGATATAGGCTTTGCGCCTGGCAACGCCATCATCTTTATTGTCGAGAATCGCGCTATCGACTGGTCTTTTGGCGAAGCGGGATCTGTCAAACGGGCACTCGGTATGTGACAACACCTGAACCCGTGCGCATCCGCATAGGACAGAGCTTTGATCGCCAGCAGACTCTGATTTCCGTCGATCGGCGCTGTTTATAGCCTTATTTAAAAAGTTATTGAGAAAAGATAACTTACAAAATAAAGCTATAAAATCGCCCCATGGACCCGATACGCAACCCGTTTTCCCCCGGTGCTGGCACGCCACCGCCCGAGCTGGCCGGCCGCGATGCGCTGCGCGAATCCTTGCGCATCGCCTTGGCCCGGGCCCGCATTGGCCGTCCGGCCAAAAGCGCGATGCTGGTGGGGCTGCGTGGGGTGGGCAAAACCGTGTTGCTCGATCGCATCCGCATGGACGCGGAAGCGGATGGGATTCACACCGTCCGGATAGAAGCCCCGGAAGGCCGCTCGCTGCCGGCACTGCTCGCACCCCAGCTGCGCCAGGCCTTGCTACGCCTAAGTCAGTCCAGCGCCGCCAAAGACCTCGCTGTGCGCGGCTTGCGAGCGCTGGCGGGCTTTGCCAGCAAACTGAAGCTGACATACGGCGATATCGAGGTCGGCATCGACTATGAGCCTGAACCCGGCCTGGCCGACAACGGCGACCTGGAGCACGACTTGCAAGCCCTGCTGGAACAAGTCGGTCTGGCAGCCAAGGCAGGACAAACCGCGCTGGCGATCTTCATCGACGAACTGCAGTACGTGCCCGAGGCACAACTGGCCGTGCTGATCACCGCTATGCACCGCGCCGAACAACGCCAATTACCGGTCGTGTTGGTGGGCGCCGGTCTGCCCCAACTGCGTGGCCAAATGGGCAACGCCAAGTCGTATGCCGAGCGGCTGTTCGACTTCCCCCTCATCGGGCCATTGCCGCCCGACGCGGTCCGTCTGGCGATTGAAAAACCGCTGGAACAAGAAGGCGTGGCCATCACCGAAGACGCAGTTCAACACATCCTGCAACTCACCCAGGGCTATGCCTATTTTTTGCAGCAGTGGGGCAGCCACACCTGGCAGGCAGCGTCATCGAGCCCCATCGGTATCGATGTGGTCAACGCAGCGTCCGTCACCGCTGTGGCGGCGCTGGACGAGAGTTTTTTCCGTGTGCGCTTCGACCGTCTCACACCCAAAGAAAAAAAGTACCTGCGGGCCATGGCCGATCTGGGCGTGGGCCCGCACCGCTCGGGCGACATTGCCGAGCACTTGTCGGTGGCGGTCTCGTCGTTGGCCCCCACCCGCAGCTCTCTTATCACCAAGGGCATGATTTGGAGCCCCAACCACGGCGACACCGCCTTCACCGTCCCGATGTTTGACGCCTTCATGCGGCGCATCATGCCGGGCGAAGACTGGCGCTGAGCGGCTTAGGCCAGCACCTTCGTCACGCGCCCACCGCCCCCAACACCGCCTCGGCCAGCACACGCCGCGCGGCGTCGGCGTCCATGCGGCGCAGCACTTCGGCGTTGGGCGCGGCGCTGAGTTTGGGAAAGCGCACATCGGCCACCAACATGCCACGGGTGCCGCCGGCCAGCTCCACCTCGCAATGCAAGGCTTGGCGCTCAAACAGCGCCGGATGACTAAGCGCGAGCACAGCGCAAGGGTCGTGCATCGGACCGTCGGGCATGCCGGTGACTTCGAAATAGCGCTCGGCAAAGTGGGCGTAGATGTCGGACACCACCGCCGCGCGCGCCACGGCGGTGGTGCTGCGGCCGGCACTGGCCACGTGCACAGCAGCGGCATCGGCTTGACCGAAGCAAAACTGGTGGGTCAGATCGAGTCCGGCGATGACCACACGCGCCCCGGACTGCAGCACACGCTGTGCGGCTTCGGGATCAACCAGAAAATTGAATTCGGCCATGGGCGTGGTGTTGCCCAAGCCCACGCCACCACCCATGACGCTGATGCCCGCCAAGCGCTGCGCCAGCGTGGGGTCGAGCGCCAAGGCCAGCGCCACATTGGTCAACGGCCCGACGGCCACCAACCACAGGCCCGGCACGCGGTGCGAGGCGTCGAGGATGGCCTGAGCGGCGTGGGCGCCTGCTGTGCCACACACCGGTGCGGGCAAGGTGACGCCAAACAAGCCACTTTCGCCGTGTATGTCGGGCGCGTGGCGGGCTGAGGCCACCAGCGGGCGGTCGGCACCGGCGTGCACCGGCACATGGATGCCAAAGGCATCGCACAGCGCTAAGGCGTTGTCGGTGGTGCGGGCCAGGGTGGCGTTGCCGGCCACGGTGCTCACACCCACCAAGTGGCACAGCTGGCTGGCCGCGATCAGGGCAATGGCGTCGTCGTGGCCAGGATCACAATCCAGCCACACAGGCACAAGAGACATGGGGTTTTCCTCGGCAATGGGGCGATCAGCGCGGGGCGACAAAGGCGTCGGTTTCGGCGCGTGTGGGCGCGGTCTGGGCGCCCACACGGATGACGCTGAGCGCAGCGGCGGCGTTGGCCGCGCAGGCGGCGGCGCGCCAGGTGTCCACGCTCCACGGCAGCGGCGCTTGGGCCAGCCGCGCGGCGAGCACACCGGCCAAGCAATCGCCCGCGCCCACGGTGTCCACCACGTCCACCGCGTGGCCACCCAAGCGCAGCTCGGTGTCGGGCAACACCACACGCAGACCGTCGCCACCCAGACTAACGACCAGGGCTTGCAGGCCACCAGGGCGCACCGCATCGGTGAGCGGGTGGCCCAAACGTTCACCCAGCCAAGCGGCCTCGTGTTGGTTGACGATCAGCACATCGGTGTGGGCCAACAGATCGTGGCGCCAAGCGTTGAGCGGGCTGGGGTTGAGCAACGTCACGCCACCCGCAGCGCGCACGGCGGCAAACGCGTTGCGCACAGCGTCCACCGGCACCTCCAGCTGCGCCAGCATCACAGGCGGTGCGCCGTGCTGGGCCAGACAGGCTTGCACGTAGGCCACATCGGTGGCGGCGTTGGCGCCCGGCACCACGGTGATCTGGTTGTGGCCGTCGTCGGCCACCACGATCAGCGCCACACCGCTGGGGCCTTCGGCGTGCCCGAGTGCGCTCATGTTCACGCAGTCGGCCAGCAGACCGGAGCGCAAGGTGGCGCCAAAAGCGTCGTCGCCCACATGGCCCCACAGGGCCACGGCGGCGCCGTCTCGCGCGGCGGCCAGGGCTTGGTTGGCGCCTTTGCCGCCGGGCAAGGTCAAGAGCGTGCGAGCGGCCACGGTTTCGCCGGCGGCGGGCAGGCGTTCGGCCTGTGCCACCAGGTCCATGTTCAGGCTGCCCAACACCACCAGGGTGGGCGCGGTGCGGGCGCTCATGGGTAAAAAATGAGCGTGCGGTAGCCTGCCATGGTTTGACCACCGCCCAGCTTGACCTGCAGCGGGACCGACAGGCTGAGTTGCCCGTCACCGGACACGGTGGCGTCGGCCACCAGTTCGGGGGCGGTCAGCACACGCCGCACGATCACCTGTTCGCGGCTGTCGGTGAGGCTGAGCTCCAGCGCCGGCACGGCCACCGGCTGGCGCGCTTGGTTGCTCAACACCAGATCAAGCTGGTAATCGTCGCCTTTTTTGCGCAGCAGGGTGGCGCTGTCGATGCGCAGGGCATCGATCTGCCGCCAGGGTCGCAGTTCACAACCCAGCCAGCCGCACACGCGCGCCAGGTGGGGCTGTAGGGTCGGATCGGTGGCGGCCAAGCGATCGCGCTCGTGCAGCGCCCATTGGCCCAACAGCAGCAGCACCAGCGCGGCGCTGCACACACCGAGCGCCGCGCGGGTGGCGGGCCGGTGCCAGAACTCGCGGCGGCGGGCTTGGCGCACAAATTCGGGCTCGGCGGCGGGCGCCGCGCTCGGCTCGTCGGGCAAAGGAGACAAATCCGTGTCGGGCAAAGCGCCCAAGCGGCTGGTCTGAGCCGCCGCCGACTGGCGACGTTTGATGCGCTGAGGGTCGGCAGCGGCGTCGCCCCAACGGCTGTCGTCGCCGATCACGGTGTCAATGCGCGAGTGCTCAAAACCCGTCTCGTCGGGGCTGTCGTCGTCTTGGCGGCGCAGCGACAAGGTGGCATCAAAGATGTCGGCGCAGTGGCCGCAGCGCACCCAGCCATCGGCGAGTTTGAGCTGCTCCTCCGAGACCCGAAACCGGGTCTTACAGCTCGGACAACGTGTGGTCGTGATCATGCGCGCATTATCTGGGAACAGCGCAACGCAATCAGATCAGGGCTTGCGCGCCGTCATCAAGATCCAGCCCTCTTGCTCGTCGCTCACCTCCAGCGCAAGCCAAGGGGCGTAGGCGTCTTGCAACTCCTGGGCCTGGCGCGACAGGATGCCGGCCAGCACCAGCTGTCCACCGGCGCGCACATGGGCACACAGCAAAGGCGCCAACACTTTGAGCGGCGTGGCCAAAATATTGGCCAAGACCAGATCGTATTCGCCCTGGGCGACGTCGGGCAGACCGGCGCGCAGCGTGGTGTGGTTGGCCTCGGCATTGAGGCGTGTGGCCTCCACCGCAGCCGGGTCGATGTCCACCGCGTCCACATCGGTCGCGCCGAACTTGGCCGCACCGATCGCCAAAATGCCGGAGCCGCAGCCGTAATCCAGCACCCGATGGCCAACGGGCGCGTGGGTGGCGGTCCAGCGCAGGCACATGCGGGTGGTCGGGTGGGTGCCGGTGCCAAAGGCCAGGCCCGGATCGAGGCGGATCACCTGTTGTGCTGCGGCGGGGGGCTCATGCCAGCTCGGCACGATCCAGAAGCTGGGCGTGATCTCCACCGGGTCGAACTGCGATTGGGTCAAACGCACCCAGTCTTGGTCGGCCACCGCTTGCACACCCAGCACTTGGCAATCGGCAAAAAACTCTTGCGGCTGCAGCAAGGTGGCCGCCTCGCGGGCGCTGGCCTCGTCAGAAAACAAGGCCACCACGCGCGAACGCTGCCAACCGTCTTTGGGTGGCGGCATGCCCGGTTCGCCAAACAGGGCTTGCTCGGCGTCGGTCATGGCGTCGGCGTCTTCCACCGACACGCTCAGCGACTCCAAGGCGTCAAGCGCGTCGCTCACCTCTTCGATGGCCCCTTCGGGAGCCAGCAGCACCAATTCAAACAGCTCCATTTACCGCTCTCTTCTGGAGAGCCACTCTTCCAGGTAATGGATGTTGGTGCCCCCGGTGACAAAGCTGGCGTCGACCATGATCTCGCGGTGCAGCGGGATGTTGGTCTGAATGCCCTCGACTACCGTCTCGGCCAAGGCGGTGCGCATACGAGCCAGGGCCTGCTCGCGGGTGTCGCCGTGGACGATGATCTTACCGATCATCGAGTCGTAGTTGGGTGGCACAAAGTAATTGGTGTAGACGTGCGAATCGACCCGCACCCCCGGACCACCGGGCGCGTGCCACGTGGTGATGCGGCCGGGCGAGGGACTAAATTTGTAGGGGTCTTCGGCATTGATGCGGCACTCGATGGCGTGGCCATTGAGCTGAATCTGGCGCTGGCTGAAGGGCAGCTTCTCGCCAGCGGCCACCATGATCTGGGTACGCACGATATCGATGCCGGTGATCCACTCGGTGACAGGATGCTCCACCTGCACCCGGGTGTTCATTTCAATGAAATAGAACTCGCCGTTTTCAAACAAAAACTCAAAGGTGCCTGCACCACGGTAGCCGATTTTTTTGCAGGCGGTGGCGCAGCGGTCGCCAATCTTTTCAATCAGGCGGCGCGGGATGCCCGGTGCCGGCGCCTCTTCCACCACCTTCTGGTGGCGCCGCTGCATGGAGCAGTCGCGCTCGCCCAAATACACGGCGTTTTTGTGCTGGTCGGCCAACACTTGGATTTCGATGTGGCGCGGGTTCTGGAGAAACTTCTCCATGTACACCTCAGGATTGCCAAACGCAGCCCCGGCTTCGGCCTTGGTGGTTTGCACCGCGTGCAACAAGGCCGCCTCGGTGTGGACCACCCGCATGCCACGGCCACCACCGCCACCTGCGGCCTTGATGATGACCGGATAGCCGATACCTTTGGCGATGCGTTTGATCGCGGCGGGGTCGTCAGGCAAGGCGCCGTCAGAGCCGGGCACACAAGGCACGCCAGCGCGGATCATGGCCTGCTTGGCCGAGACTTTGTCGCCCATCAGGCGGATCGACTCGGGCGAAGGGCCGATGAATTTGAAGCCGCTTTTTTCCACCCGCTCGGCAAAGTCGGCGTTCTCGCTCAGAAAGCCGTAGCCGGGGTGAATCGCCTCTGCATCGGTCACCTCGGCGGCCGAGATGATGGCCGGCATGTTGAGGTAGCTGAGGTTGGAAGGCGCCGGACCGATGCAGACCGCTTCGTCGGCCAGCCGCACGTATTTGGCGTCGCGATCGGCTTCGGAATACACCACCACCGCCTTGACGCCCAACTCGCGGCAGGCGCGCTGGATGCGCAAGGCGATCTCGCCGCGGTTGGCGATCAGGATTTTCTTGAACATGGCGACACCGCCTTATTCGATGACAAACAAAGGCTGGCCGTATTCGACCGCCTGGCCGTTGTCCACCAGGATCTGGGTTACGGTGCCGGTTTTGTCGGCCTCGATCTCGTTGAGGATCTTCATCGCTTCGACGATGCAGATGGTGTCGCCTTGCTTGATGGTGTCGCCCACCTCAACAAAGGCTTTGGCCCCCGGGCTGGACGAACGGTAAAACGTGCCCACCATGGGCGATTTGACAGTGTGGCCAGCGGGCTCTGCAGCGGCCGGCGCCTCAGCGGCAGGGGCAGCTGCGACCGCTGGAGCGGCCACGGCGACCGGAGCGGCCACAGCGGTCTGCATCACTGGCATGGCCACCGCGCCACCGCCTTTGACGATGCGCACCTTGCCCTCGGCCTCGGTGATTTCGAGTTCGGACACGTTCGATTCGGACACGAGGTCGATCAGCGTCTTCAGTTTTCTCAGATCCATGGTGACTCCAACGATTGTTCCCTGAAAAAGGTGGCAAGTTCGCGCATATGCAGCGATCGTGCCCAGCCCGCAAAGGCCAAGGGGTGGCGCAGTGTACACGAATGGTTACGCATCAACCAGCCCTTAGACGGCAGGCAATCGATGAAATTAGAAGCAGATAAAGACCAAATACCCGGCGTTGGTCACATGAGCTGAGCCCACTGGTCCAAATCGCCCCGGTGCACCTGGCCAATTTTGCGGTGCAGCACAGTGCCGTCTGTGCCAAACACGACGGTGTACGGCAAGCCCCCGGTGGGGTTGCCTAAGCTGCGGCTCAGCTCAGTGCCCGCCAGCCCAGCCATGCCCACCGGAAAAGCGATGGGCAGTTTTTCGGTGAATTTGCGCACCGATGAGGGCTGATCGACCGCCAAACCCAGCACCCGCCAACCGTGGGCACGGTGTTGCTCGTAAAAGGCGTTGAGCAGTGGAATCTCCTCCACACAGGGCGGACACCAGGTGGCCCAAAAATTGAGCAACAGCGGCTGGCCACGCCAATCGGCCAGCGTCAGCGACTGGCCGTCCGGGGTGTCAAAGCCCAAGGCCCAAAACGCCGCCTCCGCTTCTGACAAAACCTCGTTCGGCCGCAAACGCCACCACGACACACCCGCGCCAGCGGCGCCGGCGGCCAGGGCGGCAGAGATCCAAGTGCGACGGGACAGACTCATGGCGTGGGGTTCTCCATCAAGCGGCGCAAAGCCTGGGCACCGCCGCGCAGCACCCGACCCTGGACATCGGGCTTTAGAGCGCCGCGCACATCGTCGCGGTCGTAGAGCATCAGGTGGACGAGCACCCATTGGTTCAGGTTATCGCAGCGGCTGCGCACGGTCAGCACCTCCACCGGCTCGCCGCGCCAGCCGGTCACCGTGCCGGGCTGGTAATCCACCCGGCGGTCCAGCAGCTGGAATTCGGCTGTTTTGGGGTCATCACAATACAACTGCAGATAAATGTCGCTGTGCCGGGTGGCAGTACCCAGCCAGACCGCGCCGGCCAGCAGGGGTTCAAAATCGGCCAGTCGCTCCATCCACACCAAGGCCAATTCGCGCAGGGCGCGCAATTCTTCGGCCTGGGTGTCTGGACAAAACACCGCAATGTGCTCGCGCACGGCGGCGTCCATCAAGGCGTTGTCGGGCCACGGGCCACGCGAGCCCAAGCCCAGCTGGCGCGCCGCCTGCTGCTTGGCGGCCTGGTATTCCAGGCCATCTTCCACCACCAGCCGCGCGGCGGTGGCGGCCACGGTAGCCAAGGTATCGTCGCGTTCAAACATGGCGGCATTGTGCCCGCTCCTACAATCCCGCCATGCACATCCATATATTAGGCATCTGCGGCACCTTCATGGGCGGGCTCGCCGCCCTGGCCCGCGAAGCGGGCCACCGCGTGACCGGCTGCGACGCCGGCGTCTACCCCCCCATGAGCGATCAGCTGCGCGCCTTGGGCATCGACCTGATCGAAGGTTTCGGCGCCGACCAGGTGGCACTGCGCCCCGACGTGTTTGTGGTCGGCAATGTGGTGAGCCGTGCCCGGCTGTCCGACGGCAGTCCCAAATTCCCGCTGATGGAAGCGATTCTTGAGTCCGGCGCGCGCTACACCAGCGGCCCGCAGTGGCTCGCCGAAAACGTGCTGCAGGATCGCCATGTGCTGGCGGTGGCCGGCACCCACGGCAAAACCACCACCACCTCAATGTTGGCCTGGATTTTGGAAGGCAATGGGCTGAACCCGGGGTTTCTGGTCGGCGGGGTGCCTCTGAATTTTGGGGTGTCGGCGCGCCTCGGGGTTGGCGTTGGCGAGGTCGCTGGGCTGGCGGCACGCTCTGCTCCGTGTCCCCCGCCCGCTTTGCGGGCTCCTCCTTTACCTGCGCAGAGCGCACCGCCTGCCCAGCGGTCCGGCGAGCACAACGCGCAGCCGGCGCGCCTCCCAACCTTCGTCATCGAGGCCGACGAGTACGACACCGCGTTTTTCGACAAGCGCAGCAAGTTCGTGCACTACCGACCGCGCACGGCCATTTTGAACAACCTGGAGTTCGATCACGCCGACATCTTTGACGATCTGGCCGCCATCGAACGGCAATTTCACCATTTGGTGCGCACCGTGCCGGGCTCGGGCCGGGTCGTGGTGAATGGGCTGGAAGAGAGCCTGACCCGCGTATTGGGCATGGGCTGCTGGAGCGATGTGCGCAGTTTCGGCTCCGCTGTGTGCGATTTCGCTGCAGATGGCGAGCCAAGCGACTTTGCGGTGCTGCAGCGCGGCGACAAGGTAGGCCATGTGCGCTGGACCGTGGGCGGCGTGCACAACCAGCTCAATGCGCTGGCGGCCATCGCCGCAGCTGAGCATGTGGGCGTGGCGCCGGCGGACGCGGCGCGGGCGCTGGCCACGTTTGAGAATGTGAAGCGCCGCATGGAGGTGCGCGGCACGGTGGCCGGCGTGACGGTCTACGACGACTTCGCCCACCACCCCACCGCCATCCGCACCACCGTCAACGGCCTGCGCCGCCAAGTGGGGCCAAACGCCCGCATCCTGGCCATTTTTGAGCCGCGCAGCAACACCATGAAGCTCGGCACCATGAAAGCCCAGCTGCCTTGGAGCCTAGAAGAAGCCGATCTGGCCTTCTGCCACAGCGGCGGTTTAGGCTGGGACGCGGTCGCTGCGCTGGCGCCGATGGGCGAGCGCGCCCAGGTGGCCGACAGCATCACCGCCGTGGTGGACCAGGTGCTGGCCCAGGTGCGCCCGGGCGACCATCTGCTGTGCATGAGCAACGGCGGCTTTGGCGGCATCCACCAGCAGCTGCTGGAGCGCCTGGGCCAAGCGGGCTGACACCGCCGGCGGGGAGCGCCGCCTTTTTAACAGCCGACACCGCCAACACGGCGTCGGCAGCTGAGCGTCAGCCCTTGGCGCGGCGCGCCACCACCGCCTGCGACAGGATGGCCAAGGCCTGTTCGGAATCGCTCCAGCCTAGGCAGGCGTCGGTGATGCTCTTGCCGTACTCCAGATCGCACACCTGGTCTTTGCCCGGCGTGAATTTTTGGGCGCCAGCGTGGATGTGGCTTTCAATCATCACGCCAAAAATGCTGGATGAGCCCGCCTGCATTTGGGTCGCGATGTCGCGGCACACCTCGAGCTGCTTTTCATGCTGCTTGCTGCTGTTGGCGTGGCTGCAGTCGACCATCAGGCGCGGCGTGAGTTTGCCGGCTTCCAGCTCCTTGACCGCAGCGCCCACATGGGTGGCGTCGTAGTTGGGCGTCTTGCCGCCGCGCAGGATGACGTGACAGTCCTTGTTGCCCTTGGTCTGCACGATCGCAACCTGGCCGTTCTTGTGCACCGACAGGAAGTGGTGACCACGCGCGGCGGCCTGAATGGCGTCGGTGGCGATTTTGATGTTGCCGTCCGTGCCGTTTTTGAAGCCGATCGGGGCCGACAGGCCCGAAGCCAGCTCGCGGTGCACTTGGCTTTCGGTGGTACGCGCCCCGATGGCGCCCCAGGAAATCAGGTCACCGACGTACTGCGGGCTGATGACATCGAGGAATTCCGAGCCGGCGGGCAGGCCTAGGCGGTTGATTTCGATGAGCAACTGGCGCGCCATGCGCAGACCTTCGTCGATGCGGTAGCTCTCATCGAGGTAGGGGTCGTTGATCAGGCCCTTCCAGCCCACGGTGGTGCGCGGCTTCTCGAAATACACCCGCATCACAATTTCCAAGGTGTCGGCGTATTGGTCGCGCAGCGGCTTCAAGCGGCGGGCGTAGTCGATGGCAGCGGCTGGGTCATGGATCGAGCACGGGCCGATGATGACCAGCAAACGGTCGTCTTTGCCATGCAAGATGCCGCTGATGCGCTGGCGCGTTTGGGCGATCAGGCTTTCGACGGGCGTACCGCTGATGGGGAAGAAACGAATGAGGTGTTCGGGAGGCGGGAGCACGGTGATGTCCTGGATGCGCTGGTCGTCGGTGTTGCTGGTTTTGTCGACAGGGCTGGTGTACCAAGCGTCTTTGGCGGCGGTGTTGGGCATCAGAAAGCTCCTCAGAGATGAACGGTTGGGGTCGATGGGCGAAAAAAAACCGCCGGGTGTTTGGGCCCGGCGGTGTGGTGAGGGGGTGCAGCGCGCTTACGCTTGAGCCTCTCGTCCGCCGGGGACAGAGAACCAAAAGTAAAAGCCAAAAAAGGTGGCAGCGCGAAATTGCATGGCTGTCAATGTAGCACAGATCGTTTGACGCGACTCTGACAAGGGGGCTGGGTTGATCTGGTCCGAGGCAATCTGGGCAATTGGCTCTTTGGTTGGCACGGCCCACCGGGCAGACCTTGGGGCCTTAGTTCGCTGCGCTCAAATGCGGCCCCAACGCCTGCCCGGTGAGCCTTGGCCTGCGCGCGGGCGCGCCACCAACGGCGATGACCAGACCGTACTGCAGTCGATCACCCGAAGGCGGGCGGGCAGCTGTTCCGGCCAGAGTCGATGCTGCTCGATCAGCCAGACGGCGCGCGCCGGATCGATCCGCTCCCCCGGCACCAGTAGCGGGATGCCCGGGGGGTAGGGGCAGAGGGGTTCCGCCGCGATACGACCCACACAGCACTCCAGAGGAACCACTTCGGCCTCCGCCCGCCAGGCCGCGCCTGTCGGCATCTCAGGGGCGGCCAGCAGCGGCAGGGGTGGCGGCGAGAACGGGGGAAGCGCCGCTCCCCCCAAGGCGCGGCGCAGGGACAGCAACGCGGCGGGCAGGCGGCGCTCCAGCCCCGGTGGCGGCACCTGGCCGAGGCAGAAGGTGAGGGCACCGGGCTCGGGCAGCTCCGCGATCACCCCCCGGGGCAGCAACCAGGCGTCGGCAGCCAGACCGGTGAAACCAAGCGGCCCGGTGACCAGCACCACC
>JBEIEH010000016.1:0-21862 GCA_040383055.1 Burkholderiaceae bacterium
CCAATCCCCACATATTCGCGTTGCGGCTCGCCGTTGGCGTTGCCGCGCCCCCACCAAAAGCGCTTCGTTGAAGTTGCTTCGACCACCCAAAGCCTTGGGCGATGGGGTGGGCTTTCAGACCGCATCTGAGCGCAGCGAAGTTAAGGTCAGAAAGCCTGCCCCGTCGACAAGGGCGCCCCAGGCCAACGAAACCAAAACGAGGCTCAGCGCACAGCCTCCCGCATCGTCACAAACTCCTCCGCCGCCGTTGGGTGAATGCCAATCGTCGCGTCAAACACCGCCTTGGTGGCCCCCGCTTTCAGCGCCACCGCAAAGCCCTGCACAATCTCGCCCGCCTCGGCCCCCACCATGTGCACACCCAACACCCGGTCGGTGTCGGCGTCCACCACCAGCTTCATCAACGTGCGCTCGGTGCTGCCCGACAAGGTGTGTTTGAGCGCCTTGAACTCGCTGCGGAAAATCGCCACCCGGTGGCCGCGCGCCTTGGCCTGCTCTTCGCCTAGGCCCACCGTGCCAATGTTGGGGTGCGTGAACACAGCAGTGGGGATCAGGTCGTAGCTCATCTGCCGCGCCGCCTTGCCAGCCGGCGGGCCGAAAAAATCGTCCACCAACACCATGGCTTCGCCCAGCGCCACCGGCGTCAGCTGCACCCGATTGGTCACATCGCCCAGGGCGTAGACCGATGGCACATTGGTTTGGTAACGCTCGGTCACCAGCACCTCGCCTTGCGCGCCCTGGGCCACCCCCAGCGCCTCCAGCCCCAAGCCGTGCACCAAGGGTTTGCGGCCGGTGGCGTACAGCACCGCGTCCACCTCCAGCGTGTCGCCGTGGGCCAGGCGCACCTGCAGGCCGCTGGCCGTGCGGTGGATTTCCACCACATCGCTGTTTAAGCGCAGGTCCACGCCGTGTTTGCCCATTTCGGCAGCCACAAAGTGGCGAATCTCGTCGTCAAAACCGCGCAGCACCTGTTCGCCCCGGTAGAGCTGCGTCACCTTGGCGCCTAGGCCGTTGAAGATGGACGCAAATTCGCAAGCGATGTAGCCGCCGCCCACCACCAGCAAGCGCTGGGGAAAGGTGGGCAAATCGAACATGGCGTTGGAGGTGTGCACCAGCTCATGCCCCTGAAAGTGCGGCACAAAAGGTGTGCCGCCGGTGGCGATCAAGATGCGTTCGGCGCTGATGCGCTGTTCGCTGCCGTCGGCCGTTGTGACACACGCCTGGTGCGGGCTCTCCAGCCGGGCAAAGCCCAGCAGCACCTGCACGCCGCTGTTCTTCAGCAAGTTGGCGTACACGCCATTGAGCCGCGCAATTTCGGCGGCGCGCCGGGCTTTGAGGGTGGCCCAGTCAAAGCGTGGCGCCTCGGGCAGTGTCCAGCCATAACCCGCGCTCTCGGCAAAGGCCTCGCTGTAGTGGGCCGCGTAGCTGTAGAGCTTTGTGGGGATGCAGCCCAGCGTCACACAAGTGCCGCCCAAGCCATCGAGCCCTCGCGCCTCGGCCAGCGCCACCCGGGCGCCCCGGCCCGCCGCCATGCGCGCGGCGCGCACACCGCCGCTGCCGCCGCCAATCACCAGCAAATCCACGTCAAATCCGCTCATCGTCTGCTCTCTGCGCAAGGTCAAAAACCCGATGGTAAGCGGCGCGGGCAGGGCGCGTGGACAATCGCCGCATGACCTTCAGCGACGCTTCTGCCTCTCAAGCCCCTGTCGACTCACGCGCTGTCAGCCTGGTGGTGGGCGCCAGCGGCGGTGTGGGAGCGGCGCTGGTGGCGGCCCTCCAGGCCCGGGGTGAGACGGTGTGGGCTTGGTCGCGCGCGGGCGACCCGCCGGTGGACATCACCGACGAGGCCAGCGTGCGGGCCGCCGCCGCACTGTTACAAGCGCAGTTGCTGTCCGACGGCCGCACGCTGCGCCGGGTGTGGGTGGCCACCGGGGTGCTGCACGGGCAGACGCCCGACGGCGGTGCGATGGCGCCCGAGCGCAGCTGGCGCGACATCCGACCCGAGGCGCTGCTGCGGCAGTTCGAGGTCAACGCACTCGGGCCCATGTTGTTGCTCAAGCACCTGTTGCCGCTTTTGCCCAAACGCGCGCCAAGCTGGGTGGCCTGCCTGTCGGCGCGGGTGGGCAGCGTGGGCGACAACCGGCTGGGCGGCTGGTACAGCTACCGCGCGTCCAAAGCGGCGCTCAACCAGCTGGTGCACACGGCCGCGATTGAGCTGGCGCGCAGCCATCCGCAGGCGTGTTGTGTGGCGCTGCACCCAGGCACGGTGGACACCGGCTTGTCGCAGCCCTTTGCCAAAACCGGGCTGCAGGTGCGCCCGCCCGCGGTGGCGGCGCAAGAGCTGTTGGCCGTGCTCGATGGCCTGACGCCCGCGCACAGCGGTGGTTTTTTTGACCACCACGGCGAGCCCGTGCCCTGGTAGCACCTCCTGTACCTGCCGTTGTGCTTTGGGTACCATGGGGGGTATGAAAAACCTGCCTCATGTTTGTCGCTCCGCCGCCTGCTGGGCCATCACCGCTTGGACCGCGCTGGCGCTGCCCGCCCACGCCGACGACACCGCACTGTGGGCCACCGCCCGCAGCGAACCCCAGGTGGTGCTGGTGATGCGCCACACCGCCATTGGCCCGGGCAATGGCACGGTGTTCGACGCCAGTGGCCAGTGCCAGGGTGAGGTCATGCTCTCGCCGCTGGGGCGGGCGCAGGCGCAGGTCATGGGCGAGGCTTTTCGCGCCAATGGTTTGCCGCCTGAGCGGCTGACGGTGGTGGCGTCGAGCATGTGCCGCATGCGCGATACCGCGCAGCTGGCTTTTGGCAAGGCCGAGCTGGAGCCGTCGTTTCGCGAAACGTTTTCCGGTGGCAGCGGCGGGCTCAACACCTTTATGGACGCGGCCGAGGCGCGCATCCGCCGCCACAGCGGGCCGGGGCCGCTGGTGTTGATGACCCACCTGCCCAACATCGACGCGCTGACCGGCGAACAGATCGAATACGGCGAGGTGCTGGTGACCCGCGCCGATGCCTCAGCTGGCTTGACCGTGATCGGCCGCTTGCGCTTGCCCGTGCCGCGCTGAGTCGGGCTGCGGCAGCGTCCACAAACACGCCACCACCACCCAGCCCAGCAGCGCCGTCAGGCCAATGGCGGCCCCACCCCAAGCGTCGAGCGCCAGACCAAACAGCCACGGCGCCGCACCTTGTGCGATGCGGCTGGGCAGCATGATGACGCCCAGCCGCGCGCCGTAGCCGTGTGGGCCAAACAGCGCCAGTGGCAAAGCGCCTTTGGCAATCGTTAACATGCCCGCGCCCAGGCCGTGCAGCGCCACAAACACCGGCGCCAGCGCGCCACCGGTCAGCCACAAAGCGCCAGCCCCCAGCGGATGCCCCAGCGCGGCCAGCCGAGCCGCCACCTGCGGGTGCCAGCGCCGCAGCCAGCCCATCTCCAGCAGCCGCCCCGCCACCTGCGACGGCCCCAACAACGCGCCCAAGCCCACCGCCGCAGCCAGCGTCAAGCCGTGCGCTTGCAGCAGGCGCGGCAGGTGCGATGCCATGGCGGTGACGGTGAACCAGGCCACCGCAAACGCCAGGCCCAAGCGCCACATGGCGGCGCGGATGGCGGCCGGGTCTTGCAGCACCGACTGCGCGGGCG
This sequence comes from Burkholderiaceae bacterium, assembly GCA_040383055.1. GTDB lineage: Bacteria > Pseudomonadota > Gammaproteobacteria > Burkholderiales > Burkholderiaceae_C > Hydrogenophaga. The sequence goes on from JBEIEH010000016.1 coordinate 3,638, forward strand.
CCCCCGGCGCGGAGGCGGGCAGGGCCTCGCCGTCGGTCAAGGCGGGTGCGCGCGGAATCGACGCATTGAGCGGCAGGCCCAACAGCAGGTGCAACGCGGCCCAGCCCAGGCAGGCGCCTTGCCAGCCCCAAGCGCTCGCCATCCAGGTCGACAGCGGCCAGCCCACGGTGCTGGCCAGGCCCGCCATCAGGGTGATGCCGGTGATGCCGTTGCGCGCGCGCTCGCCGTGCAGCCGCACCAAGGTGGCAAAGGCCGCGTCGTACAGGCCACAGCCCATGGCCAAGCCCAGCACCGTCCAGGCCAGCACCAAACCCCACAGCCCCTGCGCCTGCGACAGCAGCACCAGCCCGAGCGCAAACACGGCATTGGTGCCCATCAGCAAGGCGCGGCCGCCCAGACGGTCGATGTGGCGACCGGCCCAGGGCCCCAGAGGCCCGGACACCAGCAAGGCGAGCGAAAACACCGCAAACACGGTGGCGCTGGACACACCGGTGTCGCGTGCGATGTCGCCCGCCAACACGGCGGGCAGGTAATAGGTCGACCCCCAGGCCAGGGTCTGGCTCAAGCCCAGCGCCAGCACCGTGGGGGTCATGGGCGCGATCAGTACTGGTAGACGCCCTGACCGGTTTTGCGGCCTAGGCGGCCGGCGGCCACCATTTCACGCAGCAGCGGGCACGCGCGGTACTTGCTGTCGCCAAACTCTTTCAGGTACACGTCCATCACCGCCAGGCACACGTCCAGGCCCACCATGTCGGCCAGGGCCAGTGGGCCAATCGGCTGGTTGCAACCCAGCTTCATGCCGGCGTCGATGTCTTCCGGCGTGGCCAAGCCTTCGGCCAGCACAAAAAACGCCTCGTTGATCATCGGCACCAGAATGCGGTTGACCACAAAGCCCGGGGCGTTCTTGACGGTGATGGGGGTTTTGCCCAGCGCTTCGGCCAGCGCCTTGACGGCCGCGTGGGTGGCGTCGCTGGTTTGCAGACCACGGATGATTTCCACCAGCGCCATCATCGGCACCGGGTTGAAGAAATGCATGCCAATAAAACGGTCGGCGCGCTGGGTGACGGCGGCGAGCTTGGTGATGGAGATCGAGCTGGTGTTGGTGGCCACGATCACCTCGGGTGCCAACATGGCGTCGAGCTGCTGCAGGATCTTGACCTTCAGGCCCTCGTTTTCGGTGGCGGCCTCGATCACCAGCTGGGCGCCAGCCAGCGCGGCGTAGTCGGTCGATGTGGTGATGCGGCCCAGCGCTGCGGCTTTGTCGGCTTCGCTGATCTTCTCTTTTTTGATCAGGCGGTCCAGGCTGGCCGCCACGGTGGCCAAGCCTTTGTCCACCGCCGCTTGGGCAACGTCCACCATCACCACGCGGATGCCGCTGGTGGCGCAGGCCTGCGCGATGCCGTTGCCCATGGTGCCGGCGCCAATGATGCCGACGGTTTGAATGCTGCTCATGTTCACAATGCTCCTGTCCATCCATTGGGGGAAAACCGGTGCCGTTGGGCGACACCGGGGCAGCGCGGTCTGTGCTACCTTGCCTGCCATTGTGCGCGATGGCCTGACCGGCCCATGACGCGCCCTGTCGTTGAGGAAACAAACCATGCAAGCGGATGTGATTGTGGTGGGTGGCGGGTCCGCCGGTGCGGTGATGGCCGCGCGTTTGAGCGAAGACCCCAAGCTTCACGTGGTGCTGCTCGAAGCCGGTGGCCCAGACAACAGTGTGCTGATCCATTGCCCCACCGGAGTGGCCATCATGGCCCGCACCGGTCAGGCCAACTGGGCTTTGGAGACGGTGCCGCAGGCCGGGCTCAAGGGGCGGCGCGGTTACCAGCCCCGGGGCAAGGTGCTGGGCGGCTCCAGCTCCATCAACGCCATGATTTACGCGCGTGGCCACCCCAGCGATTACGAGCATTGGAAAAGCCAGGGCAACCCGGGCTGGGGCTGGGCCGATGTGCTGCCGGTGTTTCGGCAAGCTGAGCACAACGAGCGTTTTCAAGACGAGTGGCACGGCCAAGGCGGCCCACTCAACGTGAGCGATGTGCGCTACCGCAACGCCACCGTGCAGGCTTTTCTGCAAGCCGGGCAGCAGGCCGGTTTGCCCCTCAACCCCGACTTCAACGGGGTGAGCCAGACCGGTGTGGGCGTGTACCAAGTGACGCACCGCAACGGTGAGCGCCTGAGCGCGGCCAAGGCCTACCTCAGCCCGGTGCGCCAGCGGACCAATCTGCAGGTCATCACGCAAGCGCGGGTGCTGCGGGTGCTCACCGAACGTCAAGACGGCCGGACCGTGGCCACCGGCGTGGTCTGGCGCGAGCGCGATGGCGCTGGGCCTGAACACACGTTGCGCTTGCGACCGGGGGGTGAGGTGGTGCTGAGCGCCGGTGCCTTTGGTTCGCCGCAGCTGCTCATGCTCTCGGGTATGGGCGCTGCGGTCCATCTGCGCCAACACGGCATCCCGGTGCAGGCCAATCTGCCCGGTGTGGGGGGCAATCTGCAAGACCACCTCGACGCGGTCATGGTGGTGGACGCCCCTCGGGCGCCCGATGTCTTGGGCATGACCGCCAAGGCGATGGCCTGGGTGGCGCGCGGGGTGAGCGAATGGCGGCGCCAGCGCAGTGGCGTGCTCACCTCCAACTACGCGGAAGCGGGGGCTTTTTTCCACACCCGTGAAGGCGAGCAGGCACCCGACATTCAGCTGCATTTTGTGATTGGCAAGTTGGCCGATCACGGACGGCGCACCGTGTGGGGACAGGGCTATTCCTGCCACGCCTGTGTGCTGCGGCCGCAGAGCCGTGGCACGGTGCGCTTGGCCAGCGCCGACCCGCTGGCCGCGCCGCTGATCGACCCCGCGTTTTTGCAGCACCCCGACGACGTGCAGCGCCTGGTGGCGGGTTTTCAGCGCATGCGCCAGATCCTGGGCCAGCCAGCGCTTGCTGCCTTTGGCGGCCAAGAAGCCCCTGAGAGCGCCGCTGCGCAGACGCCCGAGCAAATAGAGGATTTCATTCGCGCCAACGCAGACACCATCTACCACCCGGTGGGCACTTGCGCCATGGGGCCGGATGCAGCCGCCGGTGCGGTGGTGGACGCGCGTTTGCGCGTCCACGGTGTGGCGGGCTTGCGCGTGGTCGACGCGTCCATCATGCCGACTTTGGTGGGTGGCAACACCAACGCGCCCACCATCATGATCGCGGAGAAAGCCGCCGCTATGATGCGGGCCGATCGAACCTCTTGAAAGCCCAGCGCCATGATCCTGGAACACGCCGACATCCGCATCGACCCCGCCCAAGCCAGCGCCTTTGAAGAGGCCATCACCCGAGGTGTGACCACCGTCATCGCCCAGGCCAAGGGCTTTCAGGGCTACAAGGTCAACCGCAGCCAGGAAACCCCGGGCCGCTACATCTTGATGATTTACTGGGCCACGCTGGAAGACCACACCGTGGGTTTTCGCCAGTCCGACGCCTTTCCGGCCTGGCGTGCCATCGTCGGCCCCTTCTTCACCCAGCCGCCGGTGGTGGAACACCTAGAGCTGGTCAGCAAAAGCTGAAGGCTCTGGAGGATCTACTTCCTCATCAGCGTCGATTTGCCAAACAGGCTTTCGATCAGGTCGACCGCCAAGGTGGCGGTGCGGTTGCGCACATCGAGCGCCGGGTTGAGTTCCACCACGTCCAAGCTGGCCAGCAGCCCGGTGTCGGCGATCATTTCCATGCACAGCTGGGCCTCGCGGTAAGTGGGGCCACCCGGCACGGTGGTGCCCACACCCGGCGCGATCTCGGGGTCGAGAAAGTCCACATCGAAGCTCACATGCAGGTGGGTGTTGGCGTCGAGCCCGGCGAGCGCCGCCTCCATGGTCTGGCGCATGCCCATCTCGTCGATGTAGCGCATGTCAAACACCTCCAGCCCCGCTTCGTGCACCAAGCGTTTTTCGCCCGGGTCCACGCTGCGAATGCCGATCTGGCGCACCACGTCGGGGGTGATGGCGGGCGTGTGTCCACCGATGCGGGTCAGCTCGGGCGGGCCCATGCCGCACAACAGCGCCACCGGCATACCGTGCAGGTTGCCGCTGGGCGTGAGCGTGTGGGTGTTGAAGTCGGCGTGTGCGTCGAGCCACAGCACCCGCAGCGTCTTGCCCTGTTCGCGGCAGTGGCGCGCCACCGCGCTGATCGAGCCCAGACCCAGGCAGTGGTCGCCGCCCAAGACGATGGGCAGGTGGTCGCGCTGCAGGCTGGTCCACACCGCTTGGTGCAAGGTTTCGTTCCACTGCCGCACTTCGTCCAAATGCCGGTAGCCGTTGACCGGTGGCAACCAGGGGTTGACCGGGCCGCTCAAGTTGCCGGTGTCGTACACCCGCAGGCCGTGGGCGGTGAGCGCGTCGGCGATGCCCGCCACCCGCAAAGCCTCTGGCCCCATGGACGCGCCGCGCGCGCCGGCCCCAATGTCGGTGGGGACGCCGATCAGGTCGATGTCATGCATGGGCGGATTGTGCGACACAATGCGCGGCTTTCACCCCTGCAAAACCCCCCAGCCCATGAGCGCCTCAGCCCTTTGTCCCTGGCCCGAAGCGGCGGCCGAACACCTGCGGCCCGACGCACGCGGCTGGCACACGCCCACACCCGGTTTCTGGCGCGTGTTTTGGGGCCGACCGGAACTGGCCTTGGTACCCGAATCTTGCGCGGCCGAAGTCGCTTTGCACCAACACCTGCAAGACAAGCCGCTGGCGCCGGTTGGTGAGGCCGAGGTCGCTGCTTTGACCGATGCGGATGCGCGCGACAACTGGCGTGTGGCGCTGGCCTGGCGCGACACGGTGTTGGCCTGTGGCACGCTGGAGGCGGCTTGGCTGGCGGTGGTGCGCGGCGAGCGGCCGGTGCCAGCCCCGCTGTTTCTGGATCTGGCGGTGCAGGCCGTGTTGGCGCGCATTCTGCCGCCCGACAACGCGATGCTCTGGCGCGCCGCCGAGCTGCTGTGCCGCGCCCAGCGCATCAGCTTGAACGCCGGCCGGGTGCTGGCGGCAGACGCCGCTGTGGCCGACACGCTGCAAGACACCGCTGGCTTGGGCGACATGGGGCGCCTGTTGCGCGAGGCCGGCGCCAGCTTGCCTGAGCAGGCTTTGCCAGTGCTCAGCGCCGACACCGCCGCTGATTACTTGGCGCAGCGCGCCACGCACCGCGCCCACCGCCATGTGCTGGACCTGACGCTCGATGTGCAGCAGCACCTGCCGCATGGCCTCACGCTCACGCTGCAGCGCGCCGACAGTGGCCTCAAAGCGTTGGCGGCGGTGCTGTCGCTGTGGCTGCAGCACTTGCTGGGCCTGAGCGCGCAGATAGAGCCGCTGCCGCGCATCGACGACGAGCGCTGGCGCTGGCACATTGGCCTCGACGCGGAGGCCAGCGCCATCCTCAATGCCCTGTACCAGGGCGACTCTGTGCCACCGCAGCGGCTGGAGCGTTTGGTCGGCTTGTTTCGCTTGCGGCTCGACGACGCGGCGATGGTGCCTGAGATGGTGGGCAAGCCGGTCTACCTGGGCCTGGCGATGGACGCCGAGGGCCGGCTCAAGCTCAAGCCGCAGAATCTGGTGCTCAACCTGCCGTTGGCGTGACCGAGGACGCCGGGCCACGCACCACCCGCAGTGCCCCGGGCAGCAGCTGCACCCGGTATTGCTGAGCCAAGCCCAGGTATTCGCCGTCGGCTGCCAGGGGCAGCGGCACTTGGCTGTGCACCCACAGCACTTGGGTGTGTTGGTGGCGCACCCCTGGCCACCCGAGGTGTTTGCCTTTGAACAACTTGGGCAGCAAGCGCAGCGTGCGCCAACGGCCCAAGCTTTCGGCCATCAGCATCTGCAGTTGCCCGTCGTCCACCCGGTTGTTGGGCGCCGCGGGGATGCCGCTGCCGTACGTGGTGGTGTTGAGCGCCGAGCACAAGAGCGCAGGGCCGTGGTAGAGCCGCTGCTGGTCCACAAACACCTGTACTGGCCAGTGGTTGAGCCGAAGCAGCGTGGCCGCGATCGCCCACGCGTAGCGCGCACGACCGATCAGCCAGCGCGGTGCCCGCAGGGCCAGCAGTGCCACTTGGGCGTCAAACCCACCGGCCAGGCTCGACAGAAACAGGCGCTCGTGCACCTGGCTTTGCAGCAGCCGGCCGCCCAAAGCGGGTGGGTCCCAGCGCACCGAGCCGACATCCATCGGCTCGGCCGGCGCGTTCAGCGCGTGGGCCAGAGCGTCGATGGGCGAGAGGCTGTGAACCCCCAGCGCTCGGGCCAAGTCGTTGCCTGAACCCAGTGGCACCAGTCCGACCTCCAATTGCTGCGCCATCACAGCGGGCAACCACTGCTGCAATGTGCCGTCGCCTCCCACCAGAACCACCCGGCTGCCGCGCGCTTGTTGCATCAGCAGGGCCAGCGCCTCATCGACCGTGTCGGGCGCTTGCAGGGGGATGCTGGGGGCGTGCTCGGCCAGCCAGTGGCTCAATTCGGCGTGGTGGCCAAGCGCCCGCCCACCTTGTGCGTGGGGGTTGAGCAGTACCAGGGTGGTGGTGGCGATGTCGGAAAGCGGCAGGGGCGGCAAGATGGCACCAAAGGCGGACGCTGGGTGGCGCCCGAGAGTCGGAAACGGGGCGTATTCTGCCGCAGCCCGTTTTACGACTTGGCCGCGAGGGGCAAACGCACGGAGGCGACCAAACCGCCTTCGGGGTGGTTGGCCAGGGACAAACTGCCGTCTTGGGATTCAAGCAGTTCCCGCGCCAGGCTCAGCCCCAAGCCACTGCCGCTGGGGTTGCGCAGGCGACCGTGCTCCAGCCGCACATAGGGTGTGCCCATGGTGCCCAGCGCATCGGCCGGAATGCCCGGGCCATGGTCGCGCAAGCGGATTTCGGCGTGTTCGCCATCGGTCTCCACGTCGATGTTGAGCCGGTCCCCATAACGCAAACCGTTGTCGATCAGGTTGCCCAGCGCGCGTCGCAGCGCCAGCGGCTTGGCCCTGACGGTCAACGCTTCGAACCGGCAGGTGACACGCTCGCTCACGCCAGCGATCAATCGTTCCAGCAAGCGGTCAATCGGCACGTCGTCCAGGTTTTCGTGGATGTGGGTGTCGCGCACCGTTTGCAGGGCGTTTTTCACCATCTCATCGAGCTCGTCCAAATCTTCGTGAAAGTCCGCCTGCAGATGGGGGTCGTCGAGCAGTTCGGTGCGCAGCTTGAGCCGGGTGATGGGGGTCTTGAGGTCGTGTGAAATGCCGGCAAACAGGCGCGTGCGGTCTTCGAGGTACTTTTGAATCCGCGCCTGCATGTCGTTGATGGCGCGTGCGGTGCGGCGCATTTCCGCGCTGCCGGTTTCGGGCACGGTTTCCAGGTGGATGGCGTTGGCAAAGCGGCTGGCCACCTGCGCCATGCGCTCCAACGGTCGGGTGAGGCTGCGCGCGATCAGTGTCAACAGCAGCAGCACCGTGGCCAAGGTCACCAACTGTTGGGCCACCCGGTCCCAAGTGAGGGGGCGAGCGTTGTCCAGAAAGTAGGGGTCGGGCATGCGCGAGGCCAGAAAGAGCCAACTGTTGGGCTCCAGCTGCACCTGAATCACCAGCAGTGGCGCTTGGCGGGGTTGGGTCAACAGCGAGGACTCAACCCAAGCGGGCGGCAAATCGGCCACCCGGGTGCCGTCGGGCGAGACACTCAGGGTGTCGGGCATGGCCATGTGCACCCGCAGCTCCTTGAGCACCGGCAGGTTGTCATGCAGGGAGCGCTCCACCGTGGACACCACCAGGTCGGCCAGGCTTTCGTGCCGCATGGGGCTCACAGGCACGGCGGCGGTGTTCACGTTCACAAAAAACCGGGTGCCGCCCATGGTGCGCAGCTGTTCGATCAGGATCGGCCGAAACGCGGTGGGCAGCTCACGGAAATAGCGCACCGTGGCCGAAGCGCTGGCGCCCATGTGCTCAGCCGCCGCCAAGGTGTCGTTGCGCACGCTGGCGCGGATTTGGCTGGCCCACAGCCAAGTGCCCAAGCCTTGAGCGCACAACACCCCGATCACCATGACCAGGGTGATGCGCCCGAGCAGGGTGTCCGGTATCCAGCGGCGCCAACCGGTGGTCTGCGCCCTGGCGGGGTCGGTCATTCGGGCGAACATTGCACCTCGGCGGTGAAGGCGTAGCCGCTGCCACGCACCGTCTTGATGAGCACCGGCTGTTTGCCGTCGTCTTGCAGGCGCTGGCGCAGGCGGCTGATTTGCACATCCAGTGAGCGGTCCATGGGGCCCAAATCGCGGCCTCGGGTGGCCTCCATCAGGCGCGAACGGTCCAGCACATCACCGGGGTTTTCCAAAAACAATTTGAGCAGGCTGAAGTCCATGCCGGTCAAGGGCACCTCCTGCCCTTGAGGGTCGGTCAGCCGCCGCTCGGTGCTGTCGAGTTGCCAGCCTTGGAAGCGCCAGTAGCGCTGCTGTATCGGCGTTTGGCCCACGCCCATGCGGCGTTGGATGGCCTTGATACGCGCCAGCAGTTCGCGGGGGTTGTAGGGTTTGCCGATGTAGTCGTCTGCGCCCAGCTCCAGCCCCACAATCCGGTCGGTGTCGTCGGCGCTGGCGGTCAACATGATGATGGGAATGTCCGACGCTTGGCGCACCCAGCGGCACAGGGCAAAGCCGTCGGTGTCGGGCAACATCACGTCCAGAATCACCAGACCAATTTCGTCGCGGAATTTCTCGAAGTCCGCTTGGAAGCTGGCGCCATCGTGGGCCAAACGCACCACAAACTGGTTTTTTTCCAGATAGGTTTTGAGCAGCAGGCGCAGTTTCTGGTCGTCGTCGACCAGCAGAATAGTCCGTTTCATGGGCGTTGGTTTTCCTTGAGCATGGCGCGCACCACCGACACCAGCTGGCGTTGCGCCTCGGCCGGTGTCATGCCCGGGCGCAGCACGAAGCTTTGCACGATGCCCGCGATCGCTTCTTTGGTCGCTTCGCTGGCGGCCATGCGGTGCGCCAGACTGGGAACGCGGTAGGCTTGTGGGTTGGCAAAAGTTTGCCAAGACTGGCGCTGGCATTCGTCGAGTTGCTGTGGGTCAATGTCTTTGCGCACAGGCACCGAACCTTTGACTTGGTTGTAAGGCCTTTGCACCGCCGCACTGCCCAGCAGGCCGGCTGCCTTTTCCTGCACCAAGGTTTTGTCTTGGGTGCCTTTGAGCATGGTCAGGGTGTCGATGCTGTAGAGGTGCATGCCATCGGTGCCGGGTATGGGCGCACACAGAAAGCTCGGCTGTGTGGGGTTGATCTGTCGCAGCTCGCCTTGCGCCCAGTCACCGTTGATCAACATGCCCACTTTGCCTTGGTCGAAGGCCTGCACGCTCTGGATCCAGCCCACTTCGTTGCGCGGCATGGGCCCGTTGAGCTCGCGCAACCAGCGCAACCGGTTGAGCGCGGCTTCCACCCTGGGGTCTTTCCAAACCTCTGGATCTTGTGCCCGCACCAGCCGGCTGTAGAGATCGGGGCCGGCGTGCGACAGCAGCACCGATTCAAACACCGTGGCCACCTGCCAAGACTCGTCGCTCCAGGCCAGGGGCGTGATCCCCGCTTCGCGCAAACGCAGCGCCACCCGCTCCAGTCCGCTCCAGTCGCGAGGCGGGGCCAGACGCAGACGCTCAAACAACCGCCGCTGGTAGAGCACCACATTGATGCGGTGAATGCCCAAAGGCACCGCGATGCGCTGGCCTTTGTGGGTGACCAGCGACAGCACTTCGGGGAAAAACTGTTGCTGCCAAGCGCCTTGTTCGGCCACCCGGTTGAGTGGCAGCACCAGACCCAAATCGGCCCAGTCGGTCAGCATCTTGCCAATCAGCTGCGCCGCCGCCGGAGGCGAACCCGACAGCACCCGGCTTTTGAGCACCTTCACCGCCGCTCCGCCACCACCGCCTTCTACGGCGGCGTCTTGCCAGCGCACGCCCTGTTGTTGCAGCGTTTGCACCAGCTGGTTGGCCGCCGCCCGCTCGCTGCTGGAGGTCCACCAGTGCATCACGTCCAGCGTTTGGGCGCCGCCCAGCGGCGCCGCCAAGGCCAGGCAGACGGCTGTCAAACCGTGGCGAAAAGTAATGTTTCGTAAGAGTTGCTCATGCGCGGCACCCCTTGCCTCAGGCGTGTGGCGTGCCCGTCGCGTAAGGAAGTCTGGTCGGGTGTGGCGTGGCATGGGGAAAAACCGAATGAAATCAACGGTGTAAGTCGCCTTGGGTACATCGGCAAACGGTTTGTGTTACAGGCGGTGCCTTCCTAGACTCCGCCCCCACGGTTGACGCCACTGGAACCCATGGCCACAGCGCACCGCTCGTAATGAAAACCGATTCACTTTTGTCAGGAGACGAATCATGACAGTTCTTGGGCAAGTGCGAAAGTCCACCACCGCCTTGTGTGTTCTGGCCGCGTTTTCGAGCGCTTCGGCCGGCACCTTGACCATCGAGAGTTGGCGCATCGACGACAAAGCCTTGTGGGAGACGGTGTTGATCCCGGCGTTTCAGAAGGCGCATCCGGGCATCACCGTGAAGTTCACACCGACCGCGCCGCCCGAATACAACTCGGCTTTGAACGCGCGCATGACCGCAGGCACCGCAGGCGACTTGATCACTGCCGCCCGTTTGACGTGTCGCTGGATCTTTACAGCCGCGGGCGATTGGACAAGCTCAATGCCCACCCCGGACTGGCGAATTTCCCCGATTCGGCCAAGGTGGCTTGGCAGACCGACAACGGAAAAGACACCTACTGCATGCCCATGGCGTCGGTGATCCACGGCTTTTTCTACAACAAAAAGATCTTCGCCACTTTGGGTCTGCAGCCGCCCAAGACCGACGCTGAATTCTTCGCGGTGCTGGAGAAAATCCGGGCGGCTGGCAAACACACACCGCTGGCGCTGGGCACCGCCGACCAGTGGGAGACCAACCAGATCGTCTTTACCAGTGTGGGCGCCAACCACTGGAAAGGCGAAGAAGGCCGCAAGGCGCTGATCGCCGGCAAAAAGAAATTCACCGACGTCGATGTGGTGTCCGCCTGGGAGCACATGGCGCGCTGGGCGCCCTACCTGTCGCGCGGTTACCAGGCCCAGACCTATGGCGACTCTCAAGTGTTGTTCGCCTCGGGCCGTGCGGCGATCTATCCCACCGGATCGTGGGACATCAGCTATTTCCAAAACAACGGCATGAAGGACTTTGGCGCTTTCCCGCCGCCGGTGCGCAAGGCCGGCGACACCTGCCACATCAGCGACCACACCGACATTGGCATGGGCATCAACAGCGCGTCCAAGAACAAGGGTGACGCGGACAAATTCCTGACCTGGTTGGCTTCCCCAGAGTTCGCCAACCTCTACACCAACAAGGTCACCGGCTTTTTCTCGCTGTCCAAGCATCCGGTCACGGTGCAAGACCCGGTGGCGCGTGAGATGCTGGGCTGGCGCCAGAGTTGCAAAAGCACCATCCGCCTCAACGCCCAGATCATGAGCCGTGGCACGCCCAGCATGGAAAACGAGCTGTGGACGGTGAGCTCTCAGGTCATGAACGGCAAGATGACGCCCAAGGCGGCGGCTGAGCGCATTCAGGCCGGGTTCGACAAGTGGTACAAGCCGTCGGGCTTGTGAACGTGTGAGGACCGGCAGCATGGCGTTCACCCGTTCGCGCACCTTCTGGCCCACGCTGGTGTTTCTGGCACCGGCGGTGCTGATCTACACCGTGTTCAGCGCGGGGCCGCTGCTCGACACCCTGCGCTTGGGGTTGTTTGCCACCGACGGCAGCGGTGCGGTGTCGTTTGCCGGACTGGCCAATTACCGGCCGATCCTGCAAGACCCGGACTGGAGCGCGGCGTTTTGGAACGCCATGGCCAACAACGTGCAGTTCTTTCTGATCCACATGGTGGTGCAGAACCCGATTGCGCTGTTGTTGGCGGCCTTGCTGTCGCTGCGTGGGGTGCGAGGCAGCGGTGGCTACCGCACGCTGATTTTTTTGCCCACGCTGCTGAGCGTGGTGATCATCGGCTTCGCTTGGCAGTTGATTTTGTCGCCCCTGTGGGGCGTGAGCGAGCGGCTGCTGGGCTGGGTGGGCTTGGAGCACCTGTTTGCGCCGTGGCTGGGGTTGGAGGAGTCTGCGCTGGTGACCTTGTCACTGGTGTCGGTGTGGCAGTTTGTGGGCATTCCCATGATGCTGATCTATGCCGCGCTGATCGCGATTCCGGACGACATCATCGAAGCGGCACGGGTTGAGGGCGCGAGCGGCTGGCGCATTTTCTGGGCCATTCGCCTGCCACTGATTTGGCCGACGCTGGGCCTGGTGACCATCCTGACCTTTGTGGGCAATTTCAACGCCTTTGACCTGATCTACGCGGTCAAGGGTGCGCTGGCCGGGCCGAACTTCAGCACCGATGTGCTGGGCACGCTGTTCTACCGCACCTTTTTTGGCTACCAGTCGCAGGTGGGCAGCGCCACCATGGGCGCGGCGGTGGCCACGCTGATGTTTTTGCTGATCCTGGCAGGCGTCGCGGTCTACACCGTGGTGGTGCAGCGCCGACTGATTCGCCACACCTTTTGAGCCGCCATGAACACCTCCGCCGCCCCCATGCCTGTTGTGCCACCGGTCGCCGGGACCGCCGCTGTGTCGCGCCAGCGGGCGTGGGACATCGGCAGCCTGTCGATGGTCCATCTGTTGCTGCTGGGTTACAGCGCGTTGGCACTCGCACCGTTGCTGCTGATTCTGGTCAATTCGTTCAAAGACCGCAGCGCGATTTTTGACGACCCGCTGTCGCTGCCCAATGCCGAGACGTTTTCACTGATCGGCTACACCAAGGTGCTGGAACACGCGCAGGTGCTGGGCTTTTTCAGCAACAGCTTGATCGTCACCGGCGTGTCGCTGGTGCTGATTCTGTTGCTGGGCGCCATGGCCGCCTGGGCGCTGACCGAATACACCTTCCCAGGTCGGCGCGCGCTGGCGCTGTTCATGGCCTTCGGCATCATGGTGCCGATTCGTCTGGGCAGCGTATCCATCATGCAGGTGGTGGTGGCGCTGGACCTGATGAACACGCTGACCGCGCTGGTGCTGGTGTACGTGGCGCAGGGCCTGCCACTGGCCATCATGATCTTGTCGGAGTTCATTCGCCAGGTGCCCCAAGACCTCAAGGACGCCGCCCGCTGCGACGGCGTGAGCGAATACCGCATCTTCTTTCAGGTGATCCTGCCGCTGATTCGGCCCGCTGTGGCCACGGTGGCGGTGTTCACCATGGTGCCGATCTGGAACGACCTGTGGTTCCCACTGATCTTGGCACCGTCCGAAGCCACCCAAACCATCACCTTGGGTGTGCAGCAGTTCATCGGCCAGTACGCCACCGACTGGAACGCCGTGCTCTCGGCGCTGTCGCTGGCGGTGTTGCCGGTGTTGGTGATTTACGCCCTGTTCTCGCGCCAGCTCATTCGCGGTATTACCGCTGGCGCCGTCAAGTAAACCCCTATTCAAGGAGGTCCCATGTCGAGCGTGCACCTGCGTCAACTCTCCAAGCGTTACCACAACACCCCGGTGTTGGAGGGGGTCAATCTGGACATTCAGCACGGCGAATTTGTGGTGCTGGTCGGCCCCAGCGGCTGCGGCAAGTCCACCTTGCTGCGCATGATCTGTGGCCTCGAAGACATCAGCGGCGGTGATTTGGTCATCGACGACCAAGTGGTCAACCACCTGTCGCCAGCCGAACGTGGCATTGCCATGGTGTTTCAGAGCTATGCGCTGTATCCGCACATGACGGTGTACCGCAACATGGCGTTTGGTCTGCAGGTGCAGGGCCAAGACAAAGCGGCCATCGATGAACGGGTGCGCAATGCCGCCAAGGCCTTGCACATCGACCACCTGTTGGACCGCCTGCCGCGCGAGCTATCGGGCGGCCAGCGCCAGCGGGTGGCGATTGGCCGCGCCATCGTGCGCCAGCCGCGCCTGTTTTTGTTCGACGAGCCGCTGTCCAATCTGGACGCCTCGCTGCGCGTCAAGACCCGCATCGAACTGGCTCGCCTGCACCGCGAACTCAACGCCACCATGGTCTATGTGACCCACGACCAGGTGGAGGCCATGACCTTGGGCGACAAAATTGTGGTGCTCAACGACGGGCGGGTGCAGCAAGCGGGCACGCCGCTGGAGTTGTACCAACAGCCGGCCAACCGCTTTGTGGCGACCTTCATTGGCTCGCCCACCATGAACCTGCTGCCTGCCACCGTGGCCAGCGTCACCGAGCACGGCGTGTTGCTGCGCCGTTCAGACGGACAACAGCTGATGGCGCTGGTCGACAGCAGCCAGCTGTGCATCGGCGATGCGGTGGAGGTGGGCATCCGCCCCGAGCATGTGCTGCCTTACGAAGGCCAGTCTTTGCAGGGCGACAGCACCTTGTCAGGCGTGGTTGCGTTGGTGGAGCACCTGGGTGAGAGCAATCTGATTTACCTGCAGCTCGACGATGGCAATGAGTTGGTGATGCGCGGCGACGGCGACCAGGCGGTGCGCTTGGGTGAGCGCCTGTTGGCCCATGTGGACATGGCGCAGCTGCATGTGTTTCGCGACAACGGCGTGGCCTGCCGGCGCCTGGCGCCGGGCAATATGCAGCTGTCGCGCCACGCGCGGGAGAGTCTGCAGTGAGCCCGACATACGCCATGGGGGTGGACGGTGGCGGCACCGGTACCCGGCTGCGCCTGTGTGCCGCCGATGGCGCGGTGCTGGGTGAGGGACGCGCCGGTCCCTCGGCTTTGGGGCAAGGCGTTGAACAGGCGTGGCGCAACATCTTGATGGCGGCCGCCGACGCGGTCGCCGATGCGGTACGGCAGGGGCATTTGCCCGCCAGCACCCGTTTTAATGAAGCGTGGATTCGCCGCACCCGCATCGGCTTGGGTTTGTCTGGCGCCGAAAACCCCGGCTGGGTGAACGAATTTGCCCGACGCAGCCCGCCTTGGGCGCAGCGCCATTGTGTGAGCGATGGGCTCACCGCGGTCTTGGGGGCGCACGCAGGGCGTCCTGGTGCGGTCGTGTCGGTGGGCACAGGTTCGGTGGGGGTGGCCCTGCACCGGGCTGAACGCGTGTCGGTCATTGGCGGCTGGGGCTGGCAACTGGGTGACGAGGGCAGCGGCGCGTGGCTGGGACGCCAGGCCATGGCCCACACCCAGCACGCCATGGACGGCCGCGACACCGTGGGCCCGCTGGCGCAGGCGGTGGCACAGCGTTGCGGTCGCAGCCGCGCCAGCTTGCTCGACTGGTGTGCGGTGGCCGGTCAAACCGACTTTGCGGCGCTGGCGCCGGTGGTGTTCTCGATGGAGGGCACCGACGCCCATGCCGACGCCCTGGTGGCGTGGGCGGTGCGCAGTGTGGAGGACGTGGTGTTGGCGTTGGACCCAGACGCCACCTTGCCGCTGGTGATATGCGGCAGCATTGGTCAGCGCTTGGCGCACCGCCTGCGACCCGATATGCGCCATCGGTTGGTGCAGGCGCAAGGGGATGCCTGTGACGGCGCCTTGCAACTCTTGCAACGGGATTGGACGTTTTTGCAAGAGACACCGCGCCAGGAGCTGGCGGCATGAGCGGGCAGCACAGTTTGTCCGCCGACGTGCTCACGCCCGAGGGCGTGGTGCGCGGCACCTTGGCTTGGAACAAGGAGGGCCGGGTGGTGGCGGTGCAGGGTCACACCGTTCCCGAGGCCGAGGCCGGGCAGGGCGGTCTGCCGCTGGCGCTGCCGGGCTTTGTTGACCTGCACGTGCACGGTGCCATGGGCCACGACGTGATGGACGCCGGCGCGTCGGCCGCCACCATCGCCGCCGGCTTGGCCCACCATGGCACCACCAGTTGGCTGGCCACCACCATGACCGCGCCCAGCGCCGACATTGACCGCGCCTTGCGCGATCTGGCGCCCGCGTGTCGGCAGCGCACCGACGGGCAGGCGCGCCTGTTGGGGGTGCACCTAGAAGGGCCGTACATCAGCGATCAACGCCTGGGGGCGCAACCCGATTGCACCGCCAGCGTAGATCTGCAGCAGATCCGCCTGTGGCACGCCATCGCCCCGATCCGGGTGCTCACCTTGGCGCCCGAGGTGCCCGGGCACCTCGCGGCCATCGGTGCGCTCAACGACATGGGCATTCGGGTGCAGATCGGTCACAGCAACGGCAGCTACCACGACGGCCACGCCGCCTTGCAGGCCGGTGCCGCTGGTTTCACACATGTCTTCAACGCCATGTCGGCCCTGCACCACCGCGAACCCGGCATGGTGGGCGCGGCGCTGGCGCACGCGCAGCACGCCGAAATCATTCCCGACTTGTTGCATGTGCATCCCGGAGCGATCCGCGTGGCGCTGCGCGCCATTCCCGGCTTGTACTGCGTGAGCGACGCCACCGCCGCCACCGGCATGCCCGATGGCGAATACCGCCTCGGTCGCCAGCGGGTGCACAAATGTTTGGGCGCGGTGCGTTTGGCCGACGGCACCTTGGCGGGCAGCGCACTCACGCTCGATCAGGCGCTGCGCAATTTGCTGTCGCTGGGCATGGGTCTGCGCGAAGCGTCGGCGCGGGTCTCCACCGTCGCAGCCGATTACCTGGGCCTGCCCGACCGGGGGCGCTTGGCGCCCGGCGCGTGGGCCGATGTGGTGGTTTTGGACACACAACACACCGTCCAGCGGGTGCTGGTCGAAGGAGCATGGATATGAGTTCTCGCATGCGCGCCGAAGCGCTGGAAGGCCCAGCCGCGGTGCGACGTTTGTTGGCCGCCGACACCGAGCCGCTGCATCGGCTGGTGCACAGCTTGGTGCAGCGCCCACCCTCAGGTCTGTTGACCGTGGCACGTGGCACATCGGACCACGCTGCCCACTACGCGGCGTATTTGGTGATGGCCCGCTTGGGTGTGCCGGTCACATCGCTGCCCATGTCCTTGCTCACGCTCTACCAGTCGCCTCTGCGCACCCAAGGTGTGGTGAGTGTGGCGTTTTCCCAGAGTGGGCGAAGCCCCGATCTGATCACCCCCACCCGTGTCCTGCGCGACGCGGGCGCTCGCACCGTGGCCTTTGTCAACGACGCGCAGTCGCCTTTGGCCCAAGCGGCGGAATGGGTGTTTGATCTGCAGGCTGGGCCAGAAACCAGTGTGGCTGCAACCAAATCGTGCTTGGCCCAGTTGGTCAGCGGCGCCCGGCTGGTGGCGCATTGGCTGGCGGCGCAGCAGGACGAACCCAGCTGCGCCTTGGGCGACGCCCTGAGCGCGCTGCCCGAGGCACTGGAGCGCGCCACCACCCAAGATTGGTCGGCTGCGCTGGCCGTGTTGGCCGACGCCTATCGCCTGTATGTGATTGGCCGAGGCCCGGCCCTGGCGGTCGCACAAGAGGCGGCGCTCAAGCTCAAGGAAACCTGCGGTTTGCAAGCCGAGGCGTTTTCGTCGGCCGAGGTGCGCCACGGCCCCATGGCGCTGGCCGAGCCAGGCTACCCGGTGCTGGTGTTCGCCACCCCCGGCCCCACCCAAGCCGACGCGCTGCAACTGGCCGCCGAGTGGCGCGCACGGGGGGTCCGGGTGCTGCTGGCAGCGCCAGCGGGCACACCAGGCGTGGACTTGCCCCTGGCCGCCGCACCGCATGACGACTTGGCCCCCATCGTGGCCTTGCAATCGCACTACCTGATGGTCGAAGCCTTGGCGCGCGCGCGCGGCCGCGACCCCGACACACCTCCCTTGCTGTCCAAAGTGACGCTGACCGAGTGAACACGGTCAGCGCTGGCGCTCACATGCTGCGCCGGTACTGACCGCCCACCTCAAACAGGGCGTGGGTGATTTGGCCCAGCGAGCAGACCCGCACCGCGTCCATCAGCACCTCAAACACGTTGGTGTTGTCGATCACAGCCTGCTTGAGGCGGGCGATCATGGCGGGGGCTGCAGCCGCGTGGCGGGTGTGGAAGTCGTTCAAGCGCTGCAGCTGCGATTGTTTTTCTTCCTCGGTCGAACGCGCGAGCTCGATGGTCTCGGGTACCGGGTCGCCTTTGGGGTTGCGGAAGGTGTGGACGCCGATGATGGGGTATTCGCCGGTGTGCTTGAGCATCTCGTCGTGCATGCTCTCTTCTTGGATCTTGCTGCGCTGGTAGCCGGTTTCCATCGCGCCCAGCACACCACCGCGTTCGGTGATCTTCTCGAACTCGGCCAGCACCGCTTCTTCCACCAATTCGGTGAGCTCGTCGATGATGAAGGCGCCTTGGTTGGGGTTTTCGTTTTTGGCCAGGCCCCATTCGCGGTTGATGATGA
>JBEIEH010000017.1:0-21042 GCA_040383055.1 Burkholderiaceae bacterium
CATCCAGCGAGCAGCCGCCTCCCCTCCGCGTCGGTGCCAGTGTCGCGCCTCCCCTCAAGCGCTGCCACCACCCAAAGGCCGCCACCCCTCCAGCGCTGCAAGATGCACTCGAGGCACGCCGCGCCAGCACCCTGGAGCTGGCGGCCGCGTACCTGCCGAGGGCGGCGATGCTGCTCGCGCTCAAGTCGCGCAGGCGGCTGCCACCCAAAAAGGTGGCCGAGGGCGAAGAGGCCGAAGACCCACGCGCCGAGCTGGTGCGCCGCCTGCTGGAATACGAGCAGATGAAGCTGGCCGCCCAGCGCATCAATGACCTGCCCCACTATGGCCGCGATTTTTTGCGCGCCCAGGTGTATGTGGAACAAGCGCTGGCACCCCGCTTTCCAGATGTGAGCGCGGGCGAGCTGCAAGCCGCCTGGCGCGACATTTTGAAGCGCGCCAAGCTGGTGCAGCACCACAAAATCAGCCGAGAAGAACTGTCGGTGCGCGAGCACATGAGCATCGTGCTGCGCCAACTGCAGGGCCGCAAATTTGTGGAGTTTGGCGACCTGTTTGACTTGAGCAAAGGCGCGCCGGTGCTGGTGGTGACCTTTATTGCCATGCTCGAACTCGCCAAAGAAACGCTGATTGAACTGACCCAGGCCGAGGCCTTTGCCCCGATTTATGTGCGGCTGGCCTACACCGTGGCGCAGCCGGCAGCCGCTGAAGAACTGCCCTTTGAATGACAACCACCCACCACTTTGATGTGCTGATCATCGGCAGCGGCTTGGCCGGCTTGACCGCCGCGCTGCACCTGGCGCCCACCCACCGGGTGGCGGTGATCACCAAACGCGGCATTTCCGACGGGTCGAGCAACTGGGCGCAAGGCGGCATCGCCGCCGTGCTGGCCGAAGGCGACAGCTACGCATCCCACGTGGACGACACCCTGGTGGCAGGAGCCGGCCTGTGTGATCTGGAGGCCACCCGCTTCACCGTGGAAAACGCACCCTCGGCGATTGCTTGGCTGCGGGAGATGGGTGTGCCCTTCTCCACCGAAAACGGTGAGTTGCACCTGACCCGCGAAGGCGGCCACAGCCACCGGCGCATCGTGCACGTGACCGATGCCACCGGCGCCGCAGTGCAGACCACGCTGAGCGCGCGAGCGCGCGCCACGCCCAACATCGTGTTCTTCGAGAACCACATGCTGGTGGACCTGATCACCAGCCGCAAGCTGCCCGGTGCAGCTGCCGACGCAGCGCCACGCTGCCACGGCGCCTATGTGCTGGATGTGGATCGCGACGAGGTCGAGACCTTCAGCGCCAGCCACACCATTTTGGCCACCGGCGGCGCGGGCAAGGTGTACCTCTACACCACCAACCCCGACACCGCCACCGGCGACGGTATCGCCTCGGCCTGGCGAGCGGGCTGCCGGGTGGCCAACATGGAATTCATCCAGTTCCACCCGACCTGCCTGTACCACCCGCACGTCAAGAACTTCCTCATCACCGAGGCTGTGCGCGGCGAAGGCGGCCGCTTGTTGCTGCCACCGCACCTTGGGGCACACCGCTTCATGCCCGACCACGACCCACGCGCCGAACTCGCGCCGCGCGACGTGGTGGCGCGCGCCATCGACTTCGAGATGAAAAAACACGGCCTGGACTGTGTGCACCTCGACATCTCACACCAAAGCCCCGAGTTCATCCGCGAGCATTTCCCCAACATCCTGGCGCGCTGCGCCGAACTCGGCATCGACATCACCCGCGAGCCGATTCCGGTGGTGCCCGCCGCCCACTACACCTGTGGCGGTGTGGTGACCGATCTGCACGGACGCACCGATGTGCCCGGCCTGTACGCGGTGGGTGAAACCACCTGCACCGGCCTGCACGGTGCCAACCGCCTGGCCAGCAACTCGCTGGTGGAGTGCATGGTGTTTGCGCGCGGTGCGGTGCAAGCCATCACCTCAGAGGCCAACCGCGCAGAACCCACCATGCCTGCCTGGGACGACAGCCGCGTGACCGACGCCGACGAGATGGTGGTGATCTCGCACAACTGGGACGAGCTGCGCCGCTTCATGTGGGACTATGTGGGCATTGTGCGCACCAACAAACGGCTCGAACGCGCGGCCCACCGCATCACCCTGCTGCAGCGCGAGATCCAGGAGTTCTACGCGCAGTTCCACGTCACCCGCGACCTGCTGGAGCTGCGCAACCTGGTGCAGGTGGCCGACCTGATTGTGATGAGCGCGTTGATGCGGCACGAAAGCCGCGGCCTGCATTTCAGCCGCGATTACCCCGAGACACTGACTGAGGCGAAGCCGACGATTCTGGTGCCGCCGGCGCGCTGAGCCTTTTCAGCGCGTCCTCTCACAACAAGTCGGCGTCTATCCATCCACGCAGGCTGTTGATGAACGCCCAAGCGCTCACGCGTGACACGTCCTCAAGCCGAACCACACCCTCTGTCAGCTGCCCTGATCGCAGCGCCTGCAAGCGGCCCACACCAGGCAGCAGGCCACAACGCAAGGGTGGGGTGACCCAGCGGCCATCCAGACAGGCCGCGATGTTGCCGCGCGTGCATTCGGTAATTTCGCCCGCCGTGTTGTAGAGCAAGGTGTCAAACACCCCAGGGCTTGAGACGCTCGCTTGCTCATAGTGGGTGCGGCGCGTCGTCTTGTGGCGCACCCACGGCGAGTGGGCATGCACAAAAGGCTCAGGCGCCAAGGCCAATCGCACCCTCGCAGGATTGGGTTCGAGTGGGAAGGCCTGCAACTCTGCATCACCGCCATGGTGCACCACACAGCGCACACGCCAAGCACCTGCTGGATGCGTCAGAGCCAGCGCCTGGGTCTGCTCCCGCAGTCGGCGCATCTGCTCATCGCCCCAGACCCAGCCAAAAAAGCTGGCAGCCTCGGTCAGTCGAGACCAATGATCTTGGTCATGCCCCCACACACCATCACGCAGGCCCAGCGTTTCCAACAAGGCAAAAGGTGGTGTGGCATCCAGCAGCACTTTGCGCTTGTGCTGCCACTCACGCCACTCCCCATCGGCGGTGGCGTCGCTGGTGATGCCACTGCCCACCCCATAGAACAATCGATCGGACTCGATCTGCACCGTGCGAATGGCCACGCTGAAGCGCGCAGCGCCACCGGGGCGCACCACCCCGATGGCACCGCAGTACACACCGCGCGCAGTGGCCTCGCGTTGACGGATGACCGCCATGGCTTGGTGCTTGGGGGCTCCAACAATGGAGCCACAGGGGAACAGTGCGGCCAGCGCGTCGATCCAACCGAGACCATCTCTTAGGTCCGCACTCACGTCCGACGTCATCTGCCACACACTGGGCAGAGGCTCCAAATGGAACAGCCGCGGCACCCGCACCGAAAACGGCTTGGCCACCCGAGACAGATCGTTGCGAATCAAGTCCACGATCATCACGTTCTCTGCGCGTTCTTTTGCACTGGCCAACAAAGCCTGCGCCCGCTCGTTGTCTTCTTGTGGTGTGACGCCACGTGGGGCGGTGCCTTTCATCGGTCGACAAAGCACGCGGCCGTCCGCGCAGTCGAACAACAGCTCTGGCGATACCGATACCAGCTGTCGATCACCCAGGTCGATGTAGGCAACATAGCCACCGGGCTGGGCGCGGCGCAGCGATTTGAAGTAAGCCAGCGCTTCACCGGCCACCAGTCGACCAGACACGCGGGTGGTGTGGTTGACTTGGTAGACATCGCCGCGTGTGATGGCCTCTTGAATGGCAGCGTGGTCGGCGTTGAAGCGGCTGCGATCGGCCGCAGTCACCTCCGGCCACACCGCGTGAACAGCGCTGTGGTCATCGCAGCCGGTTGACACACTCTCACCCAGCGCATCCGCGTCGGGAGCACCCAACACCATGAACCACAACAAGGGATCGGGCGACGCATGGGTGGTGAAAGCAGGATCGAATGCGCTGGCTGCCTCATAGGCCACCGCCCCCACACACCAATGTCCTTGGCGCGCCCAAAGCTCGACTTCGCGCAGAGCGGCCCACACCTCGTCTGGCGTGTGCGCCACGATGCGCTTCAGGGCTTGGGTCCACACCCCTCGCCACGGCTCTCCACCTGCGGGGTCGGCCCACTCCAGGGCCACCACCGGACGCCCCATCAGGCCGCGCCGATGTTCGGCACCAGCGCTCCGGCGTCTTGCCCGGCTTTGTGCGCTGCGGTGAACGCCAGCATGCGGTCGATGGGCTGGCGGGCGCGAGGGATCAGCGCCGGGTCCACATGGATGGCGTTGGCGCCGAACTCGAGCACATGGGCCACACCGGCCAAGCCGTTCATCGCCATCCACGGACAGTGCGCGCAGCTCTTGCAGGTGGCGCTGTTGCCTGCGGTGGGCGCCTCGATGAAGGTCTTGCCGGGGTTCTGCTGGCGCAGCGAATGCATCATGCCCTTGTCGGTGGCAACGATGAAAGTGCTCGCATCCATCTCGCGCGCGGCTTTCAGGATGGCGCTGGTCGAGCCGACCGCGTCGGCCAGGGCCACCACGTCGGCCGGACTCTCGGGGTGCACCAGCACCTTGGCGCCCGGGTGGTCGCGCTTGAGCAGTTCGAGTTCGACCGCCTTGAACTCGTCGTGCACGATGCACGAGCCATTCCACATCAGCATGTCGGCGCCGGTCTCGCGCTGGATGTAGCCGCCCAGGTGCTTGTCGGGCGCCCACAGAATTTTGTGGCCCTTGTCTTTGAGCGCCTTGACGATGTCGAGCGCACAGCTCGACGTCACCAGCCAGTCCGAGCGGGCTTTCACCGCCGCGCTGGTGTTGGCGTACACCACCACGGTGCGGTCGGGGTGGGCGTCACAAAAGGCGCTGAATTCGCTGATCGGACAACCCAAGTCGAGCGAACAGTTGGCGTCCAAATCGGGCATGAGCACTGTTTTTTCTGGGCTCAAGATTTTGGCGGTCTCGCCCATAAAACGCACGCCGCTGACGATCAGCGTTTGCGCTGCGTGGTCGCGGCCAAACCGCGCCATCTCCAGCGAGTCGCTGACGATGCCGCCGGTCTCGATGGCCAAGTCTTGGAGATCGGGGTGCACGTAGTAGTGCGACACCATGACCGCGTTGCGCTCCTTGAGCAAGCGCTTGATGCGCTCCTTCAACTCTGCCCGCTGCTCAAGGCTGGGCTCCACCGGCACCCGCGCCCAGGCGTGGCGGGTGTCGCAGGCGGGTTGTTCGTATTCGACGTCGATGATGGTGGTGTTCATGGCTGCCTCCTTGGCTCAGAGCGTGGCAAAGCGCATCGAATAATCAATGGCCTTGACGTCTTTGGTCAGCGCACCAATCGAGATGCGGTCCACCCCGGTCTCGGCCAGTTGCCGCACAGTGGACAGGTTCACACCGCCCGAAATCTCCAACACCGCACGGCCGGCGTTGCGCTGCACCGCCTCGTGCAGCTGGTCCAAGGGCATGTTGTCTAGCAACACCATCTGGGCGCCACAGGCCAGCGCCTCGTCGAGCTGCTCCAGCGTTTCCACCTCGATCTCGACAAAGCGGGCTTGGGGCGCGGTCTCGCGCACCCGCTGCAGCACCGCGCTCACGCCACCTGCGGCGGCGATGTGGTTTTCCTTGATCAGCACCGCGTCGTACAGGCCAATGCGGTGGTTCACCCCACCACCGACCTTGACCGCGTATTTCTGCGCCAGCCGCAGGCCCGGCAGGGTTTTTCGGGTGTCCACAATGACCGCGCGGGTGCCGCGCACCGCATCCACATAACCCGCGGTTTTGGTCGCCACCGCGCTGAGCAACTGCAAAAAATTGAGCGCGGTGCGTTCGGCGGTCAGCAGCGCCTGGGCGCGGCCCTCGATCTCCAGCACCACTTGGTCGGGGTGGCAAGTGTCGCCCTCGGCCACGTGCCAATGCAGCACAGCGCCCGCGTCGCAGGCACGCACCGCAGCGTCGACCCAAGGCCGGCCGCACACCACAGCGCTTTCGCGCGCCAGGATGCGGGCGTGGGCGCTGCGGCTCGAATCGACCAAGGCGGCGGTCAGGTCGCCGCCGCCCACGTCTTCGGCCAGGGCTCGGGCCACATCGGCCTGCGCCAGGGCGGCGAGGTCGGCGTCGGTGTAATCGCTCAGGTGTTTCATGGGCAAGAAGCTTACCCGAGAGTGAGCGGCGCACCGCGCCAGGTGAATCCGTTTGGTCTATAGTCCGCCCCACGTGCCTGCCCGCCACCGTTTTGGAGACCTGCATGAGCACACCCACCAGCGCGCCCACCCAAGGCACCCCTTATGGCACCCTGCCTGCGGCCTCACCATTGCCTCAGCGCAAGCCAGTGAGCCTGCCCCGGCTGGCCGAAATGCGCGAGCGCGGGGAAAAAATCACCATGCTCACCGCTTACGACGCCACCTTTGCCGCCGTGGCCGACGCCGCTGGGGTGGAATGCATTTTGGTGGGCGACTCGCTCGGCATGGTGTGCCAGGGTTTGTCGAGCACCACCGGTGTGACGCTGGAGACCATGGCCTACCACACCGAAAGTGTGGTGCGCGGCCTGCGCCGGGTGCAAGGCACCGCTTGGGTGATCGGTGACTTGCCGTTTGGCAGTTACCACGACTCAAAAGACCACGCGCTGCGCAGCGCGGCCGTGTTGCTGCGCGCCGGTGCCCACATGGTCAAGCTCGAAGGCGGAGGCTGGACCACCGACACGGTGCACTTTTTGGTGGAGCGCGGCATTCCGGTGTGCGCCCACCTGGGCCTGACGCCACAAACGGTGCACGCCTTGGGCGGCTACCGGGTGCAGGGCCGGGGCGACAGCGAAGCCCTGCAACTGCGCCGCCCCGCGCTGGAGCTGCAAGAGGCCGGCGCCGCCATGCTGGTGCTGGAAATGGTGCCGGCCGCGCTGTCGGCCGACATCACCCAGGAGCTCAAGTCCTGCCACACCATCGGCATTGGCGCGGGCAAAGACACCGCCGGCCAGGTGCTGGTGATGCACGACATGCTGGGCATCAACCTGGGCAAAAACCCGAAATTTGTGCGCAACTTCATGGACGGCGCCGCCAGCGTGCGCGAGGCGATGGAGGCTTATGTGCAAGCGGTGAAAAACGGCAGCTTCCCGGACAACGCGCTGCACGGGTGGTGAGAGAATGACCCACTCCCGCAGCGCCTGCGGCGCTACCCCCTCAAGGGGGCGGCGTTGGCGGACCGGCGGAGCCGGATCCGCGGCGCCCTTGCCCAACTTCTCTTCGCTTTCATGAAAATCGTCCACACCGCTGCTGAGTTGCGCGCTGCGCTGCGGCCTTATGCATCGCCCGCTTTTGTGCCCACCATGGGCAATCTGCACCAAGGGCACCTGAACCTGGTGCGCACCGCCAAACCCTTGGGCGATGTGACGGTGGCCAGCATTTTTGTGAACCGGCTGCAATTTGCGCCGCACGAAGACTTCGACACCTACCCGCGCACCCTGGAAGCCGACTGCGCCAAACTCGCCACCGAGGGCTGCGACGTCGTCTTTGCGCCATCGGAAAAAGAGCTCTACCCCGAACCACAGGGCTTCAAGGTGCAGCCCCCCACCGAGTTGGCCGATATCTTGGAAGGGCACTTTCGCCCCGGCTTTTTCACCGGTGTGTGCACCGTGGTCATGAAGCTCTTTCAGTGTGTCTTTGCCGAGGCCAAGGGCGAACGCTTTGCGGTCTTCGGCAACAAGGACTACCAGCAGCAAATGGTGATCCGCCGCATGGTGCAGCAGTTCAACCTGCCGATCACCGTGGTGGGCGTGGACACCGAACGCGCCGCCGACGGCCTGGCCCTGAGTTCGCGCAACGGCTACCTGAGCGAGACCGAGCGCGCCGAAGCGCTGCAGTTGTCCCTGGCCCTGCGCTCACTGGCGCGCGACGCCCTGGCCGCGGGCCACGCCCTGCCCGGTCAGCAACAGGCGCTGGAGCAACGCGCCATGGCCGCTCTGCAGTCGCGCGGCTGGCAACCCGACTACCTGACCGTGCGCCGCCGCCACGACTTGCAGCCGCCCAGCGCCACAGACGCCACTACAGCCAATGCGCTGGTAGTGCTCGGTGCGGCCAAGCTGGGCAACACCCGGCTGATCGACAACTTCGAAATCTGACGCAGCGCGACAACCGAGGCGAGGCCGCTCAAGCGCCCTCACCTTTTGGTGCGCGTCCCATGAGCCGCGCCACCGCCTCGGCAGGCCGCAGCTGGCCATCGAGCAAGGACACCACCGCTTCGCTGATCGGCATGTCCACACCCAGGGCGCTAGCGCGCTGCACCACGGTGCGGGCGCTGTAGACGCCCTCTGCCACATGGCCCAAGGAATCCACAGCCTGCGCCAGCGTCTGCCCCTGCGCCAGCAATTGGCCCACGCGCCGGTTGCGCGACAAATCGCCAGTGGCGGTGAGCACCAAATCGCCCAGGCCCGATAGGCCTGCAAAGGTGTCGGTGCGCGCCCCCAAGGCCAGACCCAGGCGGGTCATTTCGGCCAAGCCCCGGGTGATCAGGGCTGCACGGGCATTCAGCCCGAGCGACAGGCCATCGCACAGGCCAGTGGCGATGGCCAGCACGTTTTTCACCGCGCCACCGACCTCGACGCCGGCCACATCGTCGCTGGCGTAGACCCGCAGTGTGGGGTTGTGAAAGGCCTGCACCAAAGCGTCGCGCACAGCGGCGTGGCGGCTGGCGGCCACCAAGGCGGTGGGCATGCCTTGTGCCACTTCGGCGGCAAAACTGGGGCCGCTGAGCACACCGGCTTGCAAGCCGGGCGCCACAGCGGCACACACCTCGTGGCCCAACAAGCCTTGAGCCCCAGGCTGGGTGGCGGCCTCAAAGCCTTTGCACAGCCAAGCCACCGGGGCGGCTGTGCCGCGCAGCTGCAGCAAGGCAGCGCGCAGCCCCGCCATGGGCGTGCCGACCACCACCAGGTCGGCGCCAGCGGTGGCGTCGGCCCACGGACCGCTGCTCACTTGCAAATCGGGGGGAAAGTCGGCCGCAGCCAAGTAGCGGCTGTTGGGGCGCTCGCCCCCCATGGCATCAGCCAGCGCGGCGGCCCCCGCCCCCCCCGGGACGCGGTGGGCGGGCCGCGCGGCGTTGATGGCCAGCGCCGTGCCCCAGGCACCGGCGCCCATGACACGGATGTCCATCACGCGGAGATCACTGAGGCGTTTGGCTGGCGCCTTGGGCAGCGGCTTGGGCTTGCTGCTGCTCATACATGGCTTGGAAATTGATCTCGTTCATGTGCACCGGCGGGAAGCCTGCGCGCTGAATCAAGTCGGCCACGTTGCCACGCAGGTAAGGGTAAATGATTTGTGGGCAAGCGATGCCCATGATGGGGCCCATCTGCTCGGCCGGCAGGTGGCGGATTTCGAAAATACCGGCTTGCTTGGCTTCGACCAGGAACACGGTCTTGTCTTTGATTTTGGTGTGCACGGTGGCGGTCACACCCACCTCGTACACGCCATCGGCCAGCGGCGTGGCTTCAATGCCAAGCTGGATGTCCACGGTGGGCTGTTCCTGCTCCAGGAACACGGCCGGGGAATTGGGCTGCTCCAGCGAAGCCTCTTTGAGGTAGACGCGCTGGATATTAAAAACGGGGGCTTGCTGTTCGTCGGCCATGGTGTGCTTTGCAATAAAAACAGGAACAAGAAAAAACCCACTGGCACCGTGCGTGCGCAGCGGGTTAGCGAGCGATTATGTCAGGAGCACACCCTGGGTTATCCCGATGGGCCACACCGGCGAATCAGCCCTGGAGCAGAGGCACCAAGCCACCCTTGGCATCCAGCGCATGCAGATCGTCGCAACCGCCCACATGGGTGCTGCCGATGAAGATCTGCGGTACGCTGGTGCGACCGGTGAGCTGGGTCATGTGGGCGCGCACCTCGGGCTGGCCATCGACCTTGATTTCTTCGTAGTCGGTCACGCCCCGGGCCTGCAACAAGGCTTTGGCGCGGGCGCAGTAAGGGCAAAAATCGCTGAAATAGATTTTGACGTGGGCCATGCTCAACTCCGTCGGGGCAACTCGATCACTTGACCACCGGCAGGTTGGCACCGCGCCAAGCGCCCATGCCACCGGCCAGCGACTGGGCTTTTTCATAGCCCAGCTTTTTGGCCACCGCCACCGCGCGGCGCGAGCGAATGCCCGAGGCACACACCAGAATCAGTGGCAAGTCCTTGTTTTTGACGGCGCCCGCAAGTTTTGCCTCCAAATCACCCAAGGGCACATTTTTGGCATCTTTGATGTGTCCACCAGCGTATTCCTCAGGCGAGCACACATCCACCACCCCCGCTTTTTCGCGGTTGATGAGCTGCACCGCCTCGGTGGGGTTCAGGCCTGCGCCCGCGCCACCGGTCAAAGCGGGCCACATC
The DNA here is from genome assembly GCA_040383055.1 of Burkholderiaceae bacterium. Taxonomy (GTDB): domain Bacteria; phylum Pseudomonadota; class Gammaproteobacteria; order Burkholderiales; family Burkholderiaceae_C; genus Hydrogenophaga. The sequence goes on from JBEIEH010000017.1 coordinate 10,311, forward strand.
AGCAGCACGCCGGAACCCAGCGCCACGGTGAACAACATCCAATTTTCAGCAACAAAACTCACACCAAGTCCTTTCAGGTCAGTCGGCGATTCTAAAATGACCGACGACCGCGCGCTGCGACTGGGCCGAAAAGGTCCACGAACTGCAACGGCGCTTTTCCCCACCCTGAACCGCTCATAGACCATGTACAAGCTCGTATTGATCCGCCACGGCGAATCCACCTGGAACCTGGAAAACCGCTTCACCGGATGGACCGATGTGGACCTGACCGACACCGGCGTGGCCCAGGCACAGGCCGCTGGCGCCCTGCTCAAGGCCGAGGGGTACGACTTTGACGTGGCCTACACCAGCGTACTCAAACGCGCCATTCGCACCCTGTGGCTCACGCTGGACGGCATGGACCGCACTTGGCTGCCTGTGGTGAAAGACTGGCGCCTCAACGAGCGCCATTACGGCGCCCTACAAGGTCTGAACAAAGCCGACCTGGCCAAACAATACGGCGACGAGCAGGTGCTAATCTGGCGCCGCAGCTACGACACGCCGCCACCGGCGCTGGAAGCGGATGACCCACGCTGCGAGCGCGGCGACCGCCGTTACCCCAACCCAGCCGATGTGCCACTGACCGAATGCCTCAAAGACACGGTGGCGCGTGTGGTGCCCTACTGGGAAAACACCTTGGCGCCCACCATCCGAAGTGGCCAGCGGGTGCTGATCGCAGCGCACGGCAACTCCATCCGCGCGCTGATCAAGTATCTGGACGGCATTTCGGACGCCGACATCGTGAACTTGAACATCCCCAACGGCATCCCGCTGGTGTACGAGCTCGACGCCGCGCTCAAGCCCATCCGCCACCACTACCTCGGCGACGCACAAGCCGCGGCCGTAGCCGCAGCCGCTGTGGCAGCCCAAGGCAAGCGCTGAGCAACTTGGGGAACCGCCGGCTCCGGCGGGACTCCAAAGGTGTATATTGGTCAGAACACCGCAGAATTCCTTGATGGCGGAGTTGTCCATGAGCACTTCCATGACCCACAAAATGAAAATCGCCGGTTGGATCGCCATCGGCGCGGTTGCCGGCGCATTGACCACCGTGCAGTTCCAAGCGGTGGCCCGCAATTCGTTGGCGCCCCTGCCTCTGGAGGAGCTGCAGCAGCTCGCGGCCGTGTTTGGCATGGTCAAGTCCGACTACGTAGAACCTGTGGACGAGAAAAAGCTGATCTCCGACGCCATCACCGGCATGGTCAGCAACCTCGATCCGCACTCTCAGTATTTCGACAAAAAGTCGTTCAAAGAATTCCGCGAAGGCACGTCGGGCCGCTTTGTGGGCGTGGGCATCGAAATCACCATGGAAGACGGCCTGGTGAAGGTGGTCTCGCCGATCGAAGGGTCACCGGCGTTTCGCGCTGGTCTCAAAACCGGCGACCTGATCACCAAAATCGACGACACAGCGGTCAAAGGCCTGTCCATCAACGACGCTGTCAAGCGCATGCGCGGCGAGCCCAACACCAAGGTGCTGCTGACGGTGTTCCGCAAAGACGAAAACCGCACCTTCCCGGTCACCATCACGCGCGAAGAAATCCGCACCCAAAGCGTCAAGGGCCGCAACGTTGAACCAGGTTTTGCGTGGGTGCGTGTGTCCCAGTTCCAAGAGCGCACCATTGAAGACTTTGTGCGCAAGCTCGAAGACCTGTACAAGGCCGACCCGCAGATGAAAGGCTTGGTGCTGGACCTGCGCAACGACCCTGGAGGTTTGCTGGACGCGGCGGTCGCCATGTCGGCTGTGTTTTTGCCAGAGAACGTGACCGTGGTGTCCACCAACGGGCAGTTGGCCGACAGCAAAACGGTGTACAAGACCATTCCGCAGCACTATCTGCGCCGCAGTGGCAGCGATCCGATCAAGCGACTGGCCGATGTGACGCAAGGCATCTACAAAAAGGTGCCGGTGGTGGTGCTCGTCAACGAAGGCTCTGCCTCGGCCAGCGAAATCGTGGCGGGGGCCCTGCAAGACCATAAGCGGGCAACTGTCATGGGCAACCAGAGCTTTGGCAAAGGCTCGGTGCAGACCGTTCGACCGCTCGGACCCGACACCGCGCTCAAGTTGACGACCGCTCGTTACTACACCCCCTCGGGCCGCAGCATTCAGGGCAAAGGCATCGTCCCCGATGTGATGCTGGATGAAACCGCCGAAGGCAATGTGTTCGCTGGCTTGCAAACCCGTGAGGCCGATCTGGAACGCAGCTTGGACAGTGGTCAAAAAGGCATGACCGACGAGCAACGCGCAGCCATGCAAAAACGTGAGCAGGAGCGCGAAGCGGCGCGCCAGCGTCTGCAGGAAGAAGCGCGCAAAAACCCCGGTCAGCGCCTGCTGCCCGAATTCGGCAGCGACAAGGACTTCCAGCTGCAGCAAGCGCTGCGTCAGCTCAAAGGCCAGTCGGTGGTGGTGAGCAAAACCTTGACGGTGCGCACCGAAGAGAAAAAAGAGAATTGATGCGGCGGGTGGCGCGGTGAACGACGAACAACTGCTGCGTTACTCGCGCCATGTGCTGCTCGACGAAATTGGGATTGAAGGTCAGTCTCGGCTGTTGGCGTCACACGCATTGGTGATTGGCGCCGGGGGGCTTGGATCTCCGGTGGCGCTGTACTTGGGCAGCGCTGGCGTGGGGCGCATCACCTTGGTCGATCACGACACCGTCGACGCCACCAATCTGCAGCGCCAAATCGCCCACACACTGGACCGGGTGGGTCAGCCCAAGGCGCTGTCGGCCCAGGCGGCGATTGCCGGCATCAACCCCGATGTGCAAGTGCGCCCTCTGGTGCAGCGCGCAGACGAGGCCCTGCTCGACACCTGGGTACCGCAAGCCGATGTGGTGTTGGACTGCACCGACAACTTTGCTACGCGGCATGCCGTCAACGCCGCTTGTGTGCGCCACCACAAACCCTTGGTGTCGGGAGCGGCCATCCGCATGGACGGACAACTCAGCGTCTACGACACCCGCGACCCACAGGCACCGTGTTACGCCTGTGTGTTCGCGCCCGACAGCGGGGTGGAAGAAACCCGCTGCGCCACCATGGGGGTATTTGCACCCTTGGTGGGCATGGTGGGTACGCTGCAGGCGGCCGAGGCGCTGAAGATATTGCTGGGCATGCCTTCTCGCATGAATGGCCGGCTGATGATGGTGGACGGTCGGGGCTTGCGTTTTGACGAAGTGGCGCTGCCGCGCCGCGCCGATTGCCCGGTGTGCGCCGCATTGCGCCGCTGAGCCGATTGGCGCGCCATCAACTGGGGTGACAAGGCCCGTGCAAGCGGCGAAAAGTGCCTGGGTAGACGGCTTGTGCGCGCCGGTGCACACCGCGCTGGGTGGTGGCCGCTTGACGCTCCACGTCCGCATAAGGGCCCGGCTCACCCTGCCATCGGTAAGACCACGCCCAGCCTTCGCGCACCATCCATTCGCCCACATCCTGACCCTGCCAATGCACTCGGGCGAGATCGCGACCATAGACGTCGCGTTGCATTGACCGCACGTCGACCCACTGGCGAAGCAGGAGCGAGCGCAAGGTGTCGCGTGCTGCGCGTCCATCGGTTTGGCAGATTTCTGGGGCATCAATGCCCTCGATGCGCGTTTTACGAACCGCGCCTCCGCCTTCGGGTTGCAGCCACACGGTGTCACCATCCACGACCCGAAGCACCAGTGCCCGGTAAGCACCGGCATCGGCCCACACGGACACACAGACGGCCCATCCACACACCCAACAACACAGTGCTCGCATATCCCGTCACCCAACGGTAGGCGCTCTACCCGGGTGAACGGGATGAACGCTCAGTTTTTGTACATCGCCATCATGCCTTCAAAACTGCTTTTGAGGCTGGTTCGCATGCTGGTGGAGTTGCCCACAATCGATTCCATGACACTGAACTGGGCGTTGTAACGCGCCAGCAGCTTTTGCATCCGGTCTTCGAGCTTCTCCAAATCGCCTTCGTAGCGCTTGACATCTTCGCTGGCGCGCTTGCTCTGGCTGTCGATGGGGTTGCCAAAACGCAGCAGGCGATCCAACCGCTTGATCGCCTCACCGGCCAAGCCGGCCGCATCGGGACTGGACAAGCTCTGGTTGTTGGTACCGGCGCTGAACATGGTCACCACTTCGTCAAAGCGGGTCTGCAAAGCGTCGTCCAGTTTGGCCTCATTGAGTTGCAGAACCCCCAACTTGTCAAACTCCAGACCGACGTGGCGAGCCGCCTTGACACTGGCGCCAGGGGAGGTCGACAACGTGGTGATCATGTCGCGCACTTGAGCTCGGATGCTTTTGATCAGATTGTCACCGGCCAGCGCACCCCCGAATTGCTCCACTGGGCTGTCGCGATCGCCCAGGATTTTCAGCGTCTCTTCAAACTCTTTGTGCGCCGCGACCAGACCCTTGATGCTGTCTTTGATACCTGCGGTGTCGCGGTTGAGCTCCACCTGTGCAGCGCCGGTGGTGGCGGTGAAGAGATTGAGCGTGACACCATCGATGACGTCACTGATGACATTGGTGCTGCGCTGTATCCGCAACCCGTTGACAAAAAATTCGGCGTCCTGCGCGGTCTGCACAGATTGTGCAAAGGTGATGGGTTGTGCAGCCGATGCGGTGGCCGTCACACCCGCTGGCAAGGGGTCGGCCCCCGCGGGCAACGACCAACTGCCGTCGCCTTGCTTTTCCAAAGCGAGCGTCACGTTTTGGCTGGCGTCGTTGGGGTCGGGATAGCTCAAGGAGACGGCCGAAGCCAAGGCATGGGCCTGAACATTCACCCCGTTCTCGTCGGCCTGCACCACCGTGGCACTGGCGGGCATGGTGGCTGTGGTGGTGAGCGAGAAATTCTTGGCTGCCCCGGTTTCACCTGTGAGAACGATCTGATGGCCGCTGCCTGTGTTGATGATCTGAGCCGTCACACCCAGCTTGGCGCCATTGATGGCGCTCACGATGCCACCTGGCGTGGTGGTGGTCACGTTGATGTTTTGGGCAGACCCACTGCCCACTTGCAGAGACAAAGAAAATGGCTGCCCACCGTTGAGGACGGTGCTGCGCTCGGCAAACACCACACTGGCGGTGCGCTGCGCACGCGCCACTTGGCGCACGTCGATGGCGAAACTGCCCGCGGCGGCGGTGGGACCAGCGGTCATTCCGAAGGCCGATGGTTGGGTGTTGCTGGTTTTGAGCGACGCAAAATCGCTGGCGTCGTTGAGCTTTTCGAAAGCGGTCTTGAGCTCCTGCACAGCGAACTTGACAGCGCTATACCCGGAAATCCGCGCTTGCGATCTCTCAATCTGAGCTTGCAGCCGCTCTTTGGCCGGCGCACGCTCGGCCTCGACCAAACCCTCTGCCAAGGCTTTGACGTCGATGCCGGAGCCAGCGCCCAGCGTGCTGATGATGTTGGTGCTCATATGAAGGCTTTTTCAGCGGGTCTGTCTGAGAATCGGCAGCGTCAGAACAAACTTGAGCGGCACACTCAACCGCCGCGAATGTAGTCAAAAAGGCTCAATCCGGAGATTTTGGCGAAGCTGCCCATGGCAGCCTCCAGGGCGAGCTGCTCCTTGTTCATGCGGGTCACGGCTTCGGCGTAGTTGAGGTCTTCAATATCTGAGAGGGTGCTCTTGAGGCGCAACGAGGTTTCTTCCATGACGTCCAGCTGAGTGCTGACCACCGCTTGATCGGACCCGGTCTGTGCAATCGCCAAGCTGATGTTGAAATGCATGTCGTCGATTTCTTTCACGCCACGCTGTATGCCCTGGGTGTCGCTGTTCTCCACGGCGGCGGTCATTTGGTCAATGGCATCAAAAAACGCCACACTCACCGCGCCGCCGCTGTCCTCACGGACGACGCGCGAAAACACATCAGTGCCGGAGCGGGTGTAGGCCACCGAACGCTCTACCCCTGCAGGCACACGCGTTTGGGTCTGATCGCCCTGATACACCACCTTGCCATCCGCGTTTTGCCCGAAGGCAGGTGTGTTCACCCGGGTTCCAGAAAAGATGTAATTGCCACTGTCGTCCCGCGTGTTACCCAAGGTGAGCAGCTGATCTCGCAAGGCTTTGAGCTCGACAGCAATCGCTTTGCGATCATCCAGTCCCAGGGTGTCGTTGGCCGCTTGGACACCGAGCTCCTTGAAGCGGATCAAAATGTCGTTGGCGGATGACAGCGCGGTTTCCTCGGCGGTGTATCGGCGCATGGCCACCTGCAACGTGCGAATGTGGCTGTCTTGGCGATCGACCTCGCCACGCAAACGCTGTATGGCGGCTGCCTTGTCGGGCGAATCGCTGGGCGACAAGATCTGCTTGCCGGTGGCCAACTGGGCCTGGGTGGTGGCCAACTTGTTCTGAATGCCGCTCATGCGCTCGGTGGCACGGTCAAACAGAAAGCTGGTGGATATCTTCATGGTCATGACAACGCCCCTCAGCGCACTTGCAAGATGCTGTCAAACAGTTGAGAGGCGATCTGCATCACCTTGGCGTTGGCTTGGTAGGCCTGCTGAAAGCGCACCAGCGCCGCCGCTTCTTGGTCCAGACTGACACCCGACACACCGTCTCGTGCCTCTCGGGCCTGTTCGTACACCACCGTCAAGGCTTGCTGAGAAATGGCCGCCTGTCGCGCGACATTGCCCACTTGGTTGACACGCTCAATGTAAGACTCCGATGCGGTCAGTCCACCGGGCATGATCGCCTCATTTTCAAGGGCCACGAGCGCCAGCATGGCTTCGTTGTTGCCAATGCCGTCGCGGTTGCCATCGATGGTGAACTCATCGCCTTTGCGAGGTGCAGTGGAGAACGACAGGTTCAGCCCCCGGTAGGCGATGCTTTCCGCGGGGTTGTTGCGGTTGAAGGTGCGTTCGGCCAATACCGAGCCGGACTGCTGATCCACAATTTCGTATGCGGTATCCGATGTGAAGCGAACCCGCAATTGCCCTTCGCGCAACGACTGCTGCAGATCGCCGCCCAGCTTCTCGAACTCCGCACTGACATCCACATCACCCGTGCTGCCGCTTCTGTTGGTCACAAACACCAACAAATCGTCCTTTGCCACGCCCTTGAGGTACACACTCGGACTGAATCCGAGCTTCTGCAAATCCGATTGCTGAGCGGACGGCCCAACCGCCAAACGGATATCGTCGGTGGTGTTGGCGTCGGGTCGAGACAGCCGGAGGACACCGTCTTCTACACTGGCGTTCACACCCGTGGCCGCCGACTGGCTGTTGAGCCAGGTGGCCAACTGATCGGCCATGGGCGCAGAGCCGGCGGGATCAAATGCCGACAGCGACACACCATTGAGCACAAAGCTACCGGCAGGGATGGACCCCAGCGTTGCCGGCGGTGCCGCATTGGCCGTGAGCCGAGCCGCCGCCGCTTCGGGAGCCAAAGCATCGCCCGTGGCGGGGTTAAATCGCTGCAGCAGCCTGACGTCGCCCTTGGCGCCTACAAACAAATCCATGTTCATGTAAGGCGTGGGCGTGTTGGGGTTCGTATCAGCGGCACCATTGATCTGGTCGGCGTTGTAGGTCGCCCCGGCTTCCATGCCTTGTTGGCCCTGCATGAGCAAATCTCGCTCGGCGTTCGTCAGGGCTTGGCCCAACACGTGACGCCCATCGCGTGTGATGACCTGCAAAGACAGGCCACTTGATGGATTGTTGAGCGCAATCACAACATCTTGGCTGCCAGTGGGGATGGTTCCAATCGGTGCGAACGGCGGGCTGGTACCGACACGAATGGATTCTTGTCCGATCCGGGGACTCTGCCCCGCCGCCAAATCGCCCACCAACCCCGAGACACCCGCATACTCGGGCGCAGTAAACGCTACTCGCGCTTGTGCGTTACCGGTGTTGAGCGAATTGTTGATGACGCGGAACTGTCCAGCGGCTGCCACCCGATTGGCGTCCTGAATGGCCATGACGATGCCAGCCGCAGGGCCGCGAGAGGACGCGTCCATGCGAAACAGATCGCCGCCCAAACGCCCCTCTGCGTCCAAACCGGAGCGATGAACAGCGTTGACTTCTTGCACCACGGTTTTCGCCAAGGTGTCCAGAGCGCCCCGTGCCTGCTCCAAGACCTGCTCGCGAAACATCAGCAAGCCACCCATGCGACCGTTGGTGATCGGCGGCATTGTCTCGGGCTGACCATACGGGTCAATGGTGAACCGAGGCGACTCGCCAACGAACTCCAACCCCACCGACTTGGACACCGAGCCATCCACCAAAACGCCTTGGTTGATGGTGTCGCCAACGCTGACCTTCACTGCGCCATTGGCCGCAAACGACGTCTTGATTTCAGTCAAAGACGACAGTTCACGCAGCAGCAAATCGCGCTGATCCAACAACTCAGACGGCTGCTTGGAGACCACCGCGTGTTTGCCCAACTGCCGATTGAGCTGGGCGAGCTGGGTGGTGAGGGAGTTGAGTTGTCCCACGTCGGTTTCAAGCGCCTGTGCGGTCTCGTTTTCCAGCAACACAAACTGGCTGTCGAGCTGGCGAAAACGCGATGCCAAACCGTCGGCATCGCGCATAAAGATGCTGCGCTGAATGACCGACGCTGGATCGGTGGCCAAATCGCGTGCCGACTCAAAAAACTGCTTCATGGCGGCGGTCAGACCGATGCTTTCATCACCCATCACATCGATCAATCGGTTCACATACGAGAGCAGTGGCTCCTGAGTTTTTAAAGCGCTGTTGCGGTTGCGCAAGTTGGATTCGACGAAAGCGTCGTACTGGCGCTGAACACCGTCAAAATATGCGCCGGTGCCCATGTAGGACCGACCCATGAGGCGCGGCTGGTTAGACGAAATGGCGATGTCTTGCCGCGTGTAGCCGTCGGTGTTGACGTTGGCGATGTTGTTGGAAATGGTGGCCAGCGCGCGCTGGTAGGCACCAATGCCACTGCTACCAATGCTGAGCAAATCACTCATGGCGCAACTCCTTCACAGCAGCCGGCACGCCATCCAGCTGATACGCCTTGCGGGCTGCCGATGGCAAAGGCATGGGCGCGCCCTTGCCATCAGCCAAGGGCAACGGCGTGGCCGATGGCTGAAGTGGCATGGGCTCCACTGCACCCTTGGCAGGCTGACGCTCCGCAGCCTGGCGCAGCTCCCACTGCCGCATGATCATGTCGGCCAGCCCCATGCTGCTGCGACTGGCCATTTGGGTGGCGACTTCCTTGTCCATCATGTCTTGGAACATGTCGGCCGAGCCAGTGTCGACAAGATCGCTTTTTTCCACAGCGGCGCGCATGGTTTGCATCATCTGCTGGATGAAATGCGCCTCGAACTGCTCGGCCACCTTGCGCATGGCAGCGCCTTCGTCTTTGCCGGCTTGCGCGCGCAACTGCCCCAGCCCCGCAAAGTCGTGGTAGCTGCGGGGACCGGCGATGGGCAAAGACGAATCGCTCATGGTCACGGCTCTTTAAATCACCACCAGTTCGGCGCGCAGGCTGCCGGAGCTCTTTAAGGCTTCCAAGATGGCAATCAGCGCCGAAGGGCTCGCGCCCACCTGGTTGACGGCGTCCACGATCTGGCGCAAATCGACGCCTGGCTGGAACAAAAACATCGGGTTGCGCGGTTCTTCCACCGTCACCTGTGCGTTTTGCTGGGTGGCGGTTTGGCCGCCGGCCAAGGCATTGGGCTGCACCACCTCGTTGGTGACGCTGATGGCCACCGAAATGGTGCCGTGCGACACCGCAGCGGGCGACACCCGCACCGCACGGTTGATCACCACGGTGCCCGTTCGCGAATTGACAATCACCCGCGCTGGCGGTTCACCAGGCTGGATGGTCATGTTTTCAATCTGGCTCATGAACGAGACACGGCGCGAGACATCTTGCGGCGCCCGCACCGCCACCGACATGCTGTCGAGTGCCTGGGCCACACCGGCGCCAAACTGCTTGTTGATGGCGTCCACAATGGCACTTGTGGTGGTGAAGTCGGCTTGACGGACATTGAGCACCACATGCTCTGACTTGTCGAAAGGATTGGCGACTTCACGCTCGACCTGAGCACCGCCCGGGATGCGGCCCGAGGTGGGCACACCAATGCTGACCTTGGAGTCGGCGTTGTTGCCCGTGAGGCTGGAGGACGCCTCCACACCGGTCACGCTCAACGGCCCCTGTGCCAAGGCATACACCTCACCGTCCACACCACGCAGCGCGGTCATCAACAGATTGCCGCCTTGCAGACTTTTGGCCTTGCCAATGGCCGACACGTTCACATCGATCTTCTGCCCGGGTTTGGCAAAGCCTGGTAACTCGGCCGTCACCATAACAGCCGCGACGTTCTTGACGTCGATCAGCACTTCTTTTTCTCGGTTGCCACTCGTGGCCCCAGGCACCTGCAGCGCTTGGTCGCCCGCCGCACCAAGCTGACTGAGCAAGGTTTTGAGCGTTTGTTGGGTAATGGAGTCTTTGGCGTCGTCGCCTGTGCCAGGCAGGCCCACCACCAGTCCGTACCCAATGAGCTGATTGGAGCGAACGGCCGCCACCTGGGCAACGTCCTTGATCCGATCAGCGCTGGCGGACTGGACATACCCGAGAGCCAGCAGCAGGATCACAACACCATGGCGAAGCAATGTCATGGTTGTCTCCTTAGAAAGGCCAAATCTTCATCAGGGCACGGGTGCCCCAGCCAGGTTTGCTGGAGTTGGCGAGATCGCCACTGCCCTTGTAATTGAACTGGGCATTGGCCAGACGGCCCGACTGCACCGTGTTGTTGTAGGACACATCGGTGG
>JBEIEH010000018.1:0-20838 GCA_040383055.1 Burkholderiaceae bacterium
ACGGTGTGGCCGTCGCGGTTGAATTCAGTCGCCAGCAGCTTCTCGGCCAGCGCCATGCCCACCGCGTTGGTGATGCCTTGGCCCAGCGGGCCGGTGGTGGTTTCCACGCCGGGGGTGATGCCCACCTCGGGGTGGCCCGCGGTCTTGCTGTGCAGCTGGCGGAAGTTCTTCAGCTCTTCGATCGGCAGCTTGTAGCCGGTCAGGTGCAGCAGCGCGTAAATCAGCATCGAGCCGTGGCCGTTGGACAGCACAAAACGGTCGCGGTCAAACCACTGCGGGTTGGCGGGGTTGTGCTTGAGGTGGCGGCCCCACAGCGCCACCGCCATGTCGGCCATGCCCATGGGCGCGCCCGGGTGACCGGAATTGGCGGCCTGCACCGCGTCCATGGCCAGGGCGCGAATGGCGTTGGCCTGCGTGGCCGGGGAGACTGCGGTGCGGGTGGGGGTCTGATCGGACATGGGTCGGGTCGGATGGGTGTGGAGGATGGAGCCGGTGGGCCCCGCGAGCCGGCGCGCCCCGTCGGTGCGGCCAACCCGGTATTTTATCGGGCTGGCTAGGGGTGAACCCGAATTCGGTGGCGCCACACGCCCGTCGGACCGGCGCTGCCGGGGATGAGGCCTGAGGAATAATGTATTCATCCAGAGAGCCCGCCACCCATGCCTGACCCAACCAACACCCACACCATGCCCCCCGTCTCCGCCATGATCTTGGCGGCCGGCCGGGGCATGCGCATGCGGCCTTTGACCGACCACACGCCCAAGCCGCTGCTGCCGGTGCGCGGCCGGGCGCTGATGGACTGGCCGCTGCAGGCGCTGCTGGACGCGGGGGTGCACGACATTGTGGTCAACACCGCGTGGCTGGGTGAGCAGATTGAGGCGCACTGCGCGGCCTGGCCCGACGCGCGGGCGCGCATTCGGGTGTCGAGCGAAGGTCGAGACTTTGGCTACGCGCTGGAGACCGCCGGTGGCGTGGTGCGGGCTTTGCCCGCGCTGGGCGAGGTGTTTTGGGTGCTGGCCGGCGATGTGTTTGCACCCGACTTTGTGTTCCAGCCCGAGACGGTGCGCCGCTTCATCGACAGCGAGGCGCTGGCCCACATTTGGCTGGTGCCCAATCCCGAGCACAACCCACGCGGCGATTTCCGCTTCGAGCCCATCACCACCTCGGTGCACGCCGACGGCACACCCACCCACACCTTCAGCACGGTGGGCCTGTACAAGCGCGCGCTGTTTCAGGCGCCGTGGACCGACATTCCCGAAGGCAACCCACAAGGCAGTGCCGCGCCGCTGGCGCCGCTGCTGCGCCGCGCCATGGCGGCCGGCCGGGTGAGCGGCGAGGTGTACAGCGGCGCCTGGACCGACGTGGGCACACCTGAGCGGCTCAAGGCCCTGGGCTGAACGCTGCTGACGGCCACGCGAGCGCCAAGCGGCCAAAAAACGCCCACAATGGCGGGCATGGACACCCAAGCCCCCCACACCGTGTACGCCCAACGCCGCGCCCGCCTGGCGGCCCAGCTGGGCCCTGGCGGCATCGCCATCGTGCCGACCGCGCCCGAGCGGCAGCGCAACCGCGACAGCGATTACCTCTACCGCTTCGACAGCTATTTCTATTACCTCACCGGTTTCACCGAGCCCAATGCGTGGCTGGTGCTCACCGCTGATGGCCACAGCACCTTGTTGTGCCAGCCCAAAGACCTGGAGCGTGAGATTTGGGACGGCATTCGCCTGGGGCCCGACGCAGCGCCCGACGCGCTGGGCGTGGACGAGGCCTATTCGGTGGCCGAGCTGGGCCAGCGCCTGCCGCGCCTGCTGGAAAACCGCCACACCGTGTGGTTCCCGTTTGCCATCCACGCCGGCCTGAGCGCGCAGGTGGACGGCTGGCTGCAGCAGGTGCGCGCCCGGGTGCGCTACGGCGCGGTGTGCCCCGAGCAGCAGCGCGACCTGTGCGGCCCGCTCGATGAGATGCGGCTGATCAAAGACAGCTTTGAAATCGCCACCATGAAGCGCGCCGCGCAGATCAGTGCGGGCGCGCACATCCGCGCGATGCGGCGCAGCGCCGCCATGCTGCGCGCGGGCCAAGACCTGCGCGAATACCACCTGGACGCCGAACTGCTGCACGAATTTCGCCAACACGGCTCGCAGTACCCGGCCTACGGCTCCATCGTGGCCGGCGGCGCCAACGCCTGTGTGCTGCACTACCGGGCCGACGCCGCGCCGATCCGCGACGGCGATTTGGTGCTGATCGACGCCGGCTGCGAGCTCGACGGCTACGCCAGCGACATCACCCGCACCTTCCCGGCCAACGGCCGTTTCAGCGGCCCACAGCGCACCCTGTACGAGCTGGTGCTGGCGTCGCAAGAAGCCTCGGTGGCAGCCACCCGGCCCGGCGCGCGTTTTACCGACCCGCACGAGGCGGCGGTGCGGGTGCTGGCGCAGGGCATGTTGGACACCGGCTTGCTGGACGCCAACAAGGTCGGCACGTTAGACGACGTGATCGCACAGCGGGCGTATTTCCAGTTTTACATGCACCGCACCGGCCACTGGCTGGGTCTGGATGTGCACGACTGCGGCAGCTATGTGGAGCCGAGCGAAATGGGCACCGTGAGCGAGCGGCGCGACCCGCTGTCGGGCGAGGTGATCAAAGACCGGCCGAGCCGCGTCTTGCGCGAAGGCATGGTGCTGACGCTGGAGCCTGGCATTTATGTGCGCCCCGCGCCCGGTGTGCCCGAAGCGTTTTGGAACATCGGTATCCGCATCGAGGACGACGCGCTGGTCACCGCCAGTGGCTGCGAGCTCATCACCCGCGATGTGCCGGTGGACCCGGACGCGATCGAAGCGCTGATGCGTGGCTGATTCGCCAACGCGCATTGGGCTGGAGCACATCGCGCTGGGCCCAGCCCGACCATGGAACATTGGCGGGCGGCGCATCTTGAGCGCCTACGGCAAACAGCGTGTGAATGGTGCGGTGCAGGCCAGCGCACTGGGCTTGGCCGGCGACGAACAAGCCGACCTGTCGGTGCACGGCGGCTTGCACAAAGCGGTGTACGCCTACCCGCTGGAACACTGGGCGATGTGGGAGCGCGAGCGCGCTGCGGCGTTGCCCACGCTGGACCCGGCCCTGCCGCCGGGCTTTTTGGGCGAAAACCTGGGCATTCGCGGTGTGCTGGAGCACGAGGTGTGGATTGGCGACGAGCTGCACTTTGCACACGCGGTGCTGCGGGTGACCGCGCCGCGCGAGCCCTGCTTCAAGTTCACCCACGCCATGGGCTGGCCACAGGCGGCACGGCTGATGGTGGACCACGCGGCCAGCGGTTTTTATTGCGCGGTGGTGCAAGCCGGCCCGCTGCAGGCGGGTGAAGCCGCGACCCTGCGGCCCGGGCCGCGCGGCCTGACGGTGCGCGAGGCCTTTTTGGCCAAAAAGCTCAAGCACCTGCGCTGACCACTGCCGACCCTTGCCGCCCGGCGGGTCATTGCCACCCGAAAAGTCAAAACGCTTGTGCCCAGGCACCATGGCGACGTACGTCGTTTCACCGATGGCCGAACGGGGTCGCAGATTTAGAATGCGACATTCGTTTCCATAATGCAATATCTCCAGGAGACCGCCCCATGAGCACGCCCAGCCAGCAAGAGAACAAACGCGCCGAGCTGCGGCGCGCGGCCTTGGAGTACCACGAGTTCCCCACCCCGGGCAAAGTGGCGATCGCCGCCACCAAGCAGCTGACCAACCAACGCGATTTGGCGCTGGCCTATTCGCCCGGTGTGGCCGCGCCGTGCGAAGAAATCGTCGCCGACCCGACCAACGCGTTTAAGTACACCAGCCGGGGCAATCTGGTGGCGGTCATCACCAACGGCACCGCCGTCCTGGGCCTGGGCGACATTGGCCCGCTGGCGGCCAAGCCGGTGATGGAAGGCAAGGGCGTGCTGTTCAAAAAGTTCGCCGGCATCGATGTGTTCGACATCGAGATCAACGAAAAAGACCCCGACAAACTGGTCGAGATCATCGCCGCGCTGGAACCCACCTTTGGTGGCATCAACCTCGAAGACATCAAGGCGCCCGACTGCTTTTATGTGGAGCGCAAGCTGCGCGAGCGCATGAGGATTCCCGTCTTCCACGACGACCAACACGGCACCGCGATTGTGGTGGGCGCGGCCATCATGAACGGCCTGAAAGTCGTGGGCAAAGACATGAAGCAGGTCAAGCTGGTGACCTCGGGCGCCGGGGCGGCCGCGCTGGCCTGCCTGGGCCCGCTGGTCAAGCTGGGCATTCCGCGCGAAAACATCTGGGTCACCGACTTGGCGGGGGTGGTCTACGAAGGCCGCACCGAGCTGATGGACGAGGACAAAATCCAATTCGCCCAAAAGACCGACGCGCGCACCCTGGCCGAGGTGATTGAAGGCGCCGACATCTTTTTGGGTCTATCGGCCGGCGGTGTGCTCAAACCCGAGATGGTGACCAAGATGGCCGCCAAGCCGCTGATCTTTGCGCTGGCCAACCCAATACCCGAGATCCTGCCCGAGCAGGTCAAGGCGGTGCGCGACGACGCCATCATGGCCACCGGCCGCACCGACTACCCCAACCAGGTCAACAACGTCCTGTGTTTCCCCTACATCTTCCGGGGGGCGCTGGACGCCGGGGCGTCGACCATCACCGACGAGATGGAAATTGCGGCAGTGCACGCCATCGCCGAGCTGGCGCAGGCCGAGCAAAGCGAGGTGGTGGCCGCGGCCTACGCCGGTGAAAAACTGGCCTTTGGCCCCGAGTACCTGATCCCCAAACCGTTTGATCCGCGCCTGATGATGAAGATCGCGCCGGCGGTGGCCCAAGCCGCCGCCGACAGCGGCGTGGCGCTGCGCCCGGTGGCCGACATCAACGCCTACCGCGAACGCCTGCAGAGCTTTGTCTACGCCTCGGGCACGGTCATGAAGCCGATTTACGCGGCGGCCAAACGCGCCACCAAAAAACGCGTGGCCTACGCCGAGGGCGAAGAAGAACGGGTGCTGCGCGCCTGCCAGATCGTGGTGGACGAAGGCCTAGCGCGCCCGACGCTGATCGGTCGCCCGGCCATCATCGCCCAGCGCATCGAAAAATTTGGTCTGCGCCTAGAAGAAGGCCTGGACTACGACGTGGTGAACGTGGAGCAAGACCACCGCTACCGCGACTTCTGGCAAACCTACCACCGCATGACCGAGCGCCGGGGTGTGACCGAGCAGTTGGCCAAGATCGAAATGCGGCGTCGCCTCACCCTGATCGGCAGCATGCTGCTGCACAAAGGCGATGTGGACGGCCTGATCTGCGGCACCTGGGGCAGCACCGCCAACCATTTGGAATACATCGACCAGGTGATCGGCAAGGCCGAAGGCGGCAGCCCACGCACCGAGCAGGACGTGCGCGTCTACGCCTGCATGAACGGACTGATGCTGCCCGGACGCCAGGTGTTTTTGGTCGACACCCACGTCAACTACGACCCCAGCGCCGAAGAGCTGTGCGAAATCACGGTGATGGCGGCCGAGGAAATGATGCGTTTTGGCATCAAGCCCAAGGTCGCGCTGCTCTCGCACTCCAATTTCGGCTCGTCCAACCAGCCGAGCGCCATCAAGATGCGCCAGACCTTCCAGCTGCTGCGCCAGCAGGCGCCCTGGTTGGAAGTGGACGGCGAAATGCACGGCGACGTGGCGCTCGACGCCGAGTCTCGCCTGCGGCTGATGCCCAACACCTTGCTGCAAGGCGAGGCCAACCTGCTGGTGCTGCCCAATATCGACGCGGCCAACATCAGCTACAACCTGCTGAAAACCGCCTCGGGCGGCGGCATTGCCATCGGCCCGGTGCTGCTGGGCGCGGCCAAACCGGTGCATGTGTTGACGCCCAGCACCACCGTGCGCCGCATTGTGAACATGACAGCGCTCACCGTGGCCGATGCCAACATCGCGGCGTAAAGCCCACACCGAGAGCAAGCGCCAACTTCGACGTCAAGCATAACCCTGCCCCTTGGGCAGGTGGCCAAGAGCTTGACTTGCATTTTGGGGGCGCTTGCGCCACAATCGCCGGCTTGGATTTCAGGGTTAACCCGAGTTAACCCGGATCGGGATCACAGGGATTTCGCATGGGTCAACCCCGTTTCAGGGCTGGTTCGGCACGCAGTTTCTACGGTTTTTCTTGGCGCCAGTGGCTCAGCGGCTTGTTGCTGTTGCTGGCTGTGGTCGGTGCGGGCTTGCAGGCCCGTTCGCCCCAAGGGGTGCTGGGTCAAGACCCGGCGACCGTGGCTCTGCGCGAACTGCCG
The DNA here is from genome assembly GCA_040383055.1 of Burkholderiaceae bacterium. GTDB lineage: Bacteria > Pseudomonadota > Gammaproteobacteria > Burkholderiales > Burkholderiaceae_C > Hydrogenophaga. The sequence continues at coordinate 6,275 of JBEIEH010000018.1, forward strand.
CCGCAAGGTCAGGCCGTCATGGGTCTGATTCGGCAAGGGGGCCCTTTCCGCTACGAGAAGGACGGCACCGTGTTTGGCAACCGCGAACGCCTGCTGCCCAGAGCCCAACGGGGATATTACCGTGAATACACGGTGGATACCCCCGGCCTGCGACACCGCGGGGCGAGGCGCATCGTGTGCGGTGGTGAAGTACCAAGCCGTCCCGAGGCCTGTTACTACACCGAGGACCACTACGCCAGCTTCCGGCTGATCGTGCAGTGAGCCCCGGGAAGACGAATTTTTCAACTTTGCTTGTAGAAAGAACCGCGGAGATGGACACGCCACTTCGTAACGTACGCAGCAACATCGTTCAATCGATTCGCGCATACAGCGTCAAAGACCTGCAAACCGCTGCCGAGCAGCTGGGTCATCACTTTCTGTACGCCAACCTGGCCAAGGCCCAGAGCAAGCAGGACGTGCTGGAGCTGATCGCATCGCAGTACACCTTGCCCACCCATTTCGGCAAGAACTTCGACGCGCTCTACGACTGCATGACCGACATGGTGCACAAGTCCGGTCCACAAACCGGCTTCATCGTGGTGCTCGAGCACATTCCGGCCAACAGCAAGTTCGACAAGGACGCGCGCGAGCAGTTGCTCGACATCTTCCGCGACGTGGCCGATTACTGGAGCGACCGCAAGATCCCGTTCCGCTGCTTCTACTCGTTCTCGGTGGCGCGCGCCAACAAGGGCGACGAAGTGGCCGAAGACAGCGAAGAGCCGATGCCCACCGACAAAATTTTGGACGTGAGCCCGCAGGCGCTGCGCATGAGCAGCCCGTTCAATGCGGGGTATTGGATGGCGACGGCCTGAACTGGCCCACCCCCGCGCCGCGCCTAACGGCGCGTCACCCCCTCAAGGGGGCGGCACCAGCGGCCTGGCAAAGCCAGTTCCGCGGTGCCTTGGAAAGGGCTCACCCTCGCGCCAACAGCTCCTCGGCCGCTGCTTTCAGCGGCTTTTTTGCGTCTGCACGGCCTGGGCCAGGGCGACGTATTCGGCGACCGGGACTTCTTCGGCGCGGCGTTGCAGGTCGAAGGTGCCGGCGAAACGGCGGGCGTCCAGCCATTTGCCCAGGGTGTGGCGCAGGATTTTGCGGCGTTGGCTGAAGGCAGTTTGCACCAGCTCGCCGTAGAGCGCGATGTCGATGGCCGGTGGTTCGGCCAGCGGCACCATGCGCACCACCGCGCTGTCGACCCGGGGTGGGGGATCAAAGCTCTCAGGCGGCACAAACAGCACGTTGTCCATGTCGTAGCGCCACTGCAACATCACGCTCAGGCGGCTGTAGTCGCCGCTGCCGGGCGCGGCGACCATGCGGTCGATCACCTCTTTTTGCAGCATGAAGTGCTGGTCTTGCACCACCGCCACATGGTCGAGCAGGTGAAACAAGATGGGCGTGGAGATGTTGTAGGGCAGGTTGCCGACGATCCGCAGCTTGCTGCCCAAGCCCGCCGACACGGCCGTGAAGTCGACCTTGAGCACGTCGCTTTCGATCACGTCGAGCTGTGCGTGGGCGCGCAGACGTGCCGCCAGATCGCGGTCGAGTTCGACCACGGTGAGGCGCCCCAAGCGCTCGACCAAGGGCTGGGTCAGCGCGGCCAGACCGGGGCCGATTTCGACCATCGGATCGCCCGGCCGGGGCGCGATTTCGCGCACGATGGCATCGATGATGCCGCCGTCGGTGAGGAAGTGCTGTCCGAAGCGCTTGCGCGCGATGTGCTGGGCCATGGGGTCAGGGACGTGGCGCTTCGCGCATTTCCACAAACGCGCCGTTGCGCACCTCTTGTAGCCACTCTTCGAGCGCTTGATCGGCCTTGATCTCGCGCAGCTCCGCGCGCGCGGCTTCGCGCGCTTCTTCGGGGCTGAGCGCCACCCGGCGGCGTTCGTCGACACGGATCAGGTGCACGCCAAAACGCGACACCAGCGGCTCAGACACCTCAACCGGGCGCAGCTGGTTCATGGCCTGCTCGAATTCGGGCACAAACATGCCGGGGCGCACCCAGCCCAAATCGCCGCCTTGCGCGGCCGATCCGTCTTGGCTGTTTTGGCGCGCCAGGGTCTCGAAATTGGCGCTGCCGGCGAGCACCTGGGCGCGCCACTGGGCCAGGCGCTGGGTGGCTTGTTGTTCGGTCAAGCGGGCGTCGGGTCGCAACAGAATGTGGCGGGCGCGGGTCTCGACCACCGCTGGCGCACCGCCGCTTTGTTTGTTGAGCACCTTAAGAATGTGAAAACCCGCGGCGCTGCGCACCGGGCCGGCCACGGCGCCGACGTCCAAGTTCTGCACGGCCTGCACAAAGAGTTCGGGCAGGCGCTCGGCCGGGCGCAGGCCCATGTCGCCGCCTTCGGCGCGTTCCGGGCCTTGTGATTCGGTGCGCGCCAAGGCCGCAAAGTCGGCGCCGCTGCGGGCTTGGCGGGCAATGTCTTGCGCCTTGGTGTCGAGGGCTCGCACCCGCTCGGCCTTGGCGCCCTCGGGCACCGCCACCAGAATGTGGCCGAGTTGCCAAGCGCTGGGTGTGTTGGCGGCTGCGGCCGACTCGCGCTGGTAAGCCTCGACATCGGCGTCGCTCACCCGCACACGCTGATTGACTTCGCGTTCGCGCAAGCGCTGCAACAGAATCTGGTCGCGCAAGTCGTCGCGCAGCTTGGCCGCCGGTGTGCCTTGGGCGGCCATGCGCTCGCGAAACACCGCCACGCTCAGTCCGTTTTGGGCGGCCACGGTCTGCTCGGCTTGGTCGAGTGTGGCTTGGTCCACGCGCCCGCCTTGCTGGCGTGCGATGGTCAGCGCAGCCCGCTCGGCAATGAGTTGCTCCAAGGCTCGGCGGGCGAGTTCGTCGCGCGGCAGGCTGCGGCGTTCCTGGGTCAGGCGCTCTTGCAACAAGTCCACCCGCTGGCGCACCTCGTGGTTGGTGACCGGCTGGCCGTCGACCAAGGCCACGATGAAATCGGCCGCCCGGGTGGTGGTGGCGGCCGGTGCGGCGGCGCTGCGCTGCGCGAGTGCGGGGGTGGCCGCCATGGCCAGCGCCAAGGCCAATGTGGACAGGGTGTAGCGTTCAATCATGGTTCTGAAAGCGGCTGGGCGGGTTGATCTGCTCGCGCAGGTATTGGTAGCGAGGCACATTCTCGCGCAGGCTCTGCAAGGCGTTGGGGCCCAAACGTGTCAAGCCGTTGAATTCGAGCTGGAACAGGATGCGCTGGTTGGCCTCGGTGCGGCCGGTTTGCAAGCGCTCCAGCACCACCCGGCCGATCCAGCAGCCAGCGTCGTACTCAAAGCCAGCCACCACGTCCACCGGCTTGCTCTCGGTCAGGCTGTAGTTCAAGCGTCCAACAGCGTACCACTGGCCGCTGGGCAGGCCCTCGGTGGGGGCGGTGCCCCAGCTCAGTGGCCACTGCCAGCCCAGGTCCAGCTGCTCGCTCAGGCGCGAGGTGGCGTCCCGTTGCTGGCGGTAGGCAGCGGTGAGGGTGCGCAGCGGGCCTGGTGTGTATCTGCCGCCCACCACCGTGCGGACAAACTCGCGCCGATCGGGACTGAACTGGGCCTGCGCGTAGCCGTACCAAGACGGCGTCCACTGGCTGCGCAGGCTCAGCAACACGTCGCTGGCGCGCTGGGTCAGTGGCGCGCCGCCCGGCAGCGTCACTTGTTGGTCCTGCATCAGGTAGCGCTGGGCCACACCCAAGCGCAAAAATTCGGCGCCAGTGTCGGGGTAGAGCCAGCGCGACTCCGCGCCCAGGGTGAGCGCGCGGGTGTCGCTGATGCGGTCGTTGCCGACAAAATTGTTTTCGGTGAACAACGTGCCTTGGCCAAATTCAAGCGCACCCGAGTCGTAGTTGGGCAAGCGGCTTTGGTCGCGGTAGGGCGTCCAGGTGAAGAAGGCCCGGGGCTCCAGCGTTTGCACCGCCGCGCGGCCAAACAGGCGGGTGTCGCGCTCAAAAAACAGCCCGCTGTCCAGGCTCAGAGTGGGCACCGCGCGGCTGGCGCTGCTGCGCTGGTCGATGGGCGTGTCAAAGCGGTAGCTGGTGGCGTGCCAGCGCGCACGCGGCTGCACAAACCAGCCCGGCGCCTGCCAGCGGCGGCTCAGGTCGGCGGACACCCAGGCGCGCTCGCCATCGGTTTTGAGCGGGTCGCTTCGCTCGCTGTCGAAATACACGCGCTCAAACCGCGTGAGTTCGCTGCTCACGTTCAATTGCCAGTCGCCCAGCGCCCAGCCGCGGCGCGCGCTCATTGATGGCATGCGGTTGTAGGGTGGCGTGATCAGCGCCGCCGGGTCTTGCAGGGTTTGCCAACGGTAGGCGCCCACGGTGCCCGACCAACCGGACTGGGCCCAACTGGCTTCCACTTCTTGCGGCAGCAGGCGGGGCGTGACCGAGGTCAGCACGCGGGGAAAATCTTTCCAGTAGTTGTCGTCGCTGGCGCGGTTGACGTTGAGTCGCCAGCTCAGGCTGTCCAACGGTGAGGACAAGGTTTGCTGGTGGGTCAGGGCGTAGTTCCAGCGGTGGCGGTCGCGCAACTTGTCGCCGGGCATGACGTTGGCGCGCAGTTGGCCGCGAAAGTCGCGCTCCAAGTAGCGAAATTCCGCGCCCACGTCGAGCCCGCGTTTGCTCATCAGCGTGGGCGAGAAGGTCGCATCGCGGTTGGGCGCGATGTTCCAGTAAAACGGCACCGTCAAGCCCAGGCCGCTGGTGGTGTCCAGATCGATGGCGGGTGAGAGCCAACCGGTCTTGCGCGCGTCGCTCAAGGGAAAGCTCATCACCGGTGCGGCCAACACCGGCACGCCCTGGAACTCCAGCACACCCAAGGTGGCAAAACCGGTGTCTTGCGCCTCGTCGATGTCGATGCGCTTGGCTTTGACCATCCAGCCCGGACGCCAGTCGCCCGAGGGTGGCCGTGGGCAACTGGAGTAACGCACATCGTGCGCCACGGTGAGGTCAGGCCCCTTGAATTCGGCCCGAACGGCGTCGCCTTGGCCGCCGTTTTTGAGCAGGGTAAAGGTGGGGGTCTGAAACTCACCAACTTGGCTGTCCAGGTTGAGCTGGAGCTCGGGGCCTTCAAAGCGGTTGCCCATGCGGTTGACCCGCACCTGCCCGCGCGCCAAGGCGTCTTGGGTGCGGTCGTCGACCCGCATTTCGTCGGCTTTGATGGTGATGTCGTGGCGGCGCCATTCGGCGTCGCCTTTGACCCAGGTCACACCATCGACTTCGCCTTCGATGCGCACACCGCGCACAAAACTCGGCACCCGTTCCTGCGCGGCCTGCGGCAATTGGTCGATCAAGCCGGGGCTCATGCGCAGCGTGAGCGGGGCCTCCTGCGCCTGCGCGGCAGCACACACCAACAGGCAAGCCCATGCCACCGGATTGGCGCACAGCGAATGGGATGTGGAGCGACGAGAAACAGGGCGAAGCGACAACAGACAATCCCAACAAAACACAAGGCCACAGACCGGCAGACCCCGCACAGCGCGCGGTGTGGCCAGCCCTGCGGCCCGGTAAAATTCCGGCCATTATCCTACGCGGCCCCTGCCCCCGCCGCCCTGTGGCCCCAGGCCCATTTCTTCTCCGTCCACCCATGAACAGCCCCCTTGCCGCCGGCACCAGCGCCGCGCCCGTGATCTGGTCCGAACCCGCCCGCGAAGCCGCGTTTGGTGCCTGGCTGCAGGCCCACGCCGCAGACCACGCGCTGCAGGCCGACAGCGTGCGCTTGGCCTCGGCCGACGCCAGCTTTCGCCGCTACCTGCGGGTGAACACCACCGACGGTGCCAGCCGCATCGTCATGGACGCGCCGCCCGACAAAGAAAACAGCGAGCCCTTTGTGCGCATCGCCGCGCTGCTGCGCGACGCCGGCCTGCATGTGCCCGAGGTGCTGGCCTGGGACCAGGCCCACGGATTCTTGCTGCTCTCCGACCTGGGCCAAGACACCATGATGGCCCGCATCAACCCCGAGGACTCAGCCGCCGCCGCGCCCATGTACCGCCAAGCGCTCGACGCCCTGCTGGCCTGGCAGCTGGCCTCGCGCCCGGGCGTGCTGCCGGCCTACGACGAAGCGGTGCTGCGGCGCGACCTGCAGCTCTTTCCCGACTGGTACATCGCGCAGCACAAAGGTGTGGCGCTGTCCGAGGCCCAGTCCGCGACGCTCACCAACACCTTCGACCTGATCGTGCAGCGCTGCCTGGCCATGCCCACCAGCTATGTGCACCGCGACTTCATGCCGCGCAACCTGATGGTGCGCCCCGACGGCGAAGCGCCCGCCACCCCCGCGCAGGCGCTCGGTGTGCTCGACTTCCAGGACGCGCTGCACGGCCCCATCACCTACGACATCGCCAGTCTGATGCGCGACGCCTTCCTCAGCTGGGACGAGGACTTTGTGCTTGACGTCACCATCCGCTACTGGGAAAAGGCCCGCAAGGCCGGCCTGATGGATTTCGAGGACTGGCACAGCGACTTCGGCGCCTTCTACCGCGCGGTGGAATGGATGGGCCTGCAGCGCCACCTGAAGGTGGCCGGCATCTTCGCCCGCCTGACGCTGCGCGACGGCAAGGCCAAATACCTGGCCGACACACCGCGCTTCATCCACTACATCCGCAGCACGGCGCACCGCTACCGCGAACTCGGGCCCCTGCTCAAGCTGGTGGACGAGATCGAAGGCCTGCAAGCCGCCAGCGGCTGGGCCTTTGGCCGCGTCTGACACGCTCATGCCGCGCTACCACTGCCCCCTGCCGCTGACCGCTGGCGCCGAGCTCGCGCTGCCGCCCGGCACCGCTCGCCATGTGCAGGTGCTGCGCCACCAGCCGGGACAGACCATCACCCTGTTCAATGGCGACGGCGGCCAATGGCGCGCCACCATCACCCAGATGGGCCGCAGCGATGTGCAGGTGCGGGTGGACGAATTTGAGCCGCGCGAATGCGAGGCCACTCGCCCGGTGACCCTGGCCGTGGGCATGCCCGCCAACGAGCGCATGGACTGGCTGGTGGAAAAAGCCACCGAACTTGGCGTGCACGCCATCGAGCCGCTGCACACCGCCCACAGCGTGCTACGCCTGAACGGCGAACGCGCCCAGAAAAAACAAGCCCACTGGCAATCGGTGGCCGTGGCCGCCTGTGAACAGTGCGGCCGCAACCGCGTGCCCACCGTCGCCCCGGTGGCCGACTGGGCGCCGTGGCTGGCCACACCATGCGCGCCGGGCGGCGTGCGCCTGGTGCTGTCGCTGGCCGACGGCACACGGCCATTGGCCGAGGTGCTGCAAACGCTGGACGCCGACACCCCACTCACCTTTCTGAGCGGCCCCGAAGGGGGCCTGAGCCCACAAGAAGACGCTCAAGCCCGCGCCGCAGGCTGGCTGCCCGTGACCCTGGGGCCACGGGTGTTGCGGGCGGAGACGGCGGCGCTGGCAGCGCTGGTGATGGCCACGACGTGACCTAGAGAGGTCCATCGCACCGCTGAGTCAACAGCGGTAGAAGGTGTTCGACACACCTCGTTATTTCAGAAACTGCTCATAAGCCGCATAGACCACGGCAACCGCCAGCAACAGATAAATGGCGCTTCTTTCAATGTCCCATGCGCTGACCTCTCGCTTGAAGACGTACCGTTCGAGTATTTCCACAAACAGCGTCACAGCAACGAAGCTCAACACAATCAACAAGAGAAGTTGCTCCAAATTGCCCATGCATTCCCCATTCAATGGATCACTCGTCAGTCATTAATCCCATGCTGCGCATCTTCGCAACCATCACCTAGGCAGCCACAAATATCAATATCACAAGAATAAACCACGCCAAAAAAGATCGGATGGGATAGAGATAAGGTCCGTACATAACAAGTCCCAACCAATACATCAGACCTGAGCTCGATTCAGCTTTTCGCCTAGCCGCCGATATCAGCGCCACAAAAACACTTGTGTTGATTCTCTCCGTTGCGACATGGAGATACCAAAAAATCCATAAAATCAAGACAATCCAGATAAACAATTTCAATACCAGCATTTAAAACCCCAACCAAAGTCAATAGCCAAGTTATGCGAAATCACTTGCTGGCTGACATTTGATTAAAGACAAACGATCGACGTTGCCGCCCACTGGGGCCTTTGACAGTGGATATTAAAAACATCGATGACTTATCGCCACAAGATGTGCTGATCTGATTTAGGTGATGCCTTGAATAATCGAGCATAGCGATTCGATTGACTTGATCAACAGTGAAGAATAACAAATACCATGCGCCACTTTCTGAAGGAATATCTGTTTTCGACAACGTCTTTTTTTGCTGCTCGTTCAATGCTTTCAAGTCCTCTGGCCACCCATAACTATCCATAGCGCACACAAGCTCCTCCGCTCCCTCCAATAATGAACTTGTGCTCCACTCTTCCGCCTGACTGGGCAACTTAATAGACTTGCCTACATGAGAATATTTTTCGATCAAAGACGCTCTCTGCCACTCGCCAAACAAAAACAAACCTGCTGCGAGCAGGATTAACATCAGAAAAGCAACGGCAATGAATCTGAATATATTCATTATTGACATACGAGATAACACCGAAGTCCATTTTTCCAATCGCTTGACAGACCGAATCGTCGATTCTTTTTCTTGTTGCTTTTCGGTACTATACCTTTCGCTGTATCGCGCGGCCATCCCACATCTGGGGAGTGCGTATCTCGCAGGTGCCCTGTCCACCAGCGACACATCCCCCTCGCGCCCCGCTGTATAAACAGCGGCTTATGAACAAAAACCTCTGGCTGTTGGCCGCCGCACAAGGCCTGTTTCTGACCAACAACGTGGTCTTCATTGCGATCAACGGCTTGGTGGGGCTGAGTCTGGCGCCGCTGGGCTGGATGGCGACGCTGCCGGTCATGGGCTATGTGGTGGGGGGGGCGCTGTCGACGCCGCTGGTGGCGCGCACCCAGTCGGCGTTTGGGCGGCAGGCCTCGTTCCAGATTGGGCTGGCGGTGGCGCTGGGATCGGCCCTGCTGTGTTACTGGGCGGCGATGGAGGGCAACTTCTGGCTGCTGGTGGCGGCCACGGTAATCGCCGGTTACTACAGCGCCAACGGGCAGCTGTACCGCTTTGCGGCGGCCGAACTGTCCACGCCCGAGTTCCGCGAAAAAGCGGTGTCGCTGGTGCTGGCCGGCGGGCTGGTGGGCGCTGTGCTGGGGCCCAATCTGGCGGCGCGCACCCGCAATGTGCTCGATGTGCCGTTTGCCGGCGCTTACCTGTCGCTGGCGGTGGTGGCGCTGCTGTCCATGGCCATCATGGCCTTGATGCGCTTTCCGCCGCTGCCACCCAAGCAGGCCGGCGCGCCCGCCGGGCGGCCGCTGTCGGTCATCATGCGCCAGCCGGTGTTTATCGTGGCCACGGTGGGCGCGGCGCTGGGTTACGGCGTGATGAACCTGCTGATGGCGGCCACGCCGCTGGCCATGCAGGTGTGCGGCTTCAGCTTTGACGACGCGGCGCTGGTGCTGGAGTGGCATGTGATTGGCATGTTTGCGCCGGGTTTTTTCACCGGGCACCTGATCAAGCGCTTTGGGGTACTGACCATCATGGGGGTGGGGGTGGCGCTGAACGCGCTGTGTATCGCGATTGCACTGTCGGGCGTGGACCTGCACCAGTTTTTGATGGCGCTGTTTTTGCTGGGGGTGGGCTGGAATTTCCTGTTCACCGGCAGCACCACACTGTCGCTGCAGGCCTACACACTTGAGGAAAAAGACCGCGCACAGGCGGCCATCAATTTCTGTGTGTTTGCCACCATGGCGCTGACCTCGTTTGCGTCTGGCGCCCTCGTGACGACCCAGGGTTGGGCGCTGCTGAACTGGGGTTCTTTGCTGCCGGTGGCGCTGACGGGTGCGGCCCTGTTGTGGCTTGCTGCAGTGCGGCAACGGCCCCAGAATGCGGCCTGAGCTGCCCGCCGGGTAGTGCTTTTGTATTGGAGAACCCTATGAGTCTGTTGAATTCGCTCGCATCCGCCGCCATGAACGCCGCCACCGGTCAAGGCCAAAACGGCGGCGGGATCGACGCCCAGGCCGTGATGCAACTGGCCAGCCAGCTGCTGGAGCAAAGCGGCGGCCTGCAGGGGCTTGTGGGCAAGCTGCAGTCGGGCGGTCTGGCCGATGTGGTGTCGTCCTGGGTCGGCACCGGCGCCAACCAGGCGGTGTCGGGTGAGCAGCTGCAACAAGCGCTGGGGGGTGATCTGCTGGGCCAATTGGCGCAGCAGTTTGGTGGCAACACCCAAGCGGCGGCCGGTGGTCTGGCCGATCTGCTGCCGGGCCTGATCGACAAGCTCACGCCCGATGGCCAACTGCCCGCCGACGGCGGCGCCAACGCGCTGCAAGGCCTGCTGGGCGGTCAGGGTGGCGATGTGATGGGCATGCTCGGCGGCTTGCTCAAGCGCTGAGCGTGGAGCGCAGCGCTTGCAGCCAAGCCTGCAGGCGCTGCCACATAGGGGCCGCCAGGGCCTCGGGTTCTTTGAAGATCTCGTGGTACAGGCCGGGCAAGCCCTGCGCCTGCACCGGTGCCCCACCTTGTGCCGCGCGGCGCGCAAATTCGGCGCTGCCGGCCGGGCGCACCAAATGGTCGTCTTCGGCGTACAGCAGCAGCGTGGGCAGTGGCCAGCGGTCGGCCGCCTCGCGCACGCGCCGGCCCCATTGGTCAAAAAACAGCGCCAGCGGCGGGCTGATGCGGTCGTGCACCAGCGGGTCCGCTTGATAAGCGGCGATCACCGCCGGGTCGTGCGCCAATTTGTCGGCCAGCAGCCCGTTGCCCAGCGCCAGCCCAGGCGCCACGCGGTTGAGCAGCGCCACCGCCCACAGCAAGGGTGTGCCCATGCCCACCTCCAGCGCGGGCGACGAGAGCACCAGCGCATCGGGCCGCTGTGCGGCTTGGCCACGCTCGTGCAGGCGCCAGCAAGTGGCCGCGCTCACCAAGCCGCCCATGCTGTGACCGACCAGCACCAGCGGGCCAGCGCTGCGCGCGCGGGTGTCGGCCAGCACGGCGTCCAGGTCATCGAGCAGGGCGTCGGTGTGGGGCAGGCAACCGCGCCGTCCGTCTGATGTGCCGTGGCCGCGCTGATCAAAGGCGCGCACCGCCCAGCCCCAGGCCGTGAATCGCGCGGCCACCGCGTCGTAGCGGCGGGCGTGTTCACCCAGGCCATGCACCAGCAGCACCTGACCGTGCACATCTTGCAGCGCGGGCCAGTCCCACAGGGTCAGGGCCACGCCGTCGGGGCGCTGCAAAGCGCTGCGCTGCGGCTCGGCCATCAGGGCATGCGCGCCATCACCTCGGCCACCGAGGCGGTGAGTCGGCGCGCGTAGTCCAGGTGCAGGAATTCGTTGGGCCCGTGGGCGTTGCTGCGTGGGCCCAGCACGCCACAGACCATCATTTGCGCCTTGGGGAAACCACGGCTCAGCATGTTCATGAGCGGGATGGTGCCGCCCTGGCCGATGGTGCCGCAGGCGGCGCCAAAGTGCGCTTGTGAGGCCGCCTGCAGCGCCTGCTCAAACCACGGCGTGGTGTCGGGCGCGTTCCATCCGCTGGCCGCGCCTTCGGGGCTGAAGGTCACCTTGGCCTGATAGGGCGCGTTGTCTTCGAGCAGGGTTTTGAGCTGCTGCACCGCGCTGGCGGCGTCCACCAGCGGCGGCAAGCGCAGGCTGAGCTTAAAAGCGGTGTAGGGCCGCAGCACATTGCCCGCGTCCTTGAGGGCCGGAAAGCCGTCGGCGCCGGTCACCGACAGCGTCGGCCGCCAGGTGCGGTTGAGCAATGCCTCCACCGGGTCGGTGGTGGTGGGGATGGCAAAGGTGCTGCTGCCACCGCAGTCGTGGTGCGCCCACGGAAAGCGTTTGTAGACCTCGTCGCCCAGGATGGCCGCGGTGGCCTTGGCCTGTTCGGCCCGCACACCCGGAATTTCGCAGTGAAAGACCTCGGGCAACAGCCGGCCACTGGCGCTGTCTTCGAGCCGGTCGAGCACGTTGCGCAAGATGCGAAAGCTCGATGGCACCAGGCCCGAGGCATCGCCCGAGTGCACCCCTTCACTCAGGATGTCGACCCGCAGCACACCGCTGGCCATGCCGCGCAGGCTGGTGGTGAGCCAGAGTTGGTCGTAATTGCCGGCGCCGCTGTCCAGGCAGATCACCAGACCCACATCACCCAAGCGTGGGCGCAGCGCGTCCACATAGGGCAGCAGGTCGCCCGAGCCGCTTTCCTCGCAGGTTTCGATCAAGCCGACGATGCGCGGGTGCGCCACACCTTGGGCCTTGAGCGCCTGGATGGCGGCGATGCTGGCGTAAACCGCGTAACCGTCGTCGGCCGCGCCCCGTCCATAGAGCTTGCCGTCGAGGATCTTGGGCGTCCACGGGCCCAGATCGCTGCGCCAGCCGTTGAATTCGGGTTGTTTGTCCAAGTGGCCATATATGAGCACCGTCTGGCCTGAAGCCGGAGGCGGTGTGCCGTCTTGGCCCGCGCAGGCCGGCACTTCAAAAAACAGCACCGGCGTGCGCGGCCGGCCGTTGGCGTCGTTCAGGCGCACCACCTCCAGCGTGAGGCCGGGCACCTGCTGCGCGGCCACCCAGTCGGCGGCGTTTTGCAGTACCCGATCGAGCAGGCCATGCTCGGCCCACTGCGGGTCAAAGGCCGGCGACTTGGCGGGCACCGCCACATAGTCCACGAGCTGCGGCAAGATGCGCTCGTCCCAGGCGGTGTTCACATGCGATTGCAGGGCCTGCGGCTCCAGCAGCAGGCCAGGGGGAATGCGGGCGTTCATGGCGGTGTGGTCGGGTGAAACAACAAGCGGATCAGTATAGGCAGGCAAGCGCCGCCGGCCAAGCCAGCGCGGCGGTGGCCCTGTCATCTCGGCGGCTGTGCCGCCGCACGGCCTGGGCTAGCCTGCGGCCATGACCCAGGCCACCGACACACCCACCTCAGCCCACTTGGCCGCCACCGCATTGCTGGACCACCAGCACCCCGCCGTGCGCAGCTTTGTGGCCGCCCACGACCCGGGAGGTGCGGTGCGCGAGCGGGCGGTGGCGCTGTACAACGCGGTGCGCGACGCGCTGCGCTACGACCCCTACCGCATCGACCTGTCGCCACAGGGCATGCGCGCGTCCACCGCGCTGCAACAAGGCTATGGCTGGTGTGTGCCCAAAGCGGCGGTGCTGGCGGCGGTGGCGCGCGCAGCCGGCATCCCGGCGCGCCTGGGTTACGCCGATGTGCGCAACCACATGTCGACCGAGCGGCTGCGCCAAACCATGAAAACCGATGTGTTTGTCTGGCACGGCTACACCGAGCTGTGGATTCACGGCGCCTGGCGCAAAGCCACACCGGCCTTCAACCGCGAGCTGTGCGACAAGTTTGGCCTGCTGCCGCTGGAATTCGACGGCGAACACGATTCGCTCTACCACCCCTACGACCGCGCCGGCCAGCGCCACATGGAATACGTCAACGAGCGCGGTGTGTTCGACGACATGCCGCTGGCCGACATCAGCCGCACCTTTGCCGAGGTGTACCCGTTCTGGACCCAGGACAGCACCGCCGGTGGCGACTTCGCCGCCGACGCCGCGCGCGAGACGCCCAGCGCGGGCTAACGCCGCCTCAGCCGTTGCGGATACAAAACACCGCCGTGCTGGCCAGCAGGTTGGGCCAACGGCGCACCACCTGGCCTTCGTGCAGGCCAAAGCTGTCTTCCACCCGCAGACCGCAGCTGCGCGCCAGCACCTCAAAGTCGGCGTGGGTGCCAACGCGGATATTGGGCGTGTCGTACCACTGGTAGGGCAGGCGCTTGGTCACTGGCATGCGGCCCTGCAGCACCGCCAGGCGGTTGGGCCAGTGGGCGAAGTTGGGAAAGGCCACGATCGCGCTGCGCCCCACGCGCGCGGTTTCGCGCAGCATGGTCTCGGCGTTGCGCAGATGCTGCAGGGTGTCGATCTGCAGCACCATGTCGAAGCTGCCATCGCCAAACATATTGAGCCCGTCTTCCAGATTGAGCTGCAGCACATTCACGCCGCGCTTCAAACAGGCCTGCACCTTGGCGTCGTCGATCTCCACGCCGTAGCCGGTGCAGCCGCGTGTGGCCTGCAGGTGGGCCAGCAGCGCACCGTCGCCACATCCCAGATCGAGCACCTTGGCGCCCTGCGGCACCAGCGCCGCGATCGCGTGCATCACTTGGGGTTCGGCCATGTCACTGCCCTCCCACGGTGGCGGCCACCGTTTGCTGAAAGTAGCTGCGCACCGCAGCGTGGTAGCGCGGGTCGTCGAGCAGAAAAGCGTCGTGCCCGTGTGGCGCGTCGATCTCGGCGTAGCTCACGTCGCGGCCGTTGTCGAGCAAGGCCTTGACGATTTCGCGGCTGCGCGCCGGCGAAAAGCGCCAGTCGGTAGAAAAGCTCACCAGCAAAAACTTGGCGGTGGCGCGTGCCAGCGCAGCGCTCAGGTTGCCGTCAAACGCCCGCGCCGGGTCGAAGTAATCGAGCGCGCGGGTGATGAGCAAATAGGTGTTGGCGTCGAAGTACTCGCTGAATTTGTCGCCTTGGTAGCGCAGGTAGCTTTCGATCTGGAACTCGACC
>JBEIEH010000019.1:0-20772 GCA_040383055.1 Burkholderiaceae bacterium
AACGCTTGAGCATGGCGGGCGATTCGGCGGCGTGCAGGGCGTGGAAGTCGTTCAGGCGCTGGAGTTGCGACTGCTTTTCTTCTTCGGTCGAGCGGGCCAATTCCAGGCTTTCCAAGACTTCATCACCTTTGGGGTTGCGGAAAGTGTTGACGCCAATGATGGGCAACTCGCCGGTGTGCTTGAGCATCTCGTAGTGCATGGACTCGTCTTGAATCTTGCCGCGTTGGTAGCCAGTTTCCATGGCACCCAGCACGCCGCCGCGTTCGGCAATCTTCTCGAACTCGGCCAGCACCGCTTCTTCCACCAATTCGGTGAGCTCGTCGATGATGAAGGCGCCTTGGTTGGGGTTTTCGTTTTTGGCCAGGCCCCATTCGCGGTTGATGATGAGCTGGATCGCCATCGCGCGGCGCACCGACTCCTCGGTGGGCGTGGTGATGGCTTCGTCGAACGCGTTGGTGTGCAGTGAGTTGCAGTTGTCGTAGATCGCGATCAGCGCCTGCAGCGTGGTGCGGATATCGTTGAACTGGATCTCTTGCGCGTGCAGGCTGCGGCCACTGGTTTGGATGTGGTACTTCAACTTCTGCGACCGCTCGTTGGCGCCGTATTTCTCTTTCATCGCCACGGCCCAGATGCGGCGCGCCACGCGGCCGAGCACTGTGTACTCGGGGTCCATGCCGTTGCTGAAGAAGAAGCTTAGGTTGGGCGCAAAGTCGTCGATGTGCATGCCACGCGCCAGATACGCCTCCACAAAAGTGAAGCCGTTGGACAGGGTGAACGCGAGCTGCGAAATCGGATTGGCACCCGCTTCGGCGATGTGGTAGCCGCTGATCGAGACTGAGTAGAAGTTGCGCACGTCGTGGTGCACAAAGTACTCGGCGATGTCGCCCATCACCTTGAGCGAGAACTCGGTGCTGAAGATGCAGGTGTTTTGGCCCTGGTCTTCTTTCAAGATGTCGGCCTGCACCGTGCCGCGCACATTGGCCAGCACCCACTCCTTGATCTTGGCGGCCTCGGTGTCGGTGGGGTCGCGGCCGTTGTCGGCTTTGAACTTGTCGATTTGCTGGTCGACGGCGGTGTTCATGAACATGGCCAGGATCGAGGGCGCCGGGCCGTTGATGGTCATGGATACGCTGGTGGTGGGACTGCACAGGTCAAAGCCCGAATACAGCACCTTCATGTCGTCCAGCGTGGCGATGCTCACGCCCGAGTTGCCGACCTTGCCGTAAATGTCCGGACGTGGATCGGGGTCGTTGCCGTAAAGCGTGACCGAGTCGAACGCGGTCGACAAGCGCTTGGCCGGCATGCCTTCGGACACCAGCTTGAAGCGGCGGTTGGTGCGGAAGGCGTCGCCTTCGCCGGCGAACATGCGGGTCGGGTCTTCGCCCTCGCGCTTGAAGGCAAAGGTGCCGGCGGTGTAGGGGAAGCTGCCCGGCACGTTGTCGAGCATCAGCCACTTGAGGATTTCGCCGTGGTCTTCGTATTGGGGCAGCGCGACTTTGCGGATTTTGTTGCCCGAGAGGGTGGTGTGGGTCAGCGCGGTGCGGATTTCCTTGTCGCGGATCTTCACCACGTACTCGTCACCGGCGTAGGCCTTCTGCATGTCGGGCCATTGCAGCAGCAGCTTGCGGGCGTCGTCGTCCATGCGCAGTTCGCGCTCTTGCGCGAGGTCAATCGCGGCTTCGGCCGCCTTGGCGCGGCCAGGCTTGTCCTGGGTCAGCATGGTGGCGGCCGCGCGCAGCTGCTGCGCTTCGCGCGCCAGGCGGGCCTGCTCGCGTGCGCGCCGCTTGTAGCCGCGCACCGTGTCGCTGATTTCGGCCAGATACCGGGTGCGGGCGCCCGGCACGATGGCGGTTTGTTGGCTGCTGTGGCGCACGTTGACCAGCGGCAGCCGGCCCTCGCTCAGCGGCAGGCCAAGCTCGATCAGCCGGCGTTTGATGGCTTGGTAGAGCGCGGTCACGCCGTCGTCGTTGAAGCGGCTGGCCATGGTGCCGAACACCGGCATGGCATCGGGCATCACGGTGAAGGCTTCGCGGTTGCGCTGCACCTGTTTGGCCACGTCGCGCAGCGCATCGGCCGCGCCCTTGCGGTCGAATTTGTTGATCGCCACGAACTCGGCAAAGTCCAGCATGTCGATTTTTTCGAGCTGGCTCGCCGCACCGAACTCGGGTGTCATCACGTACATCGGGATGTCCACATGCGGCACGATGGCCGCGTCACCCTGGCCAATGCCCGAGGTCTCGACAATGATCAGGTCAAAACCCGCGGCCTTGCAAGCGGCCAGCACATCGGGCAGCGCCGCGCTGATTTCGCTGCCCGTGTCGCGGGTCGCGAGAGAACGCATAAAGACCCGTTCCGGGTTGGTGAGGCCACCGCTGGCGCCGGGCCGCTCCAAGCCGGGGGGCGCCCCCTCGGGGGGCAGTGAACCATGCGAAGCAGGGAGCGTGGGGGCCCATTTGCTGATCGCGTTCATGCGGATGCGGTCGCCCAGCAAGGCACCACCGCTCTTGCGGCGGCTTGGGTCGATGCTGATGACCGCGATGCGCAGTTGGTCGTCTTGGTCGAGCCGGATGCGGCGGATCAATTCATCGGTCAGGCTCGATTTGCCCGCGCCACCGGTGCCGGTGATGCCGAGCACCGGCGTTTTGGCCTGTGCGGCGGCCGCACGCACCGCCTCAGCCACGCCGCTGGCGGCTTCGCCGTTGTCCAGCGCGGTGATCAATTGGGCCAGCGCGCGCCAAGCCTGTGGTGTCTGGCCCTGGATGGCTTCAAGCACTTGGGGCGCGTGCGCCGACAGGTTTTTGTCGCAGCGCATCACCATCTCGCCAATCATGCCCTGCAGCCCCATTTTTTGGCCGTCTTCGGGGCTGAAGATGCGCACGCCGTGGCCGGCCAGCATGCGGATTTCTTCCGGCACGATCACGCCGCCCCCGCCGCCAAACACCTGGATGTGCTCGCCGCCGCGTTCTTTGAGCAACTGCACCATGTAGGTGAAGTACTCGTTGTGGCCGCCTTGGTAGCTGCTGACCGCAATGCCTTGCACGTCTTCTTGCAGTGCAGCTGTCACCACCTCTTCCACCGAGCGGTTGTGCCCGAGGTGGATCACCTCAGCGCCCATGTTCTGCAGGATGCGGCGCATGATGTTGATGGCCGCGTCGTGGCCGTCGAACAGGCTGGCGGCGGTGACAAAACGCACTTTGTTCTGAGGCCGGTAGTTGGCCAGGGCCTGGTAGTCGGCAGAGAGTTGGGTCATGGGTGTCTCGCAGGCGTGGGTGGCAGAAAGTTGCTTATTACGTTTACGTAAACGTCAATTTGAAATGGTAACCCACGCCCGCCGGTTTGGCGATGGGGAAATGCCCGAAGCGAAGGGATGGGCTTGGCAGCGGCCCACAGGCGTCTTGCCTATACTTGCGGGGGTATGGTTCTGACCGTCAGAGCCTTTGGAGCACAGCATGACCACGATCCAGGACAGCGAACGCAAAAAAGCCCTCATCCTGCGCTTGAAGCGGGTGGAAGGCCAGCTGCGCGGTGTGCAGCAACTCATTGAAACCGATGCCGACTGCGAAAAAGTCGCCCAGCAGCTGGCGGCGGCCCGCAAGGCGTTGGACAAGTCCTTTTACGCCATGGTGGGCTGTGTCATCACCCAAGGCGACGTGCCCGCCGACGACGTGGCCGACATGCTGTCGCGTTTTTCCTGATTGCACGGAGACTTCGCCATGAAACCGATCCAGTTGTTCGACACCGACTCCAGCACCTACACCTATGTGCTGTTCGACCAAGCCAGCCGCGAGGCGGTGATCATCGACCCGGTGGACACCCAAGTCGAGCGCGACCTGGCCACCTTGCGCGAATACGGTCTGAAGCTGGTCTGGACCATCGAAACCCACGCCCACGCCGACCACATCACCAGCGCAGCCCAGCTCGCCGAGTTGGCGGGCGCGCGCACCGCAGCGCCCGCTGGCTGTGGCATTGGCACCGCCGGTGTGCAACTGCAGCACCGCAACACCCTGCGCTTCGGCAGCGAGATCCTCACCGCCCTGCACACCCCGGGCCACACCGCCGGCAGCATGTGTTTTGTCTGGCGTGACCATGTGTTCACCGGCGACACCCTGCTGATCAACGGTTGCGGTCGCACCGACTTCCAGTCGGGCAGCGCCGCCGACATGTACCGAAGCCTCACCCAGGTGTTGTTTGCCTTGCCCGACACCACCACGGTGTGGCCGGGTCACGACTACCAAGGCCGAACCCACAGCAGCATCGGCCACGAAAAGGCCCACAACGCCCGTGTGGCCGGTAAAACCGAGGCCGACTTCATCGCCACCATGGCGGCGTTGCAGTTGCCCAAACCCAAACGCATCGACGAAGCGGTGCCAGCCAACCTCAGCTCCGGTCTGCGCCACGATGTGGACGGCGCCTTGATGATGGTGCCTCGACTCCAAACCGCCTACGCCGGCGATGTGTCGCCCCAGCTGGCGTGGCAATGGGTGCAGGCCGGCGAGGCGGTGATGGTCGATGTGCGCACCGACGCCGAGCGCGAATGGGTGGGTTTTGTACCGGGTGCGGTGCCGCTGGCTTGGAAACAGTGGCCTGGCATGGCCATGAACCCCGACTTCGACGCCCAGCTGCAGGCCGCAGCCCAAGGTCACAAGCTGGTGCTGCTGTGCCGCAGCGGCGTGCGCTCCATCGCGGCGGCCAAGCGCGCCACCGAACTGGGTCTGGAGGCCTACAACATCCTTGAGGGCTTTGAGGGCGACCCCGACGCCGCCGCGCAGCGTGGCCGAAAAGGCGGCTGGCGCTTTCATGGTTTGCCTTGGCGGCAGAACTAAAAAATCTTTTGGGCCCCCACGCTCCGCCGCTGCGCGGGTCGCTGCCCCCGAGGGGGAGTGTTTCAGGCTTGGGGCGGCACGGCGCCTGAAACTGTGGCTCCCACGCTTCCCTGCTGTGGATGGGAGGTGAAAACCCTTGTCACCACAAAGTCATAATGCGCGCATGACTTTGTTGGCACTGGACGTGGGCAATACCCGGCTGAAGTGGGCGCTGTACGACGCGCCACGGCCCGGTGCTGTGCTGCTGGCCCAAGGGGCCGAATTCCTAGAAAACATTGAGAGCCTGGGCGAGGGCGCCTGGGCCTCGCTCGATACCCCGCGCTGGGTGTTGGGCTGCGCCGTGGCCGGCGATGTGGTGCGCCGTCGCGTGCAAGACCAGCTCGATCTGTGGGACGTGCACCCACAGTGGGTGGTCGCCAGCCCAGCCGAGGCTGGTTTGGTCAACCGCTACGACCACCCGGCGCGCTTGGGCGCCGACCGTTGGGTCGCCATGATTGGCGCGCGCCAGCGCTTGCTGGCCCAAGGCCGCGCACGGCCTTGTGTGGTGGTGATGGTGGGCACCGCTGTCACGGTCGAGGCCATCGACCGCGAGGGCCATTTTTTGGGTGGCATCATCTTGCCGGGCCACGGCATCATGCTGCGCGCGCTGGAATCCGGCACTGCGGGTCTGCATGTGCCCACCGGCGACGTGCGACCTTTTCCCACCAACACCAGCGACGCGCTGACCAGCGGCGGCACCTTTGCCATCGCCGGTGCGGTGCAGCGCATGGTGGACAACCTGCGCCAACACAGCGGTGAAGAACCCCTGTGCTACATGACCGGTGGCGCAGGCTGGAAAATGGCGCCCAGCATGACCAACACCTTTGAGTTGGTCGACAGCCTGATTTTTGATGGTTTGCTGACCATGGCCGAAGCCCGTTTTGCGAGCCAAGCTGCGCTGCCCGAATTTCGCGACACCCTTTTTTGAATCCGAACCGAGCCCACCATGTCCGATTTGACATCCCGCTTTGACACCGCCGTGGCCAACTCGCGCAAGCTCAGCGAGCGCCCGAGCAACGCCACCCTGCTCAAGATGTATGGTTTGTACAAACAAGCCACCGAGGGCGACAACAGCAGCGCCAAGCCCGGCTTCAGCGACCTGGTGGGCCGCGCCAAATGGGACGCCTGGACCGCCTGCAAAGGCCAAAGCGGCGATGACGCCAAGCAGGCCTACATCGATCTGATCGACAGCCTCAGCTGAGCGCGCGGATCGCGTCGTCCAGGTTGCGCTCGATCTGCTGCCGGATTTTGTGCTGGTAGGCGCTGAGCAAAAAGCCCAGCTTCAGGTCGAGCCTAAAGCGCTCACCGTCCACCCGCAGCTCGCCGGCCACGCCCGGGCGTTCAAAGCGCCAGGCGTGGGCTCCGTTCAGTGCCGGCGTCGCTTCGCAGCGCATGCCCCACTCGCCACTGGCCTGCGCCACCCATTGCTCAGCCAAGCCCTGGGCTTGCTCAGCGCTCAAGCCGTGCACACGTTCAATCTGCAGATCGGCCATGGGCTTGTGGCTCCTGTTGGGTGCTGCGTGGCGCCAGGGTTTCCAGGCGGGCCTCGCGTTCGGCCCGTGGCAGCTCGCTGAGCCGGCGCACCGCCGCATAAAAGCGCGGGAAGTCCTGGCCTTCCCGCACAAACAAGGTTTTGAACGCGGGCACCCAATCGTCGTAAGCGGCTTGCGTGCCCAGCAGCGCGTTGCCGATCTGGGCCACCCAGCCGTCGTAGCCCGCCCAGCCGTCCCAGCTGGCCTTGAGCTCGGCGTAGCGGGCCCGAAACGTGTTCAAGGTGTGGGCTTTGGCGGCGCGTTTGGCTGCGTCGTCCAAGGCCTCGTTGCGGTAGACCGCATCCAGCGCTTGGCGGGTCTGCAGCGCCAGCGCCCGACACGCGCGCCGGCGCTCGTCAAAGCGCTGGTATTCGCTGCGCACCGCTTCGTCCGCTTGGGCCAGCCAACGTTCGCCGCCGAGTTCTTCGACCGCGGTGGCAAACGATTCGTTGAAGGCGGTGTCGTCGGCGACGTAGACCACCTGGTGGCTGAGCTCGTGAAACATCAGCCGCGCCAGTTCGCCGTCGGGGTAGCCCACAAAGGTCGACAGCAGGGGGTCGCCGCCCAGCCAGTTGAGCCAGCCGAGCGTCGAATAGGCCGGCACTGGCAGCACGGCGGTTTCCAGCGGTGGTTCGCTGGTGTCACGCAGTTGTTGCGCAAACGCGCGCGCCTGGGCTTCGTCGTAATAGCCCCGGTAGCCGGCACAGCCCACCACCGGGTAGCACCAGGTGTGCAGCTGCAGCGACAGCTCGGGTGCGGCCACCACATTCCACACCACCGCGCGGCGCTTGAGGTCGGCGTAGCGGGTGTAGCTGGCGTTGTCGGGCAGGGCGAGTTGTTCGCTGCCAAAACGGCGAATCTGCTGGGCGCTGCGCAACTTGGTTTTGAGCCGATCCGAGACCGCCGGATCGGCCAGCCAGTCGTCCACCGGGCGCGCGGCTTGCAGCACGTCCACATGGCCGCGCACCGACTGCCAGTAATAGCCCAGGCCAGTGTCGGTGCTGGCGCAGCCAGCGAGCCCACCCAGCGCCAGCGCGTTTCCCCAGGTCAACAACAGCCGCCGCGCCGAGCCCACCACGCCAAGCATCAGGCTGGCTCCACCTGCACCAGGCAGTCGTAAAACACCGGGGCGCGGCCCATGTCGGTGAGTTGTTGGCTGGTGAGTTCGTTCACATTGGTGCCGCGCACACCGAGCTTGCGCCACCAAATGCCCAGGCCGTTGACCACGCCTGGGCGGGCGCGTGCGCTGATGTGCGCCGCACAGTGGTAACTGCCGCGGTCGTTGAACACCCGCACCAGCACGCGGTCAGTGATGCCGCGCGCGGCCGCGTCCTCAGGGTGGATTTCCAGCAGCGGCTCGCCCTCAATGTCGCGCAGGCTTTGCACGTTCACAAAGGTCGAGTTGAGGAAGTTGCGCGCCGGCGGTGAAATCATGGCCAGCGGGTAACGCGTGTCCTGGCCTGGGGTTTCGTAATTGGGCACATGGTCGGGCAAGCCGTCTTGGCCTTGGTCGGCCAAGCGTTGGCTGAAGAACTCGCATTTACCCGATGGCGTGGGGAAACCGCCCTCAGCAAACGGCGCATCGGGCACGTCCAGGTGGGCAAAACCTTGGGCCAACAGGGTGTCGAAATCGACCCGGTCGCCAAAGGCGGTGCGGCACAGCGCCAGGTCGTCGTCGGCAAAACAAGGCTCGGTAAAGCCCATGCGCGCGGCCAGTGCGCGGAAGATGTCGGTGTTGCTGCGCGCATCGCCCACTGGCGCAATCGCCGGGCGGTTGAGCAGCACGTCGGTGTGACCGTAGCTGCTGTGGATGTCCCAGTGCTCCAGCTGGGTGGTGGCGGGCAACACGATGTCGGCGTAGTCGGCGGTGTCGGTCCGGAAATGCTCGAGCACCACGGTGAACAGGTCTTCCCGTGCAAAGCCGCGCACCACCTCGCCCGATTGCGGCGCCACCGCCACCGGGTTGCTGTTGTAGACCACCAGCGCTTCCACCTTCGGCCCAAAGTGGGACGAGGTGTCGGCCAGCAGGGCTTGGCCAATGGTGCTCATGTTGATGGTGCGCGGGCGGCGCTCGCCCAGCAGATCGGGTCGGTGCAGGGCCGCGCGCTGGATCGGAAATTCGCCCGAGGACGACATCAGCAGCCCACCCGCGCGATGGCGCCAAGCGCCCACCAGCGCCGGCAGGCAGGCCACGGCGCGCACCGCGTTGCCGCCGCCGCGCACCCGTTGCATGCCGTAGTTCAGACGAATGGCGGCCGGTTGGGTGGTGCCGTAGGCGCGCGCCAGGTCCACGATCTGTTGCACCGGCAGGCCACAGACCTCAGCGGCGCGCTCGGGCGGCCACAACAGCGCGCGTTCGCGCAGCGCTTCCCAGCCCAGGGTGTGGCGCGCCAGGTAGTCGTGGTCCAGCCAGTCGTGGGTGATGAGCTGGTGCATCAGCGCCAAGGCAAGCGCGGCGTCGGTGCCGGGGCGCAGCGCCAGGTGCTCGTGGCATTTGTCGGCGGTCTCGCTTTTGCGCGGGTCGATGCACACCAGCCGCGCGCCACGCCGTTTGGCCTCTTGCGCGATGCGCCAAAAGTGCAGGTTGCTGCCAATCGCGTTGCTGCCCCAGATGACGATGAGCTGCGCTTCGGCGAAATGCTGCACCCGCATGCCCAGCTTGCCGCCGTAGGTCTGGGTCAGGGCCTCGGCGCCGGCCGAAGCGCAGATGGTGCGGTCCAGCAGCGAGGCGCCCAGCCGGTGAAAGAAGCGCGCGGCCATGCCTTCGCCCTGCACCAGGCCCATGGTGCCGGCGTAGCTGTAGGGCAGGATGGCTTGCGGGTCGCGCTCGGCGATCGCTTGCAGCCGGCTGGCGATGGTGTCCAAGGCCTCGTCCCAGCCGATGGGGGCGAACTGTCCGCTGCCCTTGGGGCCAACACGTTTTAAGGGCTGCAGCAGGCGCTCGGGGTGGTGGGTGCGCTCGGCGTACTTGGCCACCTTGGCGCAGAGCACGCCGTCGGTCAGCGGGTGGGCCGGGTTGCCGTGCACCTTGATCGCCCGACCGTCTTGCACGGTGGTCACCAGGGCGCAAGTGTCGGGGCAGTCGTGCGGGCAGGCGCCCAGCACCGTGGCGGTGTCGGTCTGGGGGTTTTCAGGGTGCTTCATATAGGAAAATTCGGTTAATCTCCGGGCGCCGAATGTGGTCCTAGTGCCTATGGTCGGCGAAATCAGAATAACAGGAGTTTCGTCCATGCAAAGACGTCGTTGTTTGTCCCTGTTGCCGGGGGCTGTGGCCGCTGCCTGGCCCGCGCTGGGTCGAGCGCAAACCGCCGCACCCGACGCCCGGATTGTGCTGGGGCAATCGGCGCCGTTCAGTGGCCCGGCCGCGCAGCTCGGGGTGCAGTTTCATTTGGGCGCCCAGTTGGTGTTTGAAGCCCTCAACGAGCGCGGTGGCGTCAACGGCCGGCGCATTGAGCTGCGGCGCTTGGACGACGGCTACGAGCCGGAGCGTTGTGCGGCCAACACCCGCCAACTGCTGCGCGACGACGTGTTTGCCCTGTTTGGTTACATCGGCACGCCCACCAGTTTGGCGGCGCTGCCACTGGCCACCGAGGCCAAGGTGCCGTTTGTGGCCCCCTTCACCGGTGCGCAGGCATTGCGAGATCCTTTCAACCGCTATGCGGTGCATGTGCGGGCGTCGTACAACGACGAAACCGCAGCCATCGTCAAACAGGTCACGGGCATTGGCATTCGCCGCATCGCCGTGTTTCACCAGAACGACAGCTACGGTCAGGCGGGCTTGAACGGTGTGCAGCTGGCCATGAAGGCCCTGGACTTGGAGCCGGTGGCCACTGGCACGGTCGAGCGCAACAGCACCGATGTGGACGCCGCCTTGCAGGCCATCATGGCCGCCCGGCCCGAGGCCATTGTGCAAATCAGCGCCTACAAGTCGTGCGCCACCTTCATTCGGCGTGCCCGCCAAATGGGCTTTGTGGGCAATTTCTACAACGTTTCGTTTGTGGGCACCCAGGCGCTCATGGACGAACTCGGCGCCATGGCCAAAGGGGTGGTCATCAGTCAGGTGATGCCGTTTCCGTATTCCCCTGCCACGCCGATTGCGGGTGAGTTTCTGGCGGCGATCAAGGGGCGCTCGGGCATGCAGCCCAATTACTCGGCCATGGAGGGCTTTGTGGCGGCCCGGGTGTTCGCAGAGGCCTTGCGGCGCGCCGGCCCCAATCCGGGGCGCGAGGGCTTTATCACCGCAGTGCAAGGCATGCGCGATGTGCAGCTTGGTGGCTTTTCGGTCGACTTTGGGCCACGCAAAAACACCGGCTCGCGTTTTGTGGAATTGACCTTGTTGACCGAAAACGGACGGGTGCGCCGTTGATGGCCGCCATGTCCCGCCGGTGGCAGGGGTGCCCAGGCCGGCGTCTGGCGCTGGGCTGACGGGGCGCTACCATAGCCTAACGGCCCCAGCCCATGAGGCCCGAATCCGGAGACCCGCCATGCAACTCATCGACAGCATCGTCACCCAAGCGGCGAGCATCAGCGCCCTGCGCCGCGACATCCACGCCCACCCCGAGCTGTGCTTCCAAGAAGTGCGCACCGCCGATCTGGTGGCCGCCAAGCTCACCGAATGGGGCATTCCCATTCACCGAGGCTTGGGCACCACCGGGGTGGTGGGCATCGTCCACGGGCGCGATGGCGGCGCCTGTGGCCACGCGGTGGGCTTGCGCGCCGACATGGACGCGCTGCCCATGACCGAGCTCAACACTTTTGAACACACCAGCCAGCACCCCGGCAAGATGCACGCCTGTGGACACGATGGCCACACCGCCATGCTGCTGGCCGCAGCGCAGCACTTTGCCCAGCACCGCGACTTTGATGGCACCGTCTACCTGATCTTCCAGCCGGCCGAAGAAGGCGGTGGTGGCGCGCGCGAAATGATCAAAGAGGGCTTGTTCGAGCAATTCCCGATGCAAGCGGTGTTTGGCATGCACAACTGGCCCGGCACACCGGCTGGCACCTTTTCGGTCAGTCCCGGTCCGGTCATGGCGTCGAGCAACGAATTCCGCATCACCATCACCGGCAAGGGCGGCCACGCCGCGCTGCCCCACACCACGGTGGACCCGGTGCCGGTGGCCTGCCAAATGGTGCAGGCCTTTCAAACCATCATCACCCGCAACAAAAAACCGGTGGACGCGGGTGTCATCAGCGTCACGATGATCCACACCGGCGAAGCCACCAATGTGGTGCCCGACAGCTGTGAGATTCAGGGCACGGTGCGCACCTTCACCTACGAAGTGCTGGACATGATTGAACGGCGCATGCGCGAGATCGCCGAGCACACCGCGCTGGCCTTTGGCTGCCAGTGCGACTTTGAATTCCGCCGCAACTACCCGCCCACCATCAACACCGCGTCCGAGGCGGACTTTGCGCGCAGCGTCATGGCCGACATCGTGGGCGAGGCGCAGGTGCTGCGCCAAGAGCCCACCATGGGCGCTGAAGACTTTGCCTACATGTTGCAGGCCAAGCCGGGCGCCTATGTGTTCATTGGCAACGGCGACGGTGCGCACCGCGCTGGCTACGAAGGCGGTGGCCACGACGCCGGCCCTTGCGTGCTGCACAACCCTCACTACGACTTCAACGACGACCTGATTCCGCTTGGCGCGACCTATTGGGTGCAACTGGCGCAGCGCTGGCTGGCCAGCAAGGCGGCGGCATGATCGGTGTCAACCAAGCCTTCAGTGCGTCTTACGCCCAAGCGCGCATCAAGTTTCTGGAAGCCGCCGCCGCAGCTGGCTTGGCGATCCAGAGCCACGAAGTGGGCCTGCCTGGGCGCGACGGCGAAACTTTGGCCATGGACGTGGTGCGCGACGGCCCGGCCGACGCCGAACGCTTGTTGATCGTGAGCAGCGCTTGCCATGGCGCAGAAGGGTATTGCGGCTCGGGGGTGCAGGTGTTTGCGCTGTGCGATCAAGAGTGGCGCGAGCGAGTCCGCGCCGCCGGTGTGGCGGTGCTGTACATCCACGCGCTCAACCCGCACGGCTTTTCTTGGGGGCGGCGGGTGACGCAGGAAAACGTCGACCTCAACCGCAACTTTCGCGACTTTTCGCAAGCGCTGGAAGTCAACACCGCCTACCAAGAGCTGCACCCCTTGCTGCTGCCCGAGCAGTGGGCACCCACCGCCGACAACCAGGCCGCCATCGATGCGTGGATTGCGCAGCACGGCATGAGGGTCTATCAGACCGCGGTGTCGCAGGGGCAGTGCAGCCACCCCGACGGCATGTTTTTTGGTGGCCATGCGCCGACCTGGAGCAACCGCACCTTGCGCGCGGTGCTGCGCGAACACGGTCGCACAGCGCGCCATGTGGCCTGGATCGACCTGCACACCGGCTTGGGCGAATGCGGTCTGGGCGAGCGCATTTGGGCCGGTCGCGACGACGCCCAAGCCATTGCCCGCGCCCGGCGCTGGTGGGACGGGGGTGGCGACACACCCATCGCCTCGATCTACGACGGCAGCTCCACCTCGGCCTTGCTCACCGGCCTGATGTGGGGGGCCATCCACGACGAATGCCCCCAGGCCAGCTACACCGGCATTGCCATGGAATACGGCACGGTGCCACTGGAACAGGTGATCGGCAGCTTGCGCGCCGACCACTGGCTGCACCAACACCCCGAAGCGAGCCCCGAGCTGGCGGCCAGCATCAAGGCCGATCTCAAAGCGGCGTTTTACGTTGACACCGACGCCTGGCGTGGCCAGATCGTGGCGCAAGCGCGCCAGGCCCTGTTCCAGGCGGCTGAGGGCTTGCAGCACGCCTGATGCAGCGAGCGCGGCCGGTTCAGTCCGGCTGGCTTTGCTGCAGCGCCCACATCTCGGCGTAGACCCCTGCTCGCGCCAGCAGCTCGGTGTGGGTGCCGCGCTCGGCTACCACGCCATGGCGCAACACCACAATTTCGTGCGCGTCCACCACGGTGGACAAGCGGTGTGCGATCACCAGCGTGGTTTTGTTCTGCGCCACCGCGCGCAGCTCGGCCTGAATGGCGCGTTCGTTGGCCGAATCGAGCGCTGAGGTGGCCTCGTCAAAAATCAGCACCGGCGGGTTTTTCAGCAAGGTGCGGGCGATCGCCACGCGCTGCTTTTCGCCGCCCGAGAGCTTGAGCCCACGCTCGCCCACCACCGTGTCGTAGCCCTGCGGCAGGCTGGCAATGAAGGTGTGGATGTGCGCGGCCTGCGCGGCGCGCTCCACCTCGGCCTGGCTGGCGTCGGGCCGGCCGTAGCGGATGTTGTAGCCAATCGTGTCGTTGAACAGCACCGTGTCCTGCGGCACGATGCCAATGGCCTGGCGCAGGCTCGATTGCGTGACACTGCGAATGTCTTGCCCGTCGATGGCGATCTGGCCAGAGCCATGGTCCACGTCATAAAAGCGATAGAGCAGCCGCGCCAGCGTCGACTTGCCCGAGCCCGATGGCCCGACCACCGCCACCGTGCGCCCCGCTGGAATGCGCAGGCTCACGCCGTGCAGAATAGGCCGGTTGCTTTCGTAGGCAAAACGCACATCCTCAAACACCACCTCGGGTGCGCCGCTCAGGCGCAAGGCGGTGGCGTTGGGCGCGTCGGCCACCTCTCGCTCGCGCTCCAGCAAGGTGAACATGCGGTCCAGATCGGTCAGGCTCTGCTTGATCTCGCGGTAGAGCACGCCCAGAAAATTCAGCGGAATGTAGAGCTGGATCATGAAGGCGTTGACCATCACCAGATCGCCCAGGGTCAGCTCGCCGCTGGCCACCCCCTGGGTGGCGCGCCAGAGCATCAGCACCAGCGCGGTGGCGATGATGAGCTGCTGCCCGCCGTTGAGCAGCGAGAGTGTGAACTGGGTTTTGATGCGGGCGCGGCGCAGCTTCTCCAGCGCCTCGTCGTAGCGGCGGGCTTCAAACGCCTCGTTGTTGAAGTATTTGACGGTCTCGTAATTGAGCAGCGAGTCGATGGCGCGGCTTTGGCTGCTCGACTCCAGTTCGTTCATGCGGCGGCGAAACTGGGTGCGCCACTCGGTCACGCTCACGGTAAAGCCTACATACAGCACCAGCGCCACCAGCGTGATCCAGACATAACCCATGTCGAACTGGCTGCCCAGCAAGGTCAACACCAGCGCCACTTCAATCAGCGTCGGGAAGATGCTGTAGAGCGAATACGAAATCAGCGACTGCACCGCGCGGGTGCCGCGCTCGATGTCGCGCGTCATGCCGCCGGTCTGGCGCTCCAGGTGAAAACGCAGCGACAGCGCATGCAGGTGGCCAAACACCTCCAGCGCAATCTGCCGGGTGGCGCCCTCGGTGGCCTTGGCGAACACCAATTCGCGCAGCTCGGTGAACAGCGAGGTGCAAAAGCGCAGCGCGCCGTAGGCCAGGATCAGGCCGACCGGCACCACCAGCAGCGCAGTCGCGCTGCCGGCGGGGATGTTCATCGCATCCACCAGCTGCTTGAGCAGCAGCGGCACACTCACCGTGGCCAGTTTGGCCGCCACCATAAAAGCGAGCGCCGCCGCCACCCGCCATTTGTACTGCCACAAATAGGGCAGCAGACGCGAGAGCACCGCCCAGTCGGAGCGTTGGCGGGGCTGGGCCGGAGCGGCGGAGGGGGGCGGTGCAGAAGAAGCGGCAGGGCGCATTGGGTGACAATCGGATGAGGCTAACCTTGGAATTGTGCGCTTATGTCCCAGACCCCCGTGTCCGCTGTTCCCCAGACCCCGTCGTATTGGCCCGAAGGCCTGCCCCAAGACCGCGTGTTGGTGATGAAGGTCATTCCCATGCCGGCCGACTGCAACGCCAATGGCGACATTTTTGGCGGCTGGGTGATGGCGCAGGTGGACTTGGCCGGTTCGGTGCTGCCCGCGCGTTATGTGCAGGGCCGCATGGCCACGGTGGCGGTCAACGAGTTCATCTTCAAGCAGCCGGTGCGGGTGGGCGACATTTTGAGCTTCTTTGCGCATGTGAGCCGCATCGGCAACACCTCCATCACGGTGCAGGTGGAGGTCTACGCCGAGCGTTACCGCCACCAAGGCCAGTTCATGAAAGTCACCGAGGCCAGCCTGACCTATGTCGCCATCGACGACAGCGGACGGCCCCGGCCCATTCCGAAGTCGGCCTAAAGTCTCAGCGCTAGCGCCGCCGCTTCGGCTTGTCGCAGGCTGGCGCGCTCGTTGTTGGCGCTCCATTCGCCGCCCAGCACCGCCAGCGCCCGATAGCCGCGCACGCTGGCCGGATAGGCCTCACCCGCTTCGGTGCAGGGGCAGTGCCAGCGCAGGCCTTGGCGGTCCAGCCAGACGCCCAGGTAAGCGGGGGTGTCTTCGGTGGTGTGCTGCAGCACCAGCACGTCGGCGGCTTGGTTCGGTGGGGTGGGCATGGCGCGCATCACAGGCAGGGTACGCGGCCCCGCAGCGCCAATTCCGCGTGGCAATGGCGGACAGCCGCTGCGATCAAAACGCGCCGTGTCGACCGGCGCCGGCGGCAAAGCGCTGAGCGCCTTCCAGTGCGTCGGGAATGCGGGCTTTGCCCCGTTGCCATTCCTGCTGCAGCGCTTCGCCCAGTGGCAGGTCCCACTGGGTGTAGGCGCTCTCGCGGTCGGCCAGCATGGTGGCTTGCGGAAAGGCCGCCAGTTGTTCGGCCAGTGCCAGCGCCGCAGCGCGCGCCTGACCCTGGGGTACCACCCGATTGGCCAAGCCCATGGCGAGGGCTTCGCCCGCCTCCACTTTGCGTCCGGTCAAGATCAGGTCCATGGCACGGCCCATGCCAATGAGGCGTGGCAGGCGCACCGTGCCGCCGTCGATGAGCGGCACACCAAAACGGCGGCAATACACGCCGACATAGGCGTCCTCTTCCATCACCCGCAGGTCGCACCACAGCGCCAGCTCCAAACCGCCCGCCACGGCGGCGCCGCTGATGGCGGCGATCACCGGTTTGGACAATCGCAGCCGCGACGGCCCCATGGGGCCCAGCGCCTGCGTGTCGGCGCTGTCAAAGTCCAGGTCGGTCAAGCCAGCGCTGTCCCCCGACGCCGCCAGCGCCGCGCCGTGTTGCAAGTCCCAGCCGGCACAGAAATGACCATGCCCGCCGTGAAACACCGCCACCCGGGCGTCGGGGTCGCGGTCAAAGTCCACAAACGCTTGGTGCAGCGCATGGGCGGTGGCGCTGTCCACCGCGTTGCGCACCTCGGGGCGCTGCAAGGTCACCACCGTCACGGCGCCCACGCGCTCAACGATCACGCTGTCTTGGGGTTTGTGAAAACTGGTCATCACAGGGCCTTTGTTCACCCACACCGTGTGGGGGCAAAGGCAGTGTGGGCCCAGCGCCGCTGCGGGCTTTGGCACATCGGCGACTCGCTATCGGGTCAACCCTAGCGTCAGTTTCACGCAAGCGCCGATATAACCCGGGCACGGCAGCGGCGACCACCACAGCGGCGCCGACACCACAAGGAGACCAACGCGTGCAATTGCTGCAACTGCTCATCAGCGGCATCGCCCAGGGCTGTATCTATGGCCTGATTGCCCTGGGCTTTGTGCTGATTTACAAGGCCACCGAAACGGTCAGCTTTGCCCAAGGCGACCTGATGATGGTGGGGGCTTTTGGGGGCTTGGCCGCCATGACCGCGCTGGGCTTTCCCTTCTGGGTGTCGGTGCCGGCGGCCATTGTGGCCATGGGGGTGTTTGGCGTGCTGCTGGAGCGGGTGGTGATTCGTCCCATACTTGGTCAGCCGGCGTTCTCCATTGTCATGCTCACCATCGGGGTCGGCTATGTGCTGCGTGGCCTGATCACCATGATCCCCGATATCGGCACCGACACCCACACCCTGCCGGTGCCTTATGCGGGACAGGTGTTCAACATGGGCGCGCTGGTGATATCGGCTGAGCAGCTGGTGGTGATTGGGGCCACCGCGGTGTTGTGTGGTGTGTTGTTTGTGATGTTCAAGTACAGCAAGCTGGGCATCGCCATGCAGGCCTCGTCGCAAAACCAGTTGGCGGCCTATTACATGGGCATCCCGGTCAAGCGGCTCAACGGCTTGGTGTGGGGCTTGGCGGCGGCGGTGGCGGCGGTGGCCGGTTTGCTGTTGGCGCCCATCACCTTTGTGCACGCCAACATGGGCTTTATTGGCCTCAAGGCCTTTCCGGCGGCGGTGGTGGGCGGCTTTGGCAGCCTGCCGGGCGCCATCGTGGGCGGTCTGATCATCGGCATTGTGGAAGCGCTCTCGGGCTTTTATCTGCCTGAGGGGGTCAAGGACATTGCGCCTTACATCGTGGTGCTGCTCATGCTGGTGCTCAAACCCAACGGCCTGTTCGGCGAACAACTGCGGAAGAAGGTATGAGATTCCTGTTCAAGACCGACTACGACCAGGACATCCGGCTGGCCAAACACGGTGGCCATGTGTTCTGGTACAGCCTGTTGGGCCTCTTCCTGCTCGCGTCGCCGTGGTTGGTGGACGAGTATTGGCTGGCGCAACTCACCTTTGTGCTCATTTACGCGATTGTGGGCTTGGGGCTGATGCTGCTGGCCGGCTTCACCGGCTTGTTCTCGCTGGGCCACGCGGCATTTCTGGGGGTGGGCGCCTACACCCAAGCGGTGATGGTCAACGCCGGTGTGCCTTTCCCGCTGGCTTTGTTGGCCGCCGGTGCCCTAGCGGCGGTGGTCGGTGTGGTGGTGGGTTTGCCAGCGCTGCGGGTCAAGGGCATTTACCTGGGCATGGCCACACTGGCGTTTGGCTTTATTGTGGAAGAGGGCATCGCCCGCTGGGAAAGCGTGACCGGTGGCAACAAAGGCCTGATGGTGGGCTACCCCAACCTGTTTGGCTGGGAGCTGGACTCCACCAGCGAGTTTTATTTCCTGTGTCTGGTGGTGTGTGTGGTGGCCACGCTGGGCATCTTGAACCTGCTGCGTTCGTCCACGGGTCGGGCGTTTGTGGCGATTCGCGACTCCGAGATCTCTGCCCAGAGCATGGGCATTCACTTGGCGCGTTACAAAACCCTGTCGTTTGCGCTGTCGGCGGCGCTCGCCGGTGTGGGTGGCGCGCTCTACGCGCACAAGATCATGTTCTTGTCGCCCGAGCAGTTCTCCATCGTCCAGTCGATTGACCTGCTGCTGATGGTGGTGATTGGGGGCTTGGGTTCTGTGCATGGCGCGTTTTTGGGCGCGATTTTCCTCATCGTCATGCCCCAGCTCATCGCCTTGGGCAAAGACTTTTTGCCCGCCGCCATTGGCCAGGCCGCCGGTCTGCAGGGCATGGTCTACGGCCTGGTGCTGATCGCTTTTGTGCTGTTTGAGCCCATGGGCTTGTACGGTCGCTGGCTCAAGATCCGCACCTGGTTCCAGCTCTTCCCGTTCTACCGCAAGGGCATGTTCAAGCGGCAGAAGTCGTTCCAGAAATCCGACAGACTGAAATGAGCCATTCCAACGAACCATCCGGAGAGCGGGCTTTTCTCACGGGCGCCGTGGAACCGGCTTTGCCGGGCCACCAGCGCCGCCCCCTAGGGGGTGACGCCGAAGGCGGCGCGGGGGGAGTCTTGTTGTCTGCTCAAAACCTGACCGTCCGCTTTGGCGGTGTGGTCGCGGTCAACAACGTGAGCTTCAACGTCAAGCGCGGCGAGGTCTTCACCCTGATCGGCCCCAACGGCGCGGGCAAAACCACGGTGTTCAACCTCATCAGCCGCATCTACACACCCACCCACGGTGCCATCGATTACCTCGGGCCGCAGGGCATGTTGCGCCTGACGGAGCAACCCCCTCACGCCATCGCGGGTTTGGGCATCGCGCGCACCTTTCAGAACATCGAGTTGTTTGAGCACGCCACGGTGTTGCAAAACCTGCTGATCGGTCGCCACACTCACCGCCGCACCGGTTTTTGGAGCGAGGTGTTTTTCAGCGGTCGCACCCGCGCTGCCGAGATTGAGGCGCGCGACAAGGTCGAACAAGTCATCGACTTTTTGGACCTGCAGCACCACCGCGACACCATGGTGGCCGGTCTGCCCTACGGCGTGCGCAAGGTGGTGGAGCTGGCCCGGGCGCTGTGCACCGAGCCCCGCCTGCTGCTGCTCGACGAGCCGTCTTCGGGCCTGAACGTGGAAGAGACCGACGACATGGCGTTTTGGATCGCCGATATCAAAAACGAACTCGGTATCACCGTCCTCATGGTCGAACACGACATGAGCCTGGTGTCCAAGGTGTCTGACCGGGTGTTGGCCATGAGCATGGGGGC
The DNA here is from genome assembly GCA_040383055.1 of Burkholderiaceae bacterium. Taxonomy (GTDB): domain Bacteria; phylum Pseudomonadota; class Gammaproteobacteria; order Burkholderiales; family Burkholderiaceae_C; genus Hydrogenophaga. Next base: position 19,614 of record JBEIEH010000019.1, read on the forward strand.
CGAGCTGGCCACCGGCACACCGGCCGAGGTGCAGAGCCACCCCGGGGTGATCGAGGCCTACCTCGGCACCGTGGACGATGTGTCGAGCCTGCGGCGCACAGCGCCGGTGCAAGGAGCGCCAGCATGACGGTACCGGTGACAGACCAAGCGGTGCTCAAGCTGCTCAACGTGGAGAGCGCCTACGGCCCGATCAAGGCGATTCGCGGGGTGAGCCTGCAGGTGCGGCGCGGCGAAATCGCCACCGTGCTGGGCAGCAACGGCGCAGGCAAAACCACCATCCTCAAAACCATCAGCGGCATCATCGATCCGCGCAAGGGCAGCATCGAATTCAAGGGCGAGAACATCACCGCCCAAGACCCTGCACTGATCGTGCAGCGTGGCTTGATGCACGTGCCTGAGGGGCGTGAGGTGTTTCCGCTGCTGTCGGTGCGCGACAACCTGCTCATGGGCGCCTATACACGAGCCGACCGCGATGGCGTGGCGCGCGACATGGAGGCCGTGTTCACCTACTTCCCCATCCTGCGCGAGCGCGCCGCGCAGGACGCGGGGCTGCTCTCGGGGGGGCAGCAGCAGATGCTGGCCATCAGCCGCGCGCTCATGGCCAACCCGGACCTCATCTTGCTGGATGAGCCTAGCCTGGGCCTGAGTCCAAAGCTCACCAAAGAAATCTTCGAGATCGTGGTGCGCATCAACCGCGAGCGCGGCACCACCATTTTGTTGGTGGAGCAAAACGCCAACATGGCGCTCAACGCCTCGGACTACGGCTATGTGCTGGAAAACGGCCGCATCGTCATGGAAGACACCTGTGCCCGCCTGCGCGAGAAGGAGGACATCAAGGAGTTCTACCTCGGCATGAAGGAAGAAGGCGTGCGCGCCGACCGCCGGTGGAAGAAAAAGAAAACCTGGAGATAGAGATGAAGCACCCCCTGCGCCGCTTCGCAGCTTCCCCCTCTCTGGCCTTTGGCCGGAGGGGGACGCACCCAGTGGTCCGGCGAAGCCGGTCCCACGGGTGCCCTGGCCATCGAGACCTCGCTGTAGCGCCGACGGTAGCGCGGGGGGGGCTTGTATGAGCAATCTTTGGGATCTGTCCCATATCCAGCCCGAGACGCGGGTGGTGCTCGCAGGCGAGACCATTCCGGCCATGTTCTGGAACGCGGTC
>JBEIEH010000020.1:0-20591 GCA_040383055.1 Burkholderiaceae bacterium
CTGCATCTCGCTGCCGCGAATGTCGTAGTCAATCACGTCCATGGCCATGTGTTTCTCCTTGGGTTTCAATCTATTACTACTGGGGTTGGGGCTGATCGTCGCGCTGCGGCACTGCAGCGCCTTCGGCCAGCGCGTGGCGGGCCAGTGCCCACACATCGCGCGGCGGCAGGGGCTTCAAGCGGTGATCGCTCCAAACGCGGCGCCACAGGCGCCCTCCGCGCTGGCCGTGGTAGAGCCCCAGCATGTGCCGCGCAATCGGGTACCACGGGCAGCCGTCTTCGGCGTGCGCGCGCGCCATGTAGTCCACCATGGCTTCTTCCACCGCTTCGCGCTCCAGCGTGCGGGGCGCCTCGCCATAAAAGCGGGCATCCCATTCGGTCAGCTGCCAGGGGTTGTAATAAGCCTCGCGGCCAATCATCACGCCGTCCACTTGCGCCAAGTGAGCGTCCATCTGCTCCAGCGTGGTGATGCCGCCATTGACGCCAATCACCAGGCCCGGGAAATCCTGTTTCAACCGGTAAGCCAGGTCGTAGCGCAGCGGGGGCACCTCGCGGTTTTCTTTCGGGCTCAGGCCCTGCAGCCAGGCGTTGCGGGCATGCACGATAAACACCTCGCAACCCGCCTCGGCCACGGTGCCGACAAAGTCGCGCACAAAGTCGTAGCTCTCTATCTTGTCAATGCCAATGCGGTGCTTCACCGTCACCGGCAGGCTCACCGCGTCGCGCATGGCTTTGACGCCGTCGGCCACGGTGCGCGGCTCGGCCATCAGGCAGGCGCCAAACGCACCGCGCTGTACCCGGTCGCTCGGGCAGCCGCAGTTGAGGTTGATCTCGTCGTAGCCCCACTCTTGCCCCAGGCGCGCGCCCAGCGCCAGATCGGCCGGGTCGCTGCCACCGAGCTGCAGTGCCACCTGGTGTTCTTCGGCGTTAAAGCGCAAATGGCGCTGCACACTGCCGTGCGACAGCGCCCCGGTGGTCACCATTTCGGTGTACAGCCGCGTGCGGCGCGACAACAGGCGGTGAAAAAATCGGCAGTGGCGGTCGGTCCAGTCGAGCATGGGCGCCACACTGGTGCGCCAGCCCTGGGCAGGCAAACTTGGGGTCATGCGCCAATTATCGCGGTCTGGCTGACAACCCTTTCTGCCAAGACAGCAGCGCACGCCATGCCTGCCCGGCGGGTTTCACAGACTGGCGGTGCTCACAGGAGCTTTCTGCAACAGCGCTGCCGTGTGGCGCGCAATCTGGGCTTCTTCCTGTGCGGCAAGCACACGCACCGCGCAGCGGGACGATGCACAGCTGATGACACCCTGCCCGTGTGCGTTGCGATCGGCATCCAGCTTCACACCCAAACAAGCCAATGCGGCACAGATGCGCTGCCGGGCTGCGCTGTCGTTTTCGCCAATACCCCCACTGAACACCAACAGGTCTACGGTGTCCAACACGGTGAACATGGCTGCCAGCTGTTTGGCCACACTGATACAAAACATGTGCACAGCCAGGCGTGCGTCGGCATGGGTAGCAGCGGCAAGCTGCAGCCGGCGCATATCGCTGGACAAGCCCGAGATGCCCAGCAACCCCGACTGCTGCTCCAGCATGGTGGCCAAGGCCGTGGGGTCGCCGCCCAACTGGTGCAGCAAATGGATCAGCACGCCAGGGTCCATGTCGCCACTGCGGGTGCCCATGATCAAGCCACCGGTGGGCGTCAATCCCATGCTGGTGTCGATGGACTGCCCGTTGCGCACAGCGCTCACGCTGGCACCGTGACCCAGGTGGGCAATCAGTATCCCAGGCGGTAGGCCATTGGGCTCATCGCGTGCGAGTTGATGCAGGATGGATTCACACGACAAGCCGTGAAAGCCGTAGCGCACAAAGCCCTGTGCCTGAAGAAACCGGGGAATGGGCAGCACACGCGCCTCTTCGCGCAGCGTGTTGTGAAACGCGGTATCCACACACACCACCTGCGGCAAGCCGGGGAACATCGCCATGCTCTGGCCGATCACTTCCAGCGCGGCCGGCAGGTGCACTGGTGCCAGTGGCACCGCCGCCTTGATCTGTTGCAAGACCGCAGCATGCAGCACGGCATGCGTGCGCAACGCTGGCCCGCCATGCACGATGCGGTGACCGACGGCCTCGGGGCTCGGTGCATCGGCTGCGGTCAGCCTGCCTGGCAGCTCGCTCAATGCGTCGAGCTGCCCTTGAAGCAAAGGCTGGGCCTCGGTCCCCTGCACCCGAAACAAGCCGAACTTCAAGGACGACGAACCACTGTTGAGCGCCAGGGCGATCACTCGGCCCCCTTCCAGCGCCACGCGAGCACTTCCGGCAAATCCTCTCCGTACTCGGCGATGTAACGCTTGTGGCGCTCAATGCGTGTCCAGTACCGGGCGGTGGCGTCCTCCACCGCATTGGCCAGCCGAGGGATGCGCCGCACGGCGTCCAGCGCCAGCTGATAGCGGTCCAGGTTGTTCAGCACCACCATATCGAATGGGGTGGTGGTGGTCCCCTCTTCCTTGAAGCCACGCACATGGAAGTTGGCGTGGTTGCGGCGACGGTAGGTCAGCTTGTGCACCAAGGACGCATAGCCGTGAAAGGCAAAAATCACTGGGCAATCGGTGGTGAACAGTGCATCAAAGTCTCGGTCGCTCAGGCCATGCGGGTGTTCGGACGGGGACTGCAGAACCATTAAATCCACCACGTTGACCACACGGATGCGGATATCGGGCACGTCCTCGCGCAACAACATCACCGCCGCCAGGCACTCTAGGGTGGGCACATCGCCGGCACAGGCTATCACCACATCGGGCCCGTCTTCGCTTCGCTCCGGTTCGTTGCCAGCCCACTCCCAAACACCGGCACCAGCCGTGCAATGGCGTATGGCGGCATCCATGTCCAGCCATTGCCAAGACGGCTGCTTACCTGCAACGATGACGTTCACACAGTGGCGGCTGCGCAGGCAATGGTCCGCCACCGACAGCAGGCAATTCGCATCGGGTGGCAAGTAAATACGCACCACATCGGACGACTTGTTGGCCACATGGTCCATAAACCCGGGGTCCTGATGGGACAGGCCGTTGTGGTCTTGCCGCCAGACGTGCGACGTCAGCAAAATGTTCAGCGAAGCAATCGGTGCACGCCAAGCTATTTTGCGGCTCACCTTCAGCCACTTGGCGTGCTGGTTGAACATCGAGTCGATGATGTGGATGAACGCCTCGTAGCATGAAAACAGGCCGTGGCGTCCGGTGAGCAGGTAGCCTTCCAGCCAGCCTTCGCACAAGTGCTCGCTCAGCACATCCATGACACGCCCATCCACACTGAGGTGGGTGTCGTTCGGCAGCGTCTGGGCCATCCAGGCCTTGCCGGTGACGCCATACACCGGGTCCAGCCGGTTGGACGCTGTCTCGTCCGGCCCAAAAAGCCGGAAATTGGCTGTTGCCATGTTCAGCCGCATCACTTCGCGCAACAAGCCCCCCAGCACCCGTGTGGCTTCAGCCCGTACGCTGCCAGGAAACGCCACGGCAATCGCGTGTTCGTAGAGACGCGGCATCACCAGCGGGCGCAGCAACTGGCCGCCATTCGCATGCGGGTTGAACCCCATGCGACGGCGCCCGGTGGGTGCCAGCGCGGCAAACTCCTGGCGAAACTTGCCGGCCTCGTCAAACAACTCCCTGGGCCGGTAGCTCTGTAACCACGCCTCCAGCTGGTGCACATGCTCTGGTTTGGTGAACTTACCAATGGGCACCTGGTGTGCGCGCCATGTGCCCTCCACGGGCAGACCATCCACAAGCTTGGGTCCGGTCCAGCCCTTGGGAGTCGCCAGCACAATCATGGGCCAGCGCACCAGCTCGGGTGGCACCGTGGCGCCCGGTGCGCGCGCCACGGCCTGAATGCGCTGAATGTGGGCCAAGGCCTTGTCCAGGGTGGCGGCCAGGCACTGGTGCACCTCCATCGGATCGTCGCCCTCCACAAAATGCGGCTCATAGCCATGGCCGTGCATCAACTCGAACAGACTGCTTCGGCCAATGCGGGCCATCACCGTTGGGTTGGCAATCTTGTACCCATTGAGGTGCAGGATGGGCAGCACCGCGCCGTCGCGCGCCGGGTTCAGAAACTTGTTGGAGTCCCAACTGGCGGCCAGCGGTCCGGTTTCGGCCTCACCGTCGCCCACGATGCAAGCCACCACAAGCCCCGGGTTATCAAAAGCCGCACCGTACGCGTGGGCAAGGCAATAGCCCAACTCGCCACCTTCGTGGATAGAGCCTGGGGTTTCAGGTGCCACATGGCTGGAGATGCCGCCCGGCCACGAAAACTGGCGAAACAAGCGGCGCATGCCGTTGCGGTTGCATTCAATGGCCGGGTAATGCTCGGTGTACGAACCCTCCAGATACGTGTTGGCCACGATGCCCGGCCCGCCATGGCCGGGCCCCACCACCAGCAACATGTCTAGGTCGTGCGCCTTGATCAGCCGGTTCAGGTGTACGTACACCAGATTGAGCCCCGGGGTTGTTCCCCAATGCCCCAGCAAACGGCGCTTCACGTGCTCCAGCGTCAGCGGCACGTCCAGCAACGGGTTCTCCTGCAAGTAAATCTGGCCAACCGACAGGTAGTTGGCAGCACGCCACCAAGCATGCATCTGCCGGAGCAAATCGGGGTTCAGTGTGTCGGCCATGGGTGATCCTCCAATGCAATCCGGCAATGAACACACAGCAAGCACGCCGCTGTCTGTGCGCTAACTGACAGATCAACCCGAGCTCACCGGCTGGCTGTGCCGACGCATCCGGCCGCCTGTGCGCCAGCGCACAGACGCCCCCCACAGTCCGACTTTATGGTGCCGCGTGATCCATCCACAGCTCATCAACCCGCACGAATTCAACCGGTTTCATGGCGCAGCTGATACGCCATCGGGCGGCGTTGATCCGGGAGAACCACCGACCGGCACAGTCGCAGCCGTCAGGGGCAGCGTTGTGGATGTGCGTTTTGAGCATCGCTTGCCGTCCATACACAAGCTGTTGCGTTGCGGTACCGCACAGCACATCGTGGTCGAAGTGCTGGCGCACCACGACATGCACACTGTGCGCTGCATTGCACTGACCCCCACACAAGGTTTGACAAGAGGCATGGTGGTGCACGACAGTGGTGCCCCCCTGCAGGCTCCCGTGGGCCCTCACATCCTCTCGCGCATGTTCGACGTGTTTGGTCGCGCGATTGATGGCTTGGCTCAACCACCCAATGTGCAGTGGCGATCGGTCCATCGCTCACCACCGCCACTGGTCAAGCGCTCCACCCAGTCCGAGGTGTTTGAAACTGGCATCAAGGTCATCGATGTACTAGCACCGCTGGAGCGAGGGGGAAAAACAGGGCTGTTCGGCGGGGCGGGCGTCGGCAAAACCGTGCTGCTGACCGAAATGATCCACAACATGATCAGCCACCAAGAAGGCGTGAGTATCTTCTGTGGCATTGGTGAACGCTCCCGCGAAGGCGAAGAGCTTTACCGCGAAATGACGGATGCCGGTGTACTGCCACACATGGTCATGGTGTTCGCGCAAATGAACGAACCACCCGGTGCGCGTTTTCGTGTGGGACATGCCGCACTCACCATGGCCGAATACTTCCGAGACGACGAACAACGCGACGTGCTGCTGCTGATCGACAACATCTTCCGTTTTATCCAGGCTGGATCTGAAGTGTCCGGCCTGATGGGGCACATGCCATCGCGCCTGGGATACCAACCAACCATGGGCACCGAGCTTGCGGCGCTGCAAGAGCGCATTGCCAACACGGACAGTGGCGCCATCACCTCCATTCAGGCGGTGTATGTGCCTGCAGACGATTTCACCGACCCGGCTGCGGTGCATACGTTTTCCCATCTGTCGGCGTCCGTCGTGCTGTCGCGCAAACGCGCTAGCGAAGGCATGTTTCCAGCCATCGACCCGATGCAGTCAAGCTCGAAGATGGTCACACCAGACACCGTGGGGGAGCGGCACTTTGCTCTGGCGCAGACCATCCGCCGCACATTGGCAGAGTACGCCGAACTCAAGGACATCATTGCCATGCTGGGGCTGGAGCAGCTGTCTGCCGACGACCGCAAACTGGTGGCGCGCGCACGCCGTCTGGAACGCTTTCTGACACAACCCTTCTTCACCACCGAGCAGTTCACGGGGCTGCCCGGCAAGCTGGTGCACCTTGCCGACGCGCTGGACGGGTGCGAACGCATCCTGGCCGACGAATTCATGCATCTGCCAGAAAGCGCCCTCTACATGATTGGCACCGTGGACGAAGCCACAGCAAAAGCGCAGGCCACACACCCTGAAGGAGAGCCATCGTGTCCATGACATTAAAGGTACTTCTACCGCATGGCATTTTCGCCACCGAAAGGGGCGTCACCCGCGTGACCTTGCAAACCGCAAGCGGTTCGTTTGGTTTGCTGCCGCATCGGTTGGACTGCACGGCCGCGCTGGTTCCCGGCATTCTGAGCTTTGAAACCCTATCCCAGGGCGAAGTGTTTCTGGCGGTGGACGAAGGCGTGCTCATCAAGACCGGGTTGGTGGTGCTGATCGCGGTCAGGCGTGCACTGCGCGGCAGCGACTTGTCTCAGTTGCGGGTGGCAGTGGAGCAGGAGTATCTGCAGATCGATACCCAGGAGGCCGAGATGCGCGCGGCCATGGCTCGGCTGGAGGTCGGATTTCTGCGCCGGTTTGCCTCGCTGGGGGAGCACCCCACATGATGCCAAAACCGAAAAATCCCCCCCATAGACCAGACCAAAGCCACGCCACATTGTCCCAACAAGTTGGGGCACAGGCAGACCGCAAACTCCGTGCGCGGCAAGCGGGAACTCCAGGCGTCTGGTTTGGGTTGGGAATGATGGGTTTGATAGGGTGGTCGGTCGCTGTGCCAACACTGGCCGGAGCCGCGCTGGGCTTGTGGCTGGATCAGCGCTACCCCAGCGGGCGCAACTGGACGCTGGCCTTGCTGCTGGGGGGCATGACGGTGGGCTGCCTCAATGCCTGGCATTGGGTTGCCAGGGAAGACAAAGCCATGCAAGGCAAGCCAGGAGACGGCGATGCCACCTGACGCCGGTGAGCTGTTTCTATGGACCCGCGCCTTGCTGGCTGGCCTGGCCTTGGGGCTGGTCTACTTCGGTGGCCTGTGGTGGACCGTCATGCGCGCACCCCAATCGCCCACACCCATGCTCTGGTTCGTGGGCAGCCTGCTGCTGCGCACCTTGGTCGCACTGAGCGGCTTTTACTTTGTGAGCGAAGGGCAAGCGCTGCAGCTGGGTGTGTGCCTGCTGGGTTTTGTGGCTGCTCGCGCGCTGGTTTTGGTAGCCAGCAAAAAGCCCCCGGCTGCCATGTCAGCCCCCACAACAGGACCATTATCATGAGACTGACACCCGACGCCTGGATCTTCTGGCAACACGGTCTTGTGAAGCTCAATGCCACCATCGTCTTCACCTGGTTGCTGATGGCGGTGTTGACCGTGGGCTCAGCGCTCATCACCCGCAAGCTCAGCACAAGCCACAAACGCACGCGCTGGCAAGACGTGCTTGAGATCGTCGTCACCTCCATGCTAGGCCAGATCAAAGACGTCGGACTCGCCAGCCCCGAACGTTATCTGGGCTTCCTGGGTACGCTGTTTCTGTTCGTCGCTGCCTCGGCGCTGGCCACCGTCGTGCCGGGCTACGAGCCACCCACCGCCTCACTGTCCACCACCGTGGCTCTGGCACTGGGCGTGCTGATTGCGGTGCCCGTGTTTGGCATTGCCGAACAGGGCCTGCTGCCTTATCTGAAGACCTACCTGCAGCCCACGCCCATCATGCTGCCGTTCAACCTGATCAGCGAAGCCTCTCGCACGGTGGCACTGGCTGTTCGCCTGTTCGGCAACATGATGAGTGGCGCCATGATCATCGCCATTCTGCTGTCGATCACACCGTTTTTCTTTCCCATCGTGATGACCGCACTCGGGCTTCTCACGGGCATGGTGCAGGCCTACATCTTCACCATCCTGGCGGCGGTGTACATCGCCGCAGCGACCAGCCACCCGGGCAAGTATCCGCCCGCACAAGCCCCCCCACGCTGAAAAGCCCCCTTCACCAAGGACCTTCGATGGACGCACTCACCTGGATCGCCACGGTCTCAATCGTTATGGCAGGGCTGACCACCGCTGTTGGCACCCTCGGGCCTGCATTGGCCGAGGGCAAGGCGGTGGCTGTCGCCCTCAGCGCACTGGCGCAGCAGCCCGACGCTTCAGCCACCATCGCCCGCACCCTGTTTGTTGGCCTGGCCATGATCGAGTCGACCGCTATTTACTGTTTTGTGCTGTCGATGATCCTGATATTTGCCAACCCGTTCTGGAACACCGCGCTTGCAGCCGCACAGGCCGCAGGGAGCTGAGCCATGCTCATTGACTGGTTCACGGTGGCAGCGCAACTGCTGAACTTCGCCATCCTGATTGGCTTGCTCAAGCGCTTTCTGTACCAGCCAGTGCTTGACGCCATTGCCACACGAGAACGCAGCATTGCCGCACAACTGGCTGAGGCAGCGGCCAGCAAGGCATTGGCACATGAGCAGCAAACCGAATACCGGAAAAAGAACCAATCTTTTGACAACCAGCGTGCCGACCTGCTGCGCCAGGCCACCGACGCAGCCAGCGCAGAAGGCAGTCGCCTGCAGCAACAGGCCCGCGAAACCGCCGAAGCCGCAAAGACCCAGCGCACCAAAGCCCTGCTAGAAGAAACACAGCGCCTGCACACCGACCTTGCGCTGCGCACCCAGGAGCAGGCGTTCAACATTTCGCGCAAGGTGCTTGGCGACCTGACCAGCACCACACTGGAGCAACAGATGTGCGAGGTGTTCCTGCAGCGCCTGCAAGCGGCACAAGGCCCTGCCATGACCCTGCTCCGCGAAGCATTACGGGCCATGTCACAGGCCGACCCAGCTGTGCTGCGCAGCGCCTTCCCTTTGCCGCAGCCGCAGCAAGACCGCATCCGCGCCGCCCTGCACACCACATGCGGACAGCCAATTGCCTTGCGCTTCGAAACCGCGTCTGAGCTGGTCAGCGGCATTGAACTCCGCGCACGCGGGCACAAGCTCGCCTGGAGCATCGACGAATACCTGCAGGTGCTATCAGCGGATCTGCCACAACAGCCGCTTGCCGGGGACTGAACCTATGACAACGGCCACAGACCACACCAGTACACGGCAAACCACCGTGCGCCATGCGTTGTGCGCCATTGAACAACGACTGCGCCACTTCAAGCTGGCGTTACAACCACGCGAGGTGGGCACCATCGCTCGTGTGTCCACCGGTATTGCACGGGTTCAGGGCCTGCCACACCTGGGGTTCGAAGAACGGTTGCTGCTGCCTGGCGGCCTGTCGGGCATCGCTTTTAATCTAGATGAGGACGGCATAGACGTGGTGCTGCTGGGCGACCACACCCACCTGCAGGCGGGACAAGAAGTGCTGCGCACAGGCTGCGTGATGGACATTGGCGTGGGTGATGCGCTGCTGGGCCGCGTGATCGACCCACTGGGCCGACCGCTGGATGGGGGGCCCATGCCTCTCACCACCACCCGCCTACCCATTGAGCGCCCGGCTGCCGCCATCATGGACCGCGCCCCCGTCACAGCGCCCCTGCAAACCGGCATCAAAGTGATTGATGCGCTAATCCCCATCGGACGCGGCCAGCGCGAACTGATTCTGGGCGACCGGCAGACCGGCAAAACAGCCATCGCCATCGATACCATCTATAACCAGCGTGACACAGGGGTGGTGTGTGTGTACTGCGCCATTGGTCAACGGGCGTCGGCTGTTGCCAAGGCGGTGGCTCGCTTGCGCAGCAAAGACGCGCTGGCGTACACCGTGGTCATGGTGGCCGAAGGCAACGACGCACCAGGCCTTGCCTACATTGCACCCTACGCCGCCACCAGCATTGCCGAACACTTCATGGAGTCGGGGCGCGATGTGCTGATCGTCTACGACGACCTCACGCACCACGCACGGGCCTACCGCGAACTGTCGCTGCTGCTGCGCCGCCCACCTGGGCGCGAAGCTTTTCCTGGCGATGTTTTCTACATCCACTCCCGCATGCTTGAACGCGCCACCCATCTCAACGCCGCCCGAGGTGGCGGCTCGATGACGGCCTTGCCCATCATCGAAACCGAAGCGCACAACATCGCGGCATACATCCCCACCAATCTGATTTCCATGACAGATGGACAGATCGTGCTGGACTCGTCGCTGTTCGCACGGGGTGTACTGCCGGCCGTCGACGTGGGGCAATCGGTCTCGCGCGTGGGGGGAAAAGCGCAACGCACGGCCTACCGCACTGTGGCGGGTGACCTCAAACTGGCGTATGCGCAGTTTGAAGAGCTGGAAACCTTTGCACGGTTTGGCGCGCGCCTTGACGAGGCCACACGCACATCCATCGAACACGGCAAACGCATCCGTGCGTGTCTGCAGCAGAGCGAGTTGTCGCCACTCACGGTGGTGTCACAAATCACCGTGCTGTTGGGCTTGAACGCGGCGTTGTTCGACGCGGTTCCCCTGGATCGCATGGCAGCTGCGCAGGCGGCCATTGCAGTCGCCGCAAACGCCACAGACCCTGCTCTCATTGAACGACTCGCGCACGCCGGCAAGCTCAGTGCGCAAGACACATCCACACTGACCGAACTGGCCGGACAAGCCCTAGAAGACTGGAGCAGGCTCGAAGCCTTACCCCCCAAATCAACACAAAAATGAGTACATCATGAGCAAAGACATGACCGGTCTGCGCCGCAAAATCGCCAGTGCAAGCGACCTGAAAACCGTGGTGCGAAGCATGAAAGCCCTGGCGGCGGCCAGCATTGGCCAATACGAAAGGGCTGTTGCCGCCCTGGTGCATTACGAACACACTGTGAACCTGGGACTGGGCGTGGCACTGCGCACCATCCGGTTGCAGGGATCGCCCAAACCCGACGCCACCACAGCGCCTGCGCCATCCGGGCGTTTGCTGCGTGCGGTTGTGTTTGGCTCCGACCAGGGACTGGTGGGTCCGTTCAACGAGCGCGTGGCACAACACACCAAGGCCATCCTCACCGATTTGCAAGGGACGCTACTCGGTCAAGAAGCTCAAGTCTGGGCGGTGGGTGAACGTGTACACGAGAGCCTAGAAGATGTGGGGCTGCACCCGCAGGGGCAATTCAACATGCCGGCATCGGTCAACGACATCGGCCTGCTGGTGGGTCAAATTCTGTCGCAGACCAGCTCTGCCGACCCAGATCAAGCCGAGCTGCACCTGTTCTACAACAAAACCGATCCGCAAGCGCTATGGGGCAGCGTGAACCAGCGCCTATTGCCCTTGGACGACACCTGGCGCCAAAGCATCGAACAACGCCAGTGGCCCGCCATGCCCCTGCCCGAACTGATTGGCGATACCACCGCAGGTCTGGGTGCGCTGGTGCGCGAACACCTCTTTGTGTCCGTGTTTCGCGCCTGCGCCGAATCCCTGGCCAGCGAAAACCTGAGCCGGCTGGCCGCCATGGAGCGGGCCGACCGCAACATTGAAGAGCTGCTGCACAACCTCAATGCCAGCTTTCACCACAAACGCCAGGCGTCCATTGACGCCGAAATGTTCGATGTCATTGCAGGCTTCGATGCCCTGTCGGTGCGAAAAATCCATCAAACTGCGTTCAATCTGTGGGCCTGCACAGAAGCAACCATGCCACCCAAACCGAGCCAATGCCCGTGAGCGCACACACCAGCACACAACGCCATCCAGACGGATGCGTCAGCAGCGCGGCAACAACAAACGCCAGGTGGCTGTCCACCGCTCCCGTGTGGTGATGCCGCCATTGACGGCAATCAACAGGTCCGTGAAACCCGGCTTCAGGCGGTCGGTCAGATCGTGGCGCAAGGGGCGCACCGCGCGGCTTAATTGAGATAACGGAGCCTGCAGCTTGATCTCGCCGTAGCCCACTCCCGACCCAGGCGTGCGCCCAGTGCCAGGTCGGCCGGTGCGCTGCCGCCGAGCTGCAGGGCCACGGGGTGTTGTTCAGCGTAGACGTGCACCTGGCGCTTCACACTGCCGTGCGCCAGCGCTGCGCACTGATGCGCCCGTCGGTCGCAGGGGCTGGTGCCCCATGCCCCGGCTGTTGGGGCCGGCCACCTCAGAGCAGCACGATGTCGTACTGCTCTTGCGTCATGCCGGCCTCGGCCTGCAGCGAGATCGGCTTACCGATGAAATCGGACAAGCCCGCCAGGTGCTGGCTTTCCTCGTCCAGAAACAGCTCGACCACACCGGGTGCGGCCACCACCCGGAATTCGCGCGGGTTGAAGGCACGCGCCTCGCGCAGGATTTCGCGCAAGATGTCGTAACACACGCTGCGCGGCGTCTTGACCACGCCCTTGCCTTCGCACGCTTTGCAGTTTTCGCTCAGCATGTGGGCGAGCGATTCGCGGGTGCGTTTGCGCGTCATTTCCACCAAACCCAGCTGCGAAAAACCGCCGCACATGGTCTTGACCCGGTCGCGCGCGAGCTGTTTGCGGAACTCGGCCAACACCGCGTCGCGGTGGTCCTCGCGGGTCATGTCGATGAAATCCACAATCACAATGCCGCCCAGGTTGCGCAGGCGCAGCTGGCGGGCGATGGCCTGGGCCGCCTCCAGGTTGGTGCGAAACACCGTGTCGTCGAAATTGCGCGCGCCCACAAAGGCGCCGGTGTTCACATCCACCGTGGTCATGGCCTCGGTCTGGTCGATCACCAAATACCCGCCCGACTTCAAATCCACCCGACGCGACAGCGCGCGCGCGATGTCTTCGTCGATGTGGTGCAGGTCAAAAATCGGCCGCTCACCGCTGTAGTGCTGCAGCTTGGGCACGGTGTCGGGCATAAATTCCTGCGCAAAAGCCAGCAACAGGCCGTGCTGTTCGCGCGAATCGATGCGGATGGTCTGTGTCTGGGCCGACACAATGTCGCGCAGCACCCGCTGCATCAAGTTGAGGTCTTCGTGCAGCAGGGTGGCCGGCGGCTGGCGGGTGGCCGACTCCTTGATGCGCCGCCAGGTTTTGCGCAGGTACGCAATGTCCTCGGCGAGTTCTTCGTCGCTGGCGTCTTCGGCGTTGGTGCGCAGAATAAAACCGCCACCCTCGGTCTCGGTCAAGGCCACCAACCGTTGGCGCAAAGCTTCGCGCTGGGCGGTCGGTATTTTTTGCGACACCCCAATGTGGTTGTCCTGCGGCAAGAACACCAGCAGCCGCCCGGCGATGCTGATCTGCGCGGTCAGGCGCGCGCCTTTGGTGCCCAGCGGGTCTTTGAGCACCTGCACCATCAGGGCCTGGCCCTCAAAAATCTGCTTCTCAATCGGCTGCACGGCGCCAGCGGGCAGCACCTTGCCGTCGCTGTCCGCCCCTTTGGGCTGGGCGTGGCGTGCGGTGATGTTGGGCAGCAAATCGGCCACATGCAAAAACGCCGCCTTGTCCAGACCAATATCGATGAACGCCGACTGCATGCCCGGCAACACACGGGCCACTTTGCCCAGGTAGATGTTGCCCACCAAGCCGCGCTCGAGCGTGCGTTCGATGTGCACCTCTTGCACCGCGCCCTGCTCCACCACCGCCACCCGGGTTTCCTGTGGCGCCCAGTTGATCAAGATGTCTTGGCTCATGCGGCGGCTCCGGTCGGTTGCAAGGGCATGCCGAGTTCGGCGAACACCTGGGCGGTTTCAAACGCGGGCAGGCCCATGATGCCGCTGTAACTGCCGCTGATGTGCGACACCCACAGCGCCGCTTGCCCTTGAATGGCATAGGCACCGGCCTTGCCCATGGGCTCGCCGCTGGCCACATAACGGCGGATGTCGGCGACCGGCACCGGCGCAAACTCGACCCAAGAGGTGGACAGCGCTTGGGCGCGCTTCACCGCCCGCGCCGAGGGCTTGGCCAGCCCCACCGCCGTCAGCACCCGGTGGCGTTGGCCCATGAGGCTTTGCAGCATGGCTTGCGCCTCTGCCGCGTCGGCCGGTTTGCCCAAAATGCGCCGCCCCAATGCCACCGTGGTGTCGGCGCACAGCACCGGCGCCAACGGCAAGCCGCGGCGGCGCAAACGCTGCACAGCGGCGTCGAGCTTCAGGCCAGTGACCCGCTGCACATAGGCCGCAGGCGCCTCACCGGGCAACACCTCTTCCAGCGCCTCGGCGTCTTCGCTGGCGTCGGGCAGCAGCAGCTCACAGCGCAGGCCCCACTGTTCCAGCAACTGGCGGCGGCGCGGGCTTTGGGAGGCGAGGTAGATGAAGCTCATTCGCGGTGATACGGGTGGTTGCTGTTGATCGACCAGGCTCGGTACAGCTGCTCCAGCAGCAGCACCCGGGCCATGGCGTGGGGCAGGGTCAAGTCGGACAGGCGAATGCGTTGCTGCGCGCTTTGGCGCAGCGCGGGGTCCAGCCCGTCGGGGCCACCGATGATGAGCGCCACATCGTCGCCGCCTTGCTGCCACTGCGACAACTGCTGCGCCAGCGCTTTGGTGGTGAGTGCTGTGCCGCGCTCGTCGAGCACCACCTTGCGCGCGCCCTTGGGGCAAGCCGCCTCAATGCGTTCGCGCTCGGCGGCCCACAAGGTTTCCACCGTGTTGCTGCCGCGCGGCTCGGTTTTGACGGTTTTGACTTCCAGCCGCAGGTCGGGTGGAAAGCGGCGGGCGTAATCGTCGCAGGCGGTCTGCGCCCAGTCGGGCATGCGCTGCCCCACCGCGACGACCACCAGCTTCATGCGCCCTTGCGAGGGGTTTTGGCGGCTGGCTTTTTGGCTGCAGCTGCTTTGGCAGCTGGCTTGGCCACCACCAATTTCTTGGCGGCGGGCTTCTTCGCCGGTGCGTTGACCACCACCTTGGGCAAGGCCTTTTTGGTCGCAGGTTTTTTGGCAGCGGGCTTGGCCGTGGCGGTCTTGGTGGTAGCGGTCTTTTTGACCGCGGGCTTGGCGCTTGTGCTCGCTGCTTTGGCGGGTGCTTTCGTAGACGCTTTGGCGGCGGCACTCTTGGCCACTGCTTTCACGACCGCGGCGCCCGAACGCGCGGGCGCTTGGGCGGCTTTGGTGGTTTTCTTCGCAGCGGCTTTTTTGGCTGGCGCCTTGTCGGCCACCGTCTTGGCGGCGGCGGCCTTCTCGACGCCGTGTTTCAGCCGCACCGGCTTGGCGCCCCAGATTTCTTCTAGGCGGTAATACTCGCGAATCACCGGCTGCATGATGTGGCAGACCGCCGCACCACAGTCGACGATGATCCACTCGCCGTTGTCTTCGCCCTCGATGCGGGGCTTGTCAAAACCGGCGTCTTTGACCGCGTCGCGCACGCTGGACGCCAGCGCCTTGGTTTGGCGGTTGGACGTACCACTGGCCACAATCACGCGCTCAAACAGCGGGGAAATGTCGGCGGTGTTGAACACCACAATGTCTTGGGCTTTCACGTCTTCCAGACCATCGACGATGGCCCGCTGGAGTTTTTGGACGTCTTTTTTGGCAGCGGTTTCGGTGGTCATGCGGTATCCGTCGGTGAATAAAGAGAATGTGTGGAAATATAGCCGGCAACGGCGGGGTGCAGTTCCTGCACCAAGGCAGGACAGCCAACGCCCAGTTCGGCGATGGCCCGCCGCATGTCGGTTGAGCTGACGTTGAGATAGGGCATCAACAGCCACACCGGTTTGGGCAGGCGCGGGTCAAGATCTTGGGGCTCGCGCGACTTGACCCGCTCAGGCCATGGGGGAGGCTCCTCGGGACGCAGGGCCACCACCGGCACGACCGACTGGAGCAAAGCCTCCCAGCGATGCCAATTGGGAAACACCCGCCACTGATCAATCCCCAGCAGCAAAAACAGTGTCGCACCGGGATAGGCCTGTTGAACCCGCTCCACCGTGTCGATGGTGTAACTCGGCCCCTGGCGGCGCAGCTCTTGGTCGTCCACCTGCACTTCCATCAGGTCGGCAAACGCGTGGCGCGTCATCGTCAACCGGTGACGGGCCGGCGACAAGGTGCGGCTTTTGTGCCAAGCGTCTCCTGTGGGCACCACCACACAGCGGTCCAATTCCAGCTGTTCAATCGCCGACTCCACCAGCACCCGGTGGGCGCGGTGCGGCGGATCAAATGCCCCGCCAAAGATGGCAATGCGCAAAGGCCGCTCGCCGGATGGAGAGGCACTCATACCAACCACTCCTTGCGCACCAGAAAGTCGCTGGTCAAGCGCGCCTCAGGCGAGTCCGGCGGCATGGCGCGCTGGTACGACCAGCTCACCAGCGGTGGCATCGACAACAAAATCGATTCGGTGCGTCCGCCCGACTGCAGGCCAAAGTGGGTGCCCCGGTCCCAGACCAGGTTGAACTCCACGTAACGGCCACGCCGATAGAGCTGATGTTCTCGCTCACGCTCGCCGTACGGTGTGTTCACACGGCGCTCCACGATCGGCAAATAGGCGCCCAAAAAGGCGTCACCCACCGCGCGCAGCATGCCAAAGCTCTGCTCGAAGCCCAGCTCGGCAAAATCGTCGAAGAACACACCGCCGACGCCGCGCTGCTCGCGTCTGTGTGCCAAATAGAAATACTCGTCGCACCAGCGTTTGAAGCGCGGGTATTTGTCGTCGCCAAAGGGCGCGAGCGCGTCGCGGCAGGTTTGATGGAAGTGAACAGCGTCTTCTTCAAAGCCGTAGTACGGTGTCAAATCCATGCCGCCGCCAAACCAGCACACGCTCTGGCCGTTTGCGGGGTGGGCGGCGATCATGCGCACATTCATGTGCACCGTGGGCACATAGGGATTGCGCGGGTGAAACACCAGCGACACGCCCATGGCCTCAAACGGCGCGCCGGCCAACTCTGGTCGGTGCTGGGTCGCCGACGGCGGCAACTGCGGCCCCGTGACGTGCGAAAACCCGCAGCCAGCGCGTTCAAACACCGAGCCGTTTTCCAGGATTTGGGTCACGCCCTCTCCCTGCAATTTCTCGCCAGCGGGTTTGGTCCAAGGGTCCACGGTCACGGGTGAGCCGTCGCGGCTTGCCACCGCGTCCATGATGCGCTGCTGCAGGCCCGTGAGATAGGTTTTGACGTCTGCTGTTTGCGGGGTCATGCCCTGCCCTCCTCTGCGTGTGATCGCGCCTGACCCAGCGGACGAATCGGGCTGGCGCCTTGTGGTTTAAAACCGGAAGCACCTGCCAGGAGCTGCGCCATGCGTTCGTGGTCGGCCTCTGACTGGCCGGTGAGCCAGATGGTGTGACCCAAGTCTATGCGTTTGTGTGCCACATCCAGTTTGACCAGCAGCACCGGCACCCGAGCGCGCCACGCGACTTGGTAAAAGCCGCTGCGCCAGCCGTCGGTGTGTTTGCGGGTGCCCTCCGGCGAGAGCGCGAGCCAAAACAAGCGGCGCTCGGTTCGGGCCCGTTCGAACTCGGCCACCATCTCGCCCACCGCGCCGCGTGGCGCACTGCGGTCCAGCGGAATCCCCCCAAGCCAGCGCAGCCAGCGACCAAACACCGGAATGCGAAACAGGCTGTCTTTGCCCCAAAAACGCACCGGCACGCCAATGGCCCACTTGGCCAGCACCGCGATGGGGAAATCCCAATTGCTGGTGTGCGGATAGACGATGGCCACGCCTTGACGGCTAGGAAAGCCGTGATAGCGCAGGCGCCAGCCCAACAGCCGCAAGACAAGCGCTGCCAAGCGCGAGCCTTGGAACTGCACAGGCATGGGCGCGGGTACGCTCACAGCGCGCGGTATCCGATGTCGCGGCGGTATTGCACGCCGTCGAATTGCACCACGTCTGCCAGGGTGTAGGCACGGGCCTGAGCCTCGCGCACAGTCGCGCCCAAGGCGGTGGCGCACAACACCCGACCGCCAGCGCTCACCACCGCACCATCTTGCTCAGCGGTTCCAGCGTGGAACACCACCGCATCGGGGGCGTCGGCCGGCAGCCCGGTGATGGCGTCGCCCTTGCGCGGAGCCATGGGGTAACCGGCGGCGGCCAGCACCACACCGAGCGCCACCCGCGCGTCCCATTGCAGTTGGACTTGGTCGAGTTCACCTCGGGTGGCGGCCAGCAGCACTTGGGCGAGGTCGCTTTGCAAGCGCATCATGATCGGCTGCGTCTCGGGGTCGCCCATGCGGCAGTTGAACTCGAGTGTTTTGACCGCACCGTCGCGGGTAATCATGAGCCCAGCGTACAAAAAACCGGTGTAGGGAATGCCGTCGGCCGCCATGCCGCGCAGCGTGGGCCAGATCACCTCGTCCATGGCGCGCTGGTGCACCGCTGGCGTGACCACTGGTGCCGGCGAATACGCGCCCATGCCGCCGGTGTTGGGGCCTTGGTCGGCGTCGAGCAAGCGCTTGTGGTCTTGGCTGGTGGCCAAGGGGAGCGCATGCTCGCCGTCGCACAGCACAATGAAGCTGGCTTCTTCGCCGTCCAAAAACTCTTCGATCACCACCCGGGCGCCGCCGGCGTTGTGGCTCACACCGAGCTTGTTGTCCAGCAGCATGAAGTCGATCGCCTCGTGCGCCTCGGCCAGAGTCATGGCCACCACCACCCCCTTGCCAGCAGCCAAGCCGTCGGCCTTGACCACAATCGGTGCGCCCATGCGCTCCACATAGGCGTGGGCGGCGGCCGCGTCGGTGAAGGTGTCGAAGGCGGCGGTCGGAATGCCGTGGCGCGCCATAAAGGCTTTGGAAAAGGCTTTGGAACTCTCCAGCTGCGCAGCGGCCTGGGTGGGTCCAAAAATCGCCAGCCCATGGGCGCGGAACTCGTCCACCACCCCAGCGGCCAGCGGCGCCTCCGGCCCCACCACGGTCAGCGCCACGCCCTTGCTCTGTGCCCATTCGCGCAAAGCCACCTTGTCGGTGATCGGCAGATTGGTCAACTGCGCGTCGCGCGCGGTGCCTGCGTTGCCGGGCGCCACAAACACCTGCTCCACCCCCGCCGATTGCTTGAGCTTCCAGGCCAGCGCGTGTTCGCGGCCACCGCCGCCAATCACCAAAACTTTCAAACCATTCTCCAAAATAGGTTCAAGTCCACCAAGGCCTCCGGATCCGGAGCGCGTGCCCCACGATCAAGAACGCGGCGGATCCGGCACCGCTTTGCCCCCTTGAAGGGGTCGCGCACAGCGCGGCGGGGGTGAGTCACAGCTCAGCGTTGTGAAAAACAGCTTGAACATCGTCCAAGTCTTCGATGACGTCCAGCAGCTTCTGCATGCGGGCCGCGTCCTCGCCGGTGAGCTCAATGGTGTTCTCGGGCCGCATCGTCACCTCAGCCACCTCGGGCTTCAGGCCAGCGGCCTCCAGCGCGTTCTTCACAGCTTCAAAGTCGGTGTAAGCCGTCAGCACCTCAATGGCGCCATCGTCGTCGGTGATCACATCCTCGGCGCCCGCCTCCAGAGCGACTTCCATCACCTTGTCTTCTGACGTGCCGGGGGCAAAAATCAGCTGGCCGCAGTGCTTGAACTGAAAAGCCACCGAACCTTCGGTGCCGAGATTGCCACCGTACTTGCTGAAAGCGTGCCGCACCTCGGCCACCGTGCGCACCCGGTTGTCGGTCATGGTGTCGACGATGATGGCCGCGCCGCCGATGCCGTAGCCCTCATAGCGAATCTCCTCCAGCGCCTGGCCTTCGAGGTTGCCCGAGGCTTTGTCCACGTTGTACTTGACGCGGTCGGCCGGCATATTGGCGGCCTTGGCCTTTTCAATGGCCAACCGCAGGCGCGGGTTCATGGCAGGGTCTCCACCACCGGTGCGCGCGGCCACCGTGATCTCACGGATGACACGGGTCCAAATCTTGCCGCGCTTTTCGTCCTGACGGCCCTTGCGGTGTTGAATATTCGCCCATTTGCTGTGTCCAGCCATGGTTGAGTCCTTTTTTCTGATGCGGTTTTGATTTAATAAGCGAGCGATTTTACGTTTTCCCCCATCCTCACCTTATTTGGAGTGCCCAATGGCCGAACCGATGCTGATCGCCCAGAACGCCACCGCCCAGTGCCACCTGCTGCCTGGTCTGGCCAACCGCCATGGCCTGATCACAGGCGCCACTGGCACCGGCAAAACGGTGACGCTGCAAACCTTGGCCGAACAGTTTTCGCTGCGCGGCGTGCCGGTATTCATGGCCGACGTCAAAGGCGACCTCACCGGTATTTCACAAACCGGGCGCATTCCCGACAAGATCGCCAAGATCTTGGCGGAGCGTGGCCTGGCGCTGCCCCAGCCCACCGAATGCCCCACCACCCTGTGGGACGTGTTTGGCGAACAAGGCCACCCGGTGCGCGCCACGGTGAGCGACATGGGGCCGCTGCTGCTCTCGCGCATGCTGAATTTGAACGACACCCAGACCGGGGTGCGCAACCTGATTTTTAAGATCGCCGACGACAACGGCTTGCTGCTGCTCGACCTCAAAGACCTGCGCGCCATGCTGCAGCATGTGGGCGACAACGCCAAGCAATTCACCACCGAGTACGGCAACATCAGCGCCGCCAGCGTGGGCGCCATCCAGCGCGGCCTGCTGCAAATCGAGCAACAGGGTGGCGACAAATTTTTTGGCGAACCCATGCTCGACATCAGCGACTTCATGCAGACGGTCGACGGCAAGGGCGTCATCAACATCCTGGCGGCCGACAAGCTGCTC
>JBEIEH010000021.1:0-20246 GCA_040383055.1 Burkholderiaceae bacterium
AATAGATCGCGCCCCGGTCACCGGTGAGTGAAGTTCGGCGCGCGCTTGGCGACGAATGCGGCCATGCCTTCCTTCTGATCTTCGGTCGCGAACAGCGAGTGGAACAGACGCCGCTCGAACAGCAGTCCCTCGCCAAGCGGCACCTCATAGGCGCGGTTCACGGCCTCCTTGACCATCATCACCGCCGGCAAGGAAAAACCGGCAACCACCGTGGCCGCAGCCATGGCCTCATCGAGCAGCTTGTCAGCGGCAACGACGCGCGACACGAGACCGGCACGCTCCGCTTCGTGTGCATCCATCAGGCGACCGGTGAGCGCGAGGTCCATCGCCTTGGCCTTGCCCACGGCGCGCGGAAGCCGCTGCGTGCCCCCTGCACCGGGGATGATGCCGAGCTTGATCTCGGGCTGGCCAAATTTGGCGTTGTCGGCGGCGATGATGAAGTCGCACATCATGGCCAGCTCGCAGCCGCCACCCAGGGCAAAGCCGCTGACCGCCGCGATCACCGGCTTGCGGATGGTGCGGATGGTTTCCCAGTTGCGGGTGATGTAGTCGCTGTTGTAGACGTCGGCGAAGGTGTAGGTGGCCATGGCGCCGATGTCGGCCCCGGCGGCAAAGGCTTTTTCGCTGCCGGTGATGACCATGCAGCCGATCTCGGGGTCGGCGTCAAAGGCTTTGAGCGCGGCGCCCAGCTCGTCCATGAGCTGGCCGTTCAGGGCATTGAGCGCCTTGGGGCGGTTGAGGGTGATGACGCCGACGCGGCCTTCGGTGCGCACCAGAATGAGTTCGGGGGTGTTCATGCGACAAGTCTCCATTGACGTTAACGTAAATCAGCCCTCACTATAGCGGCAAGCCATCCGGGAAAACATTAACCAACCGATCGGTCGGTGAATGCTACAGTGGCAGCAGGAGACAAACACAATGAGCGAATCCATCCTCTACGAAGAGCGGGGGGCGGTGGCCGTCGTCACCCTCAACCGGCCCGACAACCTCAACAGCTTTGACTTGGCCATGCACCAGGCGCTGTGGCGTGCGCTGGACCAAGCCGAGGCCAACCGCACCATCCGCGCGCTGGTGGTCACCGGGGCGGGGCGCGGCTTTTGCGCTGGCGCCGATTTGTCGGCGTTTGACTTTGCGCCCGGGCCCGATCTGGTGCAGCGCGCCGACCCCGGCCCCATCATCGAACAAGCCTTCAACCCCACCGCACGCCGCATGGCGCGGCTGCGCATGCCCAGCGTGGCGGCGGTCAATGGGGTGGCGGCCGGTGCGGGCGCGTCGCTGGCCATGTGCTGCGATATGGCGATTGCCGCGCCCAACGCCAGCTTCATTCAGGCCTTCAGCAAGATTGGGCTGATTCCCGACGCTGGCGGCAGCTGGCTGCTGGTGGAGCGCTTGGGCCTGTCGCGCGCCTTGGGCCTGGCCATGACCGGCGACAAACTCGGCGCCCAACAGGCCAAGGACTGGGGCCTGGTGTGGGACGTGGCCGACGACTGCCTGGGCGCTGCCTTGGCCCTGGCCGACAAACTCGCCGCCATGCCCACCGCCGCTTTGGTGGCCACCCGCGCGCTGCTGCGCGAGGCCGGCACCCGCAGCTTTGACCAACAGCTGGATGTGGAGCGCGACACCCAGTCGGCGCTCGGCCGTACGCACGATTACATCGAAGGCGTGATGGCTTTCCGCGAAAAGCGGGCTCCCCGCTTCAAGGGGGAATGAGCATGACGCCTGAACAGCGTGCGACACAAGTCGGCGAGACCATGTTCGCGGTCGACACCGCGAGCAAGGACACCATGGGCATGGAGCTGCTGAGCGTGACCCCGGGGCGCGCCGTGCTGCGCATGGTGGTCAAGCCGCTGCACCTCAACGGCCACCGCATTTGCCACGGCGGCTTCATCTTCACCCTGGCCGACTCCACCTTTGCCTTTGCCTGCAACAGCCACAACAAAAACGCGGTGGCGGCCGGCTGCAGCATCGAGTTTTTGAAGCCCGCGCACGAAGGTGATGTGTTGACCTGCGAAGGCGTGGAGCAAACGCTGCAAGGCCGCCACGGCATTTACGACATGCGGGTGAGCAACCAGCGCGGCGAGGTGGTGGCCATGTTCCGTGGCAAAAGTGCGGTGATTCCCGGTCAGGTGTTTGAGGAGGTGGCGCCATGAGCGGTTTTGCCCTGGACCCGATCGAAAAAGCCAGCGTCGACGAGCTGCGCGCGCTGCAGCTCAAGCGCCTGCAAGCCACCCTGCGCCACGCGTACGCGAACTCGCCGGTTTACCGCGCCAAGTTCGACGCCGCCGGTGTGCATCCCGACGACTGCCGCAGTCTGGCCGATCTGGCGAAGTTTCCTTTTACCGTCAAAAGTGACCTGCGAGACAACTACCCTTTTGGCATGTTTGCGGTGCCGCGCGAACAGTGCGCGCGCATCCACGCCAGCAGCGGCACCACCGGCAAACCCACGGTGGTGGGCTACACACAGAAAGACATCGACACCTGGGCGACTCTGGTGGCGCGCAGCATTCGCGCCGCGGGCGCGCGGCCGGGCGACATGGTGCATGTGAGCTACGGCTACGGCCTGTTCACTGGAGGCCTGGGCGCGCACTACGGCGCCGAGCGGCTGGGCCTGACCGTGGTGCCCTTTGGTGGCGGCCAGACCGAGCGCCAGGTGCAGCTGATTCAGGATTTCAAACCCACCATCATCATGGTGACGCCGAGCTACATGCTCGCGATCGCCGATGAATTCGAGCGCCAGGGCATCGACCCGCGCAGCAGCTCGCTGCGCACCGGCATCTTTGGCGCCGAGCCTTGGACCAACGACATGCGCCGTGCGATTGAGCTGCGCATGGGTATTGACGCGGTCGACATCTACGGTCTGTCCGAAGTCATGGGCCCCGGTGTGGCCAGCGAATGTGTCGAAACCAAGGACGGCCCCACCATCTGGGAAGACCACTTCTACCCCGAGATCATCGACCCCGAGACCGGCGAAGTGCTGCCCGACGGCGAGCTGGGCGAGCTGGTGTTCACCAGCCTGAGCAAAGAGGCGCTGCCCATCATCCGCTACCGCACCCGCGACCTCACGCGCCTGTTGCCCGGCACCGCACGCACCATGCGCCGCATGGAAAAGATCACCGGCCGCAGCGACGACATGATGATCGTGCGTGGCGTCAATGTGTTCCCGACCCAGATTGAGGAGCTGATCCTCAAACAAGCCGCGCTGGCGCCGCACTACCTGTGTGTGTTGACCCGCGAAGGCCCGCTCGATGGCCTGACGGTGCGGGTGGAAACCCGCCCCGGTGTGGCGGTGGACAGCGCCGAAGCGCGCGCCGCCGCCGCCGCCCTGCAGCACGACATCAAAACCTATGTGGGCAGCAGCGCGGTGATTGAGCTCAAGCCCGAAGGCGGTGTGGAACGCAGCCAGGGCAAGGCCAAGCGGGTGCTGGACTTGCGGCCCAAGTGAAGCAGGGCTCTTAGGTCGCCAGCGGCCAGCGCGAGCTGCGCTCGGCTGTGGCCTTGAGCTTCCACACACTCACCGGCGCGCCGAGTTTGACCGGCAGCTGCAGCAGGCGCTGGTCGCGCGCCACCAGCGCGGTGAAGGCCTTGGCCTTGCCCAGCAGCGACTCAATGTCGTCGAGCTTGCGGATGCGCCAGCCTTGTGGCGCGCGACCCGTGGTCTGCACACCCAGCCATTCGTCGCCCGCCGACAGGCCGGCGCGTTCGGCCACACCGCCGCGCAACACCGTTTTGATGCGCACGCCGCCAGCCTCGGTTACCCGCAGGCCCAGGCGTTGGGCCAAGGTGCCCGGCTCGGCGCTCACCGCCACGCCGTGGGCTTGCAGCAGCTTGGCCAAGGGCAAATCGGCGGTGCCGTGCACCCAGGCGGCGATCTCGCCAGCCCAGCTGCGGCCGGTGCGCGCCTGCAGCTCGTCGAGCAGGTCTTGTTCGCGCATGGGGCCGGCTTGGCAACGCTGCCACAGGCCGCGCATCACCGCATCCAGATCGCTGCCTTCCAAGCGCAGGCTCAGGTCCAGGCACAAGGCCACCAGCGAGCCTTTGGCGTAGTAGCTCACCGTGGCGTTGGGGGTATTTTCGTCTTGTCGGTAGTACTTGACCCAGGCGTCGAAGCTGGCTTGTGCCACGCTTTGCAGCCGCCGTCCCGGCGTCTGGTCGACACCATTGATGGTTTTGGCCAGCAGGTCAAGGTAAGTGGCTTCGTCGATGCGGCCGGCGCGCAGCAGCAGCAGGTCGTCGTAGTAGCTGGTGAAGCCCTCGAAGAACCACAGCAGCTCGGTGTAGTTTTCTTGGCTGTAGTCGTAGCGCGCGAACTCGGCCGGGCGCAGGCGTTTGACGTTCCAGGTGTGGAAATACTCGTGGCTGATCAGGCCCAGCAAGGTGGTGTAGCCCTCGCCGGCCTTGGCCTCGCCCAACCGTGGCAGGTCGCGCCGGCCGCAAATCAAGGCGGTGCTGTTGCGGTGCTCCAGCCCGCCGTAGCCGTCGTCGACCACGTTGAGCATGAACACATAGCGCTGGTGGGGCGCTTTTTTGCCAGCGGTGGCGCCGGCGCCGTGCCAGAAGCGTATTTCGGTCTCGCAGATGGCCTGGGTGTCGGCCAGCAGGCGAGCGCTGTCGAAGGACGGCGGGGCGCCGCTCACCACCAGCTGGTGTGGAATGCCGCAGGCGGTGAAGGCCCCCGACCAGAACGGGCCCATCTCCACCGGGCAGTCCACCAGTTCGTCGTAATCGGCGGCCCGATACACACCAAAGCCGCTTTTGTGGGTTTTGACGGGCGCCAGCCCGGTGGCCAAGCGCCAGTCGGTGTGTCCGGGCACCGGCG
This sequence comes from Burkholderiaceae bacterium, assembly GCA_040383055.1. Taxonomy (GTDB): domain Bacteria; phylum Pseudomonadota; class Gammaproteobacteria; order Burkholderiales; family Burkholderiaceae_C; genus Hydrogenophaga. The sequence continues at coordinate 4,817 of JBEIEH010000021.1, forward strand.
GCACCTCCAGCGTGTGGGGCAGGTGTTCTTGGCCGTGCACCCGCAAGCAGGTGCTGGTGCCGTTAAAGAAGCCGCGTTCGGGGCTCAGCCAAGCGGCGCGCACCGAGTTGTCAAAGGCATACACCTCGTGCGTCAGCACCAGGGGCGCATCGGCGCGGCAGTCGATGCGCCAGCGGCATTTGTCGAGCTGCTGCACCGCCACCGCGCGCCGGCCCTGGCGCGCCTGCAAGCCGTGCAGGTGGCGGGCGAATTCGCGCACCAGGTAGCTGCCGGCGATCCACACCGGCAGCGACACCTCTTGGCCCGCTTGGGGCCGGGCGATGGTGAGGGTGACGGTGTAGCGGTGGGCGCCGGGCTCGTTGGCGGCGACGCGGTAGACGATGGCGTCCATGTTCACACCGCTCCGGCTGCGACAAAGCAGCTCAGCGCCGCCACCATTGACAAGCGAAAGCGCAGGGTGAGCCAAGGCGCCAAGCCCAGCGCCGGGTAGCGCTTGCGGTCGACCAAGTAACAAGCGATCAGCACCATGCCCAGCCAAGGCAGACCCGCAAACGGCGGCATCAGCACACCGAGCCAGCCCAGCAAGCTGGGCGCCACACCCCAGATGGCGTGTTGGTGTGCGTTGGCGTCGCCGCGCCAAGCAGCGCCCCAGTGCACCCCGCCCAGAAACGACACGATCAGCGCGCCATAAGCCGCCAGCGCGGTGGCGACCCAGATTTGCAATTCGGGCTCGGGCAGCATCCACACCAGCAGGGCCAAGCCCACAAACGGCAGCAGGCCGGCGTAGCCCAAGCGTTCAAACCAGATGGATGGGGTGGTGTTCACAGCGGGGGTCATGGTGACAGGCGATAGGGATCAGTTGCCGATATCGGCCAGCATTTTTTCCAGCCGGTCGACGCCGATGGCACCGGGCACCCGGCTGCCGTCGGTGAAAAAGATGGTGGGCGTGCCGGTGATGCGCAGCTTGCGGCCCAGCTCCACATTGCGGTCCACCGCGGCGGTGTCGCAACTGGCTTTGGCGGGGGTCACGTCTTTGGTCATCCAGTCGAGGAAGGCTTCGCCTTTGTCTTTGGCGCACCAGATGTGCTTGGATTTTTCGGTCGAGTCGGCGCTCAGGATGGGGTAGAGAAACACATGCACCGTGATGTTGTTGACCTTGAGCAGGTCGCGTTCAAAGCGCTTGCAGTAGCCGCAATTGGGGTCCTCAAACACCGCGATGGTGCGCTTGCCGTTGCCGCGCACCAAGGTGAAGGCGTCTTTGAGTGGCAGGTCTTTGAAGTTGATAGCGGTGAGCTTGTTTTGCCGCTCTTCGGTCAGGTTGATCCGGCTGCGGGTGTCGATCAGCGTGCCGTCGATCAGGAAGTTGCCCTGGGCGTCGGTGTAGAAAATTTCACTGTGGTTGATGCGCACCTCAAACAGTCCAGGCATGGGCGTGGCGCGCACCTCGTCGATCTTGGGCAGGTTGGGCAGGCGCTGGGCCAGGTTTTTGCGGATCGCGGCGTCTTGCGCGCTGGCGCCTAGGCTCAACAGGGCCAGGCCCAGGGCCATCAGAAGGTGTTTCATGGTGTGTCTCGGTAACAAACAATCAGGCCGTTTGGCCCATGGCCTGGCGGGTGAGCCAGTTGCGCACCGGCGTGAACCGGTTCACCGCTTGGAACCCCCAGTGCCGCAGTTGTTCCACCCGAGGGTCGGGGTGGCCAAACAGATCAAACAGACCGTCGGTGAGCCATTGCATGGCGGCCACGTCGGCGGCGCGCGCGCGCTCGTAGCGGCGCAACAGCTTGGGGTCGCCCAGCGGGCGCCAGTATTCACGCTCGCGCAGCACCTGCGCCAGGGTGGCCACATCGCCCAAGCCCACGTTCAGGCCTTGGCCGGCCAGTGGGTGCATGGTGTGGGCGGCGTCACCGGCCAGCACCACACTGCCTTGTGGGCCGGTGGCAAACCAGCGTTCGGCGCGCGCGCATTGCAGCGGCCAGGCTTGGGCCGCGCTGCTCAGGGTGAGTTCACCCAGGCCATGCTCGCTGCGGTCTTGCACCGCGCTGGCCAAGGCGGCGGGTTCGGCCTGCAGCCAGGCCTGTGCGTCGGCGTGGGGTAGCGACCACACCAGCGCCACTTCGCTGCCTTGCGCGCCGCCCATGGGCAGCAACGCCAGGATTTCGTGGCCCAGGCCATCGGCCGAGCGCACAAACCACTGGCGCGCCACCCCTCCGTGCGGCACGCTGGCATGCAGGCGCGCGGCCAAGGCGGTGTGGGGGTAACGCCGCACCGCCATGGGCAGACCCAAGGCGGCGCGTGTGGGGCTGTGTTTGCCTTCGCACACCACCGTCAGCGCCGCGGTGGGCACTGTGTCGCTGCGGGTGATGCCAGGGGCAAAGTCCAGCGCTTGCTCCAGGCGCTGTTCCAGCGCGGGCACGTCGACGATCCAGCCCAACGCGCCATCGGCGCCAGCGGGGGGCACAAAACCGAGTTCGGCGCGCTGATCGCCCCAGACCCGCATGGCGCTGATGGGGGTGATGGCCTCGCCCTCGGGCCAGGCGCGCACGGATTCAAGCAGTTGGCGCGAGGCGCTGTTGAGCGCATAAGCCCGCACATCGGGCGCGCTGGCGGCGGGGGCGAGCGCTTCGTCGGCCACCAGGGCCACGCGCAGACCCTGCTGCGACAAGGCCAGCGCCAGCGTGTGGGCGACGATGCCACGGCCTCGGATGGCCACGTCGACGCGGCGGGGGGCGGAGCCTGAGGGTGAGCGATCGGTCATGGTTGGGATTTTAGGCGGTGGGCACAATGGCACACCCTGTCTTGTTTTTGTCCCGACACCGCCATGCACCAGACCGACACGCCTTTTCCCACCGCCGCCGATGCGGACGTCAGCGCGCACATCGACGCCTTGTGGATCTACCCAGTGAAATCCTGTGCCGGTGTGTCGGTGCGCGAGGCCGAGGTGACGCCCACCGGCCTGGCCTGGGACCGCGCCTGGATGGTGGTGGACGAACAGGGCGAGATGGTGAGCCAGCGCGACTTGCCACGCATGGCGCTGATTCAGCCCGCCTTCAAGCTCGACAGCCTGGTGCTGCGCGCCCCAGGCATGCTGGCGCTGCACCTGAACTTGGAGGCGGCCGAGTGGCCGGTCAAGGTGCGGGTCTGGGACGATGTGGTGCCCGCGCTCGACATGGGCGACCTGGCCGCCCAGTGGTTCAGCGACTTTTTGGGCCCGGGCGCGCCCGCGCACTTGAAGCGCTTGCGCTTGGTGCGGTTTGATCCCGACGTGCAACGGGTGTGTGACCGCCGCTGGACCAGTGGTGCCGACTCGGTGACCCAGTTTGCCGACGGTTTTGGGGTGCTGGTGACCAGCGCCGCGTCGATGGACGAACTCAACACCCGCCTCGCGAGCGCCGGGCATAACGCCGTCGATCAGCGGCGCTTTCGGCCGAATGTGGTGCTGGGTGGCGTTGAGGCGCACGACGAGGACCGGCTGGGGCTGTGGGCGGTCGCGGCTGAGGGCGGCGAGGTGTTGTTTGAGAACGTCAAGCCCTGCGCGCGTTGTCCCATGCCCGATGTGAACCCCGACACCGCCGAGACCGGGCATGTGGTGCGCGATGCGCTGCAAGCCTATCGGCAGGACCACCGCTTGGACGGTGCGCTGACCTTTGGCATGAACGCGGTGGTGCGGCGTGGCGACGGCCCTGTTGTGCGGGTGGGGCAGGCGGTGTTCGGTCGCTGGGTGTTTTGACGAGGTCGCCTGAGGCCGGAATCGGTCAGCCGATCAAGCCACAGCGCACACCGTGGTCGATGCCGACCAATCCACCAAGGGCAGAGACAGATCGACCCCGCGCCGCAGCGCCGTCATCTCGGCCACGATGCTCATCGCAATTTCCGGGGGCGTCAGCGCACCCAGGTTGAGCCCCACCGGGCCGCGCAGCCGCGCCGCTTCTTCGGGTGTCACATCAAACTGTTGCAAGCGCTCGCGCCGCGCCGTGTTGTTGCGCAGTGAGCCCAGTGCGCCCACATAAAACGCCGGGGTGCGCAGCGCTTCCATCAAGGCCAGGTCGTCGAGTTTCGGATCGTGGGTGACCGCCACCACGGCGCTGTGGCGGTCCAGGTGCATGGCCAGCACCAGATCGTCGGGCATCTCGGTCGACAGCGTCACCCCGTCCATCGCCTCCCAGCCTTCGTGGTATTCGCTGCGCGGTTCACACACGGTCACTTGGTAATCCAGCATCACCGCCATGTGCGCCAAATAGCGCGACAGTTGCCCGCCGCCGATGACCAGCAAACGGTAGCGCGGCCCGTGCACGGTGGACAGGGTCTGGCCGTCGAAGCTCACGCGATCTCCCACATCGTGCGGCGCGTTGGCGTCGCCCGTGGCGGGCAGCAAACGCACCACCCCGGTTCGCATGTCCAGCACGCGCTGCACCCGCTGGTGTGAGGTGATCGCCACCAGCAGCTCGCGCAATTGGGAGCTGGCAGACAAGGGCTCAAGCACGATCTTGACTGTGCCGCCGCACGGTAGACCAAAGCGGCGCACCTCTTCGGCGGTTTGACCGTAGACCGTGGCTTCGGGCAGGCGCAGGGCCAGTTCGCCTGCGGCCACACGCCGGATCAGGTCGTCTTCGATGCAGCCACCCGACACCGATCCGGCCACTTGGCCATCGTCTCGGATGATCATGAGTGAGCCTGGAGGGCGTGGTGCGCTGCCCCAGGTGTGCACCACGGTGCCCAGCACCACTCGATGACCGCGTGAGAGCCAGTCGAGTGCGCTGCGAATGACGTCGATGTCGATGCTGTTCATGCGGAACCTCCAAAGGGATAGGTCAGGGTGGGGTGGCGCGTGCGCTGCCACCAGGCCCAAGCGGTGTGGCCCACACCCAAAATCAGCACGGCTTGCCATAGGGCATCGGGGCCAGCGGTGGGCCAACGCTGGTGGATCAGCCACAGCCCCAGTGGACCGGCCAACAGCCAAGCGCCTTGCTCGGGCCAGCCCAGGGGTGTGCGGCGCGGGGGTTCGATCACCCACGCCACGGTGAGTGCCACCATGGCCAGCCAGGCGACGGCGGGTTGGGGGGCGGTGAGCAGCCAAGCCGCCAAGGCGCTCGCCGTTGCCAGAGCGCCCCAGGCCACGTGCGTCGGTGTGAGCGCTGACCCCAGCCGCTGGGCGCGCGGCAGCGTCACCAGCAGGGCCGCCATGCCCAGCAGGTGCACACCCACCCACAGGGTTGGGGGCGCCAAGCGGCCCACGCACGCTTCGGTGTGCCACCACAGGGTGCCCATCATCCAGCCCATGCCCAGATCGCTGGCGCGCGGCTGTGCCGCTGGGCAGCACAAGCCGGAGACCGACGGCACCTGGACACCCCAGCGCGTCCATGGCAGATGGCGCAGGGCCAGCAGCGCTGCCCAGAATCCGCCCAACAGCAGACCGGCCGAACCATCGGGCGGCAGCTGGTGAAAAGCCCACGCTCCGACCACCACCCACAGCAGGGCGGCAAACGCCAAGCGCGGTGCCGATGCGTCAGCAGCTGCTGTAGCCATGGAGCTGGTCCGAGCCCTGTGCGGCGTGCACACTGGCGTTGAAAGACAGGATGATGCGGTCGTGCCGACCGTCGTAAGGCATGGCCTGGTGCGCCAGCCAAGAAGGGAACACCACCAACTGGCCGGGCAAGGGCGCGATGTCCACGTGCGCGTGCTGCAGGTAAGCGTTGCCAAAGTCCATGTGCGCGCCACCCAGGTGGTTGAAGTGGGGGCCGTAAAAGCGCGTGACACCATTGGTCGCGCCCAACACCGGATGGGCTTCGCGCTCGGCGTCGCCGTCCAACTGCAGGCAGTACACGCCCGACCACGAGCAGTTGCCGTGGGTGTGCACGTCGTGGTGTTTGCCGCGGTTGCTCATCTGGCACCACAGGCCACGAATGGCGATCTGAAAACCTGGCTTGGCCTCGGGCCAAGCGCCTTGGTTGGCCAGGACCACCGTCTGGCGCAGACTATCGACGATGAACTGCACCAGCGCCTGCCATTCGGTCAAGCGCACCCGCTGCAGCAGGTCGTCGGCGCTGGCGTAAAAAGCGGCCTCGGGGTCGTTGGTCGGGTCGGTGGCGCGCAGTGCGCGCAGCACCCGCACCAGGGTGTCGTTGACTTCCGCTGCACGGTCAAAGCGGTGCACCCCCACAGGGGTGGACCAGAGGCTGTGCAGAGCGTCGGCTTGGAGCATGCGGGGCTTTCGTGACCACACTCAGGCGGTTTGCAGCAAATGGGCGGGCCACTGCAGGCGGTGACCGGTGCGTTGCGCCAGCGCCTCAATGTCTTCGGGCGTGTCCACATCGGTGCGGTAACGGGTGTTGGTGGTGGCCCAGCGGTGCACCTGGTCCGGGTGCGCGGCCTGCCACTGGCGGCAGCCGACATTGGCCTCGCCCGCGAGGATGGCGTCGCGCACCTCGGTGCTGAACATCACCGGGTTGCCCGGCTGGCCGTCCACTGTGGGCTGCACCACCTGTGCGCCCTGCGGCCGCTTTTTGTAGGCGCCGATCAGGTCGTTGATGTCCTGCGCGCCGATCAGTGGCTGGTCGGCCAGCGCCACCAGCACCGCGTCGATCTTGCCGGCGAGTGCGGCGATCCCCAAGCGCAGCGAGGAGACCTGACCGTCGTCGGGGTTCGGGTTGCGCACCACCGTCACCGGGAAATCCTGCACCAGCGGCTCGATGTGCTCGGCGTGGTGGCCGAGCACCACCACCAGCTCGTCGACGCCGGCGCCCGAGAGCGCGATCAGCTGGCGCCGCACCAGCGGCACACCGCCCAGCTGCAGCAGCGCCTTGGGCCGGTGGCCCATGCGCGAGGCCGAGCCCGCGGCCAGCAGCACCGCTCCCACCACCACTCGGCTGTACAGACCGCCGCCGCCTTTGAGAATGCAACCCATGGCTCAACCCTCCAAGGTCTGGTGAACGGGCGCCGGGGTGGGCGCCGGTGGGATGGGCTCCGCACCCCGACGCGCCGCCACCACCGAGGCCAGCACCGCCAGCGCAATTTCTTCGGCGGTGCGTGCACCGATGCGTTCGCCCGCAGGCGCCACGATGGCCCGCACCGCCGCCGCATCGGCGCCGCTGGCGATCAGTTGCTCCTTGAGCACCGTGGCTTTGCGCTCACTCGCCACAAACCAGCAACGTTCAGCCTGCAGCGCCAACGCGGCTTGCAGTCCGTAGATGTCGCGCCGGCCTTGGGTGGCAACCACCACCAAGCCACCAGTGCCCCACACGGTGCGCACCGCTTCTGGCGTGTCGTCGCTGAGCACCTGCTGGGCGTCTGGGAAATCGCCGTGGTGTGCACCGTGGGCGAGTGCCGTGACGGCAAAGCCCACGCGCGGGGCCAAACCCACCAGGGCCCGCGCCACCGGCGAATCGCCCACCACCAGCAAGCGGGTATCGGGGAGTATGGGGTCCACAAACAGCTCCAGTGTGCCGCCCGAGTGGCAGCCCATGCCGAATTCCAGCACATCACCGAGCACCACCTCTCCACCGTCCTCTTTGGGGGTGATGCGGATGTGCCGCGCTTGGCTGTCGCGCAGGGCGCGGCGCACGGTTTTGATCACGGCCGGTTGCGCACAACCGCCACCGATCCAGCCGTGGATTTGGCCATCGGCGGTGACGATGGCTTTGTCGCCGGGTTTGGCCGATGTGGGGGCCAAGGCTTTGAGCACCGTGACCAGCGCAAACGCCTCGCCGCGCTCACGCAGGCGCTGGGCTTGCTGCATCCAAGGGGTGTGGTTCATGCGCGTGTTCCGGTGGGGTTAATGCAGGTGGTGCTGCGCGGCACGCAGGTCGTTCAGCCCTGCCAGCGGCAGGCAGCTGTCGATGCAGCCGCGGGCCCGGGTGAAGGCCATGGCCTGCGGCGCCGCTCGCGTCGGGTGGAACCAGGCAATGCGAGCCCCGCGGCCGCGCAGAGATTGAAGCGCCTCGGTCAAGGCCTGGGGTTGGTCGGTGTCAAAGCCGTCGGAGCAGACCCAGACCCGGCTGGCGCGTTGCAACTGGGCGCGTGCGTCGCTGGCTGCAAAGGCCTGCAGGCAGGCGGCTATGCGGGTTCCGCCGCCAAAACCGGCGGTTACCGCGTTGATTTTTTCTTGCACCCGGGCGCTGTCGCGCTGCATCAGCGCGGTGACTTCGGCCAGCCTGGTGTGGAAGACGTAAACGCGCGCATCGGCCTCGCGGGCAAAGGCACGCGCCACGCGCAAAAAGAAGGCCGCGTGCGACTCCATCGAGCGGCTCACGTCGACCAGAATGAACAGGCGCGGGCGCTCGGTGCGGCGCACCTGCCAGGCAGGCGCCAGCGGCTCGCCGCCCCAGGCCACGCTGCGGCGCAGGGTGCGGCGCAGGTCCAGGCGGCGGCCCGGGTTGGCGGCTTGCCAGCGGCGCGTGGGGCGCGGGCGCAGGCGCTCATGGATCTGGCGCGCGAGCCGCTGCAGTTCACCCAATTCGTTGGGCAGCCACAGCTGGCCTTCGCGGTTGTGCAGGGCTTCCACACGGCTGGCACCGCCCTGGGCGCGCGGGCTCTCTTGCGCCCCGTCGCTGGCCGGTGCGTCGCCTGCGTTGGCGCTGCTGTTGGTTTGGGCCTTGGGCGCGCTGTCGCCACCGAGTTGCTCTTGCAGATCGTTCACGGCCTGGCGCAGGTCGCGCTGGGGGCGGGTCTGGCCGCTGACCTTGACGGTGCCGCGCAGGCGGTCCGGGTGCCAGTAGCGTTCAAACAATTCGGGCCATTGCCGCCAGTCGCGCTGCCGGTGGCAGGCGATCGCGCGCCAGGCGGCGGCCAGCGGCGTCTCACGCAAGCCACCGATGCGCAGCGCCGCCTGCAGCATGGCCTGCTGCTCGCTCACCCCAACCGAGAACCCGTGGTCGCGCAGCAAGGCGGCAAAACCGGCCAAGCTGGCGGTGGGTGCGGTGGCGGGGGTGAGCGCCATGGCGGTCAGAGCGCAGGCGCTTTGTTCATGTCGGCGGCCACGCCAGTCTGGCGCGGCCCCTCGGCAATCTGACGCAGGCGTTCGGCATCGATCAGGAACCGGTCTTCGCGCGTCTTGAGCAGGCAGCCCAGGGTGCCCAGCAGCGCAGCCATGTCGTCGGGCAGGGCGTGCGGGTGCAGGCGGTGCAGGGCACGCACCCAGTCCAAGGACTCGGCGATGCCGGGGATCTTGCTCAGGTCTTCGCGGCGCAGGCGCTGCACCAGCTGCACCGCGTCTTCCACCAGCCGGGCATCCGCTTCGGGCACCGCGTCGCGCACGATGGCGATCTCGCGCGCGAGCGTCGGGTAGTCGAGCCAGTGGTAGAGGCAGCGCCGGCGCAGCGCGTCGGACAGCTCGCGGGTGCCGTTGCTGGTGAGGATGACGCGCGGAATCTGCTTCGCGCGGATGGCCCCCAGCTCGGGCACGGTGATTTGGTACTCGGCCAGCACTTCAAGCAAGAAGGCCTCAAAGGCCTCGTCGGCGCGGTCCACCTCGTCGATCAGCAGCACACAAGGCCCGTCTTGGCTGATGGCTTGCAGCAGCGGGCGCTCGAGCAGGAACTCGCGCTGGAAGACATCGCCTTCGCGCACGCTGCCTTGGGCCTCCTTGAGGCGGATGGCCATCAGCTGGCGGCCGTAGTTCCACTCGTAGGCGGCCTGGGCCATGTCCAGGCCCTCAAAACATTGCAGCCGCACCAGGGTCGCCCCGTTGGCTCGGGCCAGAGCCTGCGCCAAGGCGGTCTTGCCCACACCGGCATCGCCTTCGAGCAGCAGCGGGCGCTGCAGCTCCCCGGCCAGCCACACGGTGGTGGCCAGTTCGGGGTCGGCCAGGTAGCCGACGTGGTGCAGCGCTTCGCGCAGGTCTTGCTCGGGGGCTGTTGCGGTCATCGTTGGCCTCAGGCGCGCTTGCCGAACAGACCGCCGAACCAGCCTTTGATCAGGGCCCAGACGATGGCCAAGCCGTTGATCTCGCCCGCCACCTTGGGTGGTGTGGCCGCTGGGGCGCTCTCGTTGTCGGCGCTTGCTGCAGGTGTTGCGCTGGCGTCTGCGCCCGTGGCCGCAGCGGGGGCCGCGTCGGCCGCACCGCCAGGCAGTGACAGCGCGGCCTGGCGGAAGTTCTCGACGAACTGGCCGAGAATCATTTCCGAGACCTGCACCATCATGCGGCCGCCGAACTGAGCGAACTTGCCGTTGACGATCACCGCCGCCGAGCCGTTGAGCACGCAGTGCGCCGGGTTGGCCGGATCGGGCACGATGGTCGCGGTCAGGTCCATGCTGGCCGAAGAGCCGCCTTTGTCGGCACCCTTGCCACGCATCACGACCTTGCGCTCGGCATCCACTTTCTCCAGCACGTCCACCGTGCCACCGAACTGGGCCACGGCCGGGCCGACCTTGACCTTGACGCCCCCTTTGTAGGAGGTGTCGGACAGCTGCTCGGTGATTTCGGCGCCGGGCATACAGGCCGCAGTCGCTTTCAGGTCGGACAGCAGCGCCCAGGCGCGCGCCGCGTCCACATCGAGCGGGTACTGTTTGTCGAGTTTGACTTCCATCGGGCGCCCCTTACAAAGCGAGGTTGTGTTCTTTGAGAGACTTCCACACGCGGAATGAGGTGTGGGGCATGTCGAGGTGGGTCACACCGACATGGGCGAAAGCGTCCACCACCGCGGCGGTGAAGGTCGGGATCGAGCCGACGTGCGGGGACTCGGCCACGCCCTTGGCGCCAATCGGGTGGTGCGGGCTGGGCGTGACGGTGTGGTCGGTCTCCCACTTCGGCGTCTCGACGGCGGTGGGCAGGAAGTAGTCCATCAGCGTGTTGCCCAGCAGGTTGCCCTGCGCGTCGAAGGGCATCTGCTGGCCCATGGCCACCGCAAAACCTTCAGTCAGGCCACCATGGATCTGGCCGTCGATGATCATCGGGTTGATGCGGGTGCCGCAGTCGTCGAGCGCGTAGAAGCGGCGCACCTTGGTCTCGCCCGTGGCGCGGTCGATGTCGACCACGCACAGGTAGATGCCGAAGGGGTAGGTGAAGTTTGGCGGGTCGTAGTAGTGCACGGCTTCCAGGCCGGGCTCCAGGCCAGCGGGCGGCTGGTGGTAGGACTGCCAGGCGATATCGGCCATGGTCTTGAACTTGCTGTCGTCGCCCTTGACCTTGAAGCGGTCGACTTCCCAGTCGAGGTCGTTCTCGCTGACTTCCAGCATGTGGGCGGCGATCTTGCGGGCTTTCGCGTGGATCTTGCGTGCGGCCAGGGCAATCGCGGCGCCGGCAACCGGTGTGGAACGCGAACCATAAGTGCCCAGGCCATACGGCGCGGTGCTGGTGTCACCCTCTTCGACCTGGATCACCTCGGACGGGATGCCCAGCTCGGTGGCAATGATTTGCGCGTACGTTGTCTGGTGGCCCTGGCCCTGGGTGATCGTGCCCATGCGTGCGATGGCGCTGCCGGTCGGGTGGATGCGGATCTCGCAGGAGTCGAACATGCCCACGCCCAGGATGTCGCACATCTTGGAGGGGCCTGCGCCCACCACCTCGGTGAAGGTGACCAGGCCAATGCCCATCAGCGTCGGGCTGTTGGGGTCGGCGCGCTTGGCGGCTTGTTCGGCGCGCAGCGCGGGGTAGTCCACCGCGTCGAGCACCTTCTTGAGGGCCATGTGGTAGTCGCCCGAGTCGTACTCGAAGCCGAAGGCGCTGGTGTAGGGGAACTGCTCTTTCTTGATGAAGTTCTTTTCACGGATGGTGGCCTTGTCCATGCCCAGCTTTTGCGCCAGCACGTCGACCATGCGCTCGATCAGGTAGACGGCTTCGGTCACGCGGAAGGAGCAGCGGTAGGCCACGCCACCGGGTGCTTTGTTGGTGTAGACACCCTTGACCGAGCAGTGCGCGGCGGGGATGTCGTAAGAACCCGAGCAGATGTGGAAGAGTCCGGCCGGGAACTTGGTCGGGTCGGCGCAGGCGTCAAAGGCGCCATGGTCGGCCACCACGTTCACGCGCATGCCGATGATCTTGCCGTCGGGCGTGGCGGCGAGTTCACCGTCCATGTGGTAGTCGCGGGCAAAGGCGGTGGTGGAGATGTTTTCCACGCGGTCTTCCACCCACTTGACCGGGCGGCCCAGCACGATGGAGGCGACGATCGCGCAGACGTAGCCGGGGTAAATGCCGACCTTATTGCCAAACCCGCCGCCGATGTCGGGGCTGACGATGCGCACCTTGGACTCGGGGATGCCCGAGAGCATGGACACGACCGTGCGCACCACGTGCGGCGCCTGGCTGGTGATGTAGGTGGTCAGGTCGCCCTTGATCGGGTCGAAGCTGGCCACACAGCCACAGGTCTCCAGCGGGCAGGGGTGCACGCGCGGGTAGTACATGTGCTGGCTCACCTTGACGGGCGCGTTGGCAAAGGCGGCGTCGGCCGCCGCCTTGTCACCGGCTTCCCAGGTGAAGATGTGGTTGTGGTGGTCGCGCGGGCCATGGGCGCCGCTGGTCTTGCCGGCCAGGTCTTCGCGCAGCACGGGGGCTTCGGGTTTGAGCGCGTCGTAGGGGTCGATCACCACCGGCAGCTCTTCGTATTCCACCTCGACGGCTTCGACCGCGTCGGCGGCGATGTAGCGGTCGTCAGCGATCACGATGGCCACTTCCTGCATCTGGAAGTGCACCTTCTCGTCGGCCAGCACGGCCGCCACATCGCCTGCGAGCGTGGGCATCCAGTGCAGCTTGAGCGGCTTCAAGTCATCGGCCGTGAGCACGGCGTGCACGCCAGGCATGGCCAGGGCGGCTTCCTTGTTGATTTTCTTGATGCGGGCATGGGCCACCGGGGCGCGCACGATGTCCATGTGCAGCATGCCGGGCATCTTGATGTCGTCGACGTAGTTGCCCTTGCCCTGGATGAAGCGGGCGTCTTCCTTGCGCAGGCGCGAGGCGCCCATGCCGGCCAGCGCGATCTCGCGGGCTTCGGCGGTTTGTACGGGTGCGTTCATGTTGGGTGTCTCCTGCGTGTGTTTAGGCGGTGGCGGTGGCCTGCTCTTGCAGCTTCTTGGCGGCGTACTGCACCGCCTTGACGATGTTCTGGTAGCCGGTGCAGCGGCAGAGGTTGCCGCTCATGCCCATGCGGATTTCGGCTTCGGTGGGGTTGGGGTTCTCCTGCAGGAAGCGGTAGGCGCGCATCAGCATGCCGGGGGTACAGAAGCCGCACTGCAGGCCGTGCTCCTGATAAAAGCCCTCCTGCACCGCGTGCAGTACGCCCTTGTTGGCGAGACCCTCGACGGTCAGCACCTCGGAGCCGTCGCACTGCACCGCCAGGTGCGTGCAGCTCTTGACCGAGCGGCCGTCGATGTCGACCGTGCAGGCGCCGCAGTGGCTGGTCTCGCAGCCGATGTGCGCGCCGGTCAGGTTGAGTTCTTCGCGCAGGAAGTGGATCAGCAGGGTGCGCGGCTCGACCGCTTTTTCCTGCGCCTTGCCATTGACGGTGACGTGGATGAGTTTCTTGGCCATGGTGTGTCTCCTCGTGGGTTTACTGGCAGCGCGACCAGGCTTGTTGCAGGGCGCGTTTGACCATTTCGCCGGCCATCGCGGTCTTGTATTCGACGTCGCCACGCAGGTCTTCGGCCGGCTCGCACACGGCCATCGCGGCCTCGGCGGCCTTGGCCACGTTGTCGGGCGTGAAGGGCTGGTTCAGCAACACGGCTTCGGCGGCTTCGGCGCGCAGCGCGCTCGGCGCCACATTGGTCAGGCCAATGCGGATGTGGGTCACGGTGTGGCCGCTCTTGCGCAGCACCACCGCGCAACCGGCCGTGGCCCAGTCGCCGGTCTTGCGCTTGAGCTTTTCGTAGGCCCAGCCGGTGCCCTGGGCAAAGGCCGGCACGCGGATGGCCACCATGACCTCGGTCTCTTCGAGCAGGGTCATGTAGGTGCCCAGGAAAAAGCCGTTGGCCGCCACGGTGCGGCGGCCGTTGGGGCCTTCGAGCACAAATTCGGCGTCGCACACCAGCGAGAGCGCCGGGTGGTCGTTGCCCGGGTCGCCGTGGGCGATGTCACCGCCAATCGTCCCGCGGTTGCGCACCTGCGGGTCGGCGATCAGCTTGGCGGCTTCGGCCAGCAGCGGCACCTTGGCCTGCAGGATGGGGGAGTGGATGAGGTCGTTCTCGACCGTCATCGCACCGATGACCACGGTGTTGCCGTCTTCGCAGATGCCGCGCAGCTCGGGAATGCGGTTGATGTCGATCAGGTGTTCGGGCTGCGCAAAGCGCAGCTTCATCATCGGCAGCAGGCTGTGGCCGCCGGCCAGCAGCTTGGCCTCCGAGCCGTATTGCCCCAGCAGGGCCACGGCCTCACCCACGCTTTTGGGGGCGTGGTACTCGAAACGCGGTGGGATCATCGAAAGTCTCCTAATGGTTTTGTCCAAGACAGAACCAGTGTAGACAGTTGGCAATTCCTACTGTGGCGTTGGGAATTGAACCGATGAGTTCACAAAATACGTGTTTTTTTGCACGAAACGTCGGTCTGGACGCACGAAACGCTGAGAACGTCCCGTTCGTGCGGCGCAATACGGGTAAGTCCGGGGGTCAGTGGCGCGCTGGCAAGCCCAAGGCTTCTTTCACCCGGGCCACCGCGCTGCGCGAGACCGGAATCGCGTCTTTTGGGCGGCCTTTGAGCCGCAGCACCGTTTTGCTGCCTTCTCGCTCCACACCGCTCACCGATCGCAGATTGACGATGAAGCAGCGGTGCACGCGCACAAAGCGTTCCGGGTCGAGCCGCGCCTCAAGATCGCCAATGCTGAGGTTACAAAAGTGGTGGCCCTCGTGGGTCAGCACCCGGGTGTAGTGCGCTTGGGACTCTAGACACAACACCTCGTCGGCCTCCACAAAGGTCACTTTCTGGTGCGCCACGGTGGGGATGCGCGACAGCCGCACGCTGGGCGATGGTGTGTCGGTGGCCGACGTTTCCTGGCTGACCACTTGTGTCACGTCGTAGAACACCAGCACAAAACCGGAGGTGCGGTTGTCGGCGTCGCCCAGTCGGGTCACTTTGATCAGCAACACCTGTTCTGGGATGTTGATGATCATGGTCATCGGCACCGCGTTGGCCACGGGGCACGCCGACGCTTGGTCGAGCAAGAACCCCACTTTGGCTTGTGAGCGTTCGGGGTGAAAGGACGTGACGAGTTTGTCGAAGGGCTGTTTGGTGCCGACCGGTAGCACCTTGCGGGCAAAGTCGTTCATGGCCAACACCCGCCGCTCGGCATCGAGGTGGATCACGCCGACCTCAAATTTCTCGAACAGGTACAGCGCTGAGTTGTGTGGGTGGCGAACGTCCATGGGTGCGGTCTCCAGCAGCCGAACTGCTGCCGGCTTGTCGCGAAGGGTAACCGGTTTGGACGATCGCATACACTCTTCGCCTCTTTGACCCGAGGTATTCCATGAGTTTGAAGTGCGGCATCGTCGGCCTGCCCAACGTCGGCAAATCCAC
>JBEIEH010000022.1:0-19787 GCA_040383055.1 Burkholderiaceae bacterium
CAGCACCGAGATGAGCCTGGAAGTCACGAGCCTGGGTGTGCAGGTGCACGGTGGCATGGGCTTCATCGAAGAAACCGGTGCGGCGCAGTATTACCGCGATGCCAAAATTTTGACGATTTACGAAGGCACCACCGCCATCCAGGCCAACGACCTGGTGGGCCGCAAAACGGCGCGCGACGGCGGCGCATCGGCCAAGGCGCTTGCCGCCCAGATCGAGGCGACCGAAGCGGCGCTCAAAGCCAACGGCAGCGCCAACGCATTGGCTGTGGCCAAGCGCTTGGGCGCGGCGCGCCAAGCCTTTGTGGATGTGGTGGATTTCATCGCCGCCAACACCCGCGCCAACCCCAACGCCGCTTTTGCCGGCAGCGTGCCCTACCTGATGCTGGCGGGCAACCTGATGGCCGGTTGGCAACTGGCGCGTGCCCTGCTGGTGGCGCAAGAGCAGCTGGCTGCCGGCAACGATGCCCCGTTTATGCAGGCCAAGATCACCACCGCGCGTTTCTACGCCGACCACATTCTGAGCCGTGCGCCGGGTGTGCGCGACGCCATCGTGGACGGCGCCGAAGCGGTGACAGCTCTGGCCGCTGAAGCGTTCTAAATCCTCCCTGTGACCCTTGTTGCCTTGGGGGCTGTCTCGGTGCAGACAGGCCCAGGGGCGGCTTTTTCCCAAAATCTCTTAACCCAGTCCGGAGACAACCATGAGCACACGCCAGCGTTACTTGCCGCCCGTTTTGCAACACCTGCCGTTCCCGGTGATCGGCAGCCCGCTGTTCATCATCAGCAACCCCAAGCTGGTGATCGCACAGTGCAAGGCTGGGGTGGTGGGCTCCATGCCCGCGCTCAACGCTCGCCCCGCTTCGCAGCTCGACGAATGGCTGGCCGAAATCACCGAGGCCTTGGCCGCCCACGACAAGGCGCATCCAGACCAAAAGGCCGCGCCCTTTGCCATCAACCAAATCGTGCACAAGAGCAACGACCGGCTGGAGCACGACCTGCAGCTGTGCGCCAAATACAAAGTGCCCATCATCATCACCAGCTTGGGCGCGCGCGAGGACGTCAACCAAGCGGTGCACAGCTGGGGCGGTGTGGTGATGCACGACGTCATCAACAATGTGTTTGCGCGCAAGGCGATTGAAAAAGGCGCCGATGGCTTGATCCCTGTGGCCGCCGGCGCAGGCGGTCACGCCAGCGTGAAAAGTCCGTTTGCCATGGTGCAGGAGATTCGCGAGTGGTTCGACGGCCCGGTGGCGCTGTCGGGCTCTATTGCCTCGGGTGGCGCTATCTTGGCCGCGCGCGCCATGGGCGCGGACTTTGCCTACATTGGCTCGCCCTTCATCGCCACCGACGAGGCCCGTGCGGTAGACGGCTACAAGCAGATGATCTGTCAAAGCAACTCTGACGACATCGTCTACAGCAACTTCTACACCGGTGTGCACGGCAACTACCTCAAGGGCAGCATTCAAAACGCCGGCATGGACCCCGACAACCTGCCGCAGAGCGACCCCAGCAAAATGAACTTTGCCAGCGGCGAAGGCGCCAACGCTGCCAAGGCTTGGAAAGACATTTGGGGCTGTGGTCAGGGCATTGGCACCATCCGCGAGGTGGTGCCCGCCGGTGAGCTGGTGGCGCGTTTCAAGCGCGAATACGCAGAGGCCAAAGCCCGTATCTGCGCGGCCTAAGGCGCTTGGCGGCCGCTGCGACGCGCCGTCAAGGTTGCGCTGGCGCCGGCTCCGCCTAGGGCACGGCGATGGGTGGGCCAGAGGGTGCTGTTGGGGCAGAGCCCGGTGTCGGGCTAGGTGCCACGGTTTCGGGTAACACCGTCGGCGCGTACAAGGTGCCATGGGCATCGCTGATGGACGCGACCCAACCACCATTGGCCCATTCGGTGTAGCGCCAGTCGCCGTCGATGAGCGCCACGCCCGCTGGTACCAGGGGCGTCGCCATGGGCACCGATTTCAACGCGCTGACCATGTAATCGGTCCAGATGGGCAAGGCCAGTTTGCCGCCCGATTCGCGTTCTCCCAGGCTTTTGGGTGTGCTGTAGCCCACCCACGCCACAGCCACTACGCTGGGGTGGTAACCGGCGAACCAAGCGTCCAGTGCGTCGCTGGTGGTGCCGGTTTTGCCGACGATGTCGTTGCGTCCCAAAGCCGCGCCAGCGCGGGCGGCCGTGCCGCTGCGGGTCACCTCAGCCATCAACTGTCCCATCACAAACGCGTTGCGCTCGGGGATGGCGCGGTTGGCCTCGGTGTGGGGCTCTGGGGCCGGCGCTTCGAACAGCACCTTGCCTTGCGCGTCTACGATGCGCTCGATCACCAGCGGGTTGACGCGCCAACCGCCGTTGGCAAACGTGGCGTAGCCACGCGCCATTTGCAGCGGGGTGACCGAACCGGTGCCCAGCGCCAGGGTCAGGTCTTGAGGCTGACGCACAACGTCAAAGCCAAAACGTGCACTCCAATCTCGTGCGCGCTGCACGCCGGTGTGTTGCAGCATGCGCACGCTCACCAAGTTGCTGGAGATGGCCAGTGCCTTGCGCGCGCTGATGGGCCCCGCGAACTGGTCGTTGCTGTTGCTCGGACTCCAGCCATTGGCGGCGGCGAAGGGCAGGTCGTCGACCAGGGTGGCGGGCATCACCCGCTCTTCCAAAGCGGCCGACCAGACAAAAGGTTTGAAGGCCGAACCCGGCTGGCGCCAGGCTTGGGTGGCGTGGTTGAACGGGCGGCGGCCAAAATCGAATCCACCCACCATGGCCCGCACCTTGCCCGTTTGCGGGGCGATCGCCACCAGCGCCGCTTCGGCTTCTGGCCATTGAGCAAATCGCCATTGACCGCCTTCTTGCACCAGGCGCACCACAGAGCCTCGTTGCAGCTTGAGCGCCGCTGGCGCCCTTGCGTCTAGGCCCGGGCGCACCCGATCCAAAGCCTTGCCCTTGAGGGTGACGGTGTCGCCGGTGACCAATTTCACGACCACCGCCTGCGCACTGGCTTGCAACACCAGGCCCAAGCGCAGGGTTTCGTCGTCTTTGTGGTTGCGAAGCGCCTGGGTGGCGGCCTTGTCCACGGCCTCACCGCTGTCGTCGGGCAAGGCCTCCAGGTCTTCTGGGCCGCGCCAGGGCTGGCGCTGGTCCCAGGCCAGCAGGCCTTTTTGTACAGCTTGGTGGGCCGCTTGTTGGTCGGTCGAGCGCAGGCTGGTGTAGACGCGAATACCGCGCTGATACGCGTCGGTGCCGTAGCGTTCCACCACCACGCGCCGGGCCATTTCGGCCACATGGTCGGCCACCACTGGGCGCTGGCTCGGCGGTCGAATCACCAGTTTTTGATCGCGCGCTTGTTGCCACTGTGCCTGGGTGATCGCTCCCACCGCCAACATGCGCTGCAAGACCACCCGCTGGCGTTGCACCGCTCGCTCCAGATTGGCCACCGGGTTGGCGTAGTGGGGGTTTTGCGGCAGGCCAGCCAGCAGCGCGGTTTCGGCCAGGGTCAGTTGGTCCAGCGGTTTGCCAAAGTAGGTGCGCGCAGCACTGGCAAAACCGTAGGCGCGTTGCCCAAGGTAAATCTCGTTGAGGTAGATCTCCAAAATGCGGTCTTTGGACAGCGCCTGCTCCACCTTAAAGGCCAGCGCAATTTCTTTTGCTTTGCGCTCGGCGGTGAATTCGCGGGTCAGCAGCATGGTGCGCACCAGCTGTTGGGTGATGGTGGAGGCGCCCTGGCGCATGCCACCGGTGATCATGGCGAGTGCCGCACGCGCCATGCCCTTTGGGTCCACGCCGCTGTGCTCGTAAAACCGCGCGTCTTCAACCGCCAGCACCGCCTGTTGCAGGGTTTTGGGGATGCGGTCCAGCGGCTGGTACTCGCGCCGCTCGGCGCCAAACTGCCCAATGTCGATGCCGTCGGCGGTGAAGACCTGCAGCGGCTGCTTGGGCTGGTACTGGACGATGCTGTCGATGGGCGGCAGATCAAAGGGAAACGCTTGGGCCACAGGTGCCCATGGCAATAACAGGCCCCACACCAGAGCAGGGACAAACAACGACGGCATGGCAAGGCGCATGGGCGAATTATCCCTGCGTCGCTTCGCCAGCGACGCGCACACAGATTCAGCGCTGAGCGTGCAAAGCGGTATAGAGCGTGCAAAAGCGGTCGCGCCGCTCGGTCATCCACGCGGCTTGTGCGGCAGACGGAGTCAAAGTGTGCAACACCTGCGATGGTTGGCACACATTGGGCAGGGCTGCGCCGCTGGCCAGCCAACCCAAGCGTGCGGCACCCAACGCGGCGCCATGGCTGCTGTCTTGGTGGCGCGTCAACGGCACTTGCAGCGCATCACAAATGAGCTGACCCCACCAAATGCTGCGCGAGCCACCACCGACCAGTGACAGACTGCGCACCGCAGGTTGCGGGCCAAAACTGCGCCAGCCATCGAGAAGACCCAAGGCCACTCCTTCGGCCACCGCATAGGCCAAATCGGCGCGGTCGTGATGGGCCCGCAAGCCGGTCCAGCTGGCACAGGCTTGTGCGTTGTTGTGGGGACTGCGTTCGCCACTGAGGTAGGGGCAAAACAAGGGCGCTTGGGCGCGTTGCGAAACGCTCAGGGTGCTGGCGCTGGTCAACAGATCGGCTTCGTGCGAAAAGCCCAGCTGCCGACAGGCCCAGGTGAGGGCGCTGGCGGCGCTCAGCATCACGCTCATTTGATGCCAGCGATCGGGCAATGCGTGGCAAAAGGCGTGCAACGCTTGTGTGGGGTTGGGGCGGAAGGTCTGGCCACTGACAAACATCACCCCCGATGTGCCCAGTGAGACAAAGCCTTGGCCGTCGTTCACCAGCCCCATGCCGACCGCACTGGCGGCGTTGTCGCCTGCGCCACCGGCCACCACCACCGCCTGTGGCAAGCCCCAACGCTCGGCAAGCTCATCGTGCAACATCCCCGATGCATCCGATCCCTCAACCAAGCTGGGCATGTGGCTTCGGTCGAGCCCGCAGGCCTGCAGGGCGGTGTCGCTCCAGTCGCGCTGTGCGACGTCCAGCCACAGCGTTCCCGCTGCGTCTGACATGTCGCTCACCGTGCGTCCGGTGAGTTGCAAGCGCAACCAATCTTTGGGCAAGAGCACGGTTCGCAGCCGGGCAAACAGCTCGGGTTCATGGGTTTGCACCCAGAGCAGCTTGGGCGCCGTGAAACCCGGCATGGCGATGTTGCCTGTGATCTGCGTCAACGAGGGGCAAAGGATGGACAAGCGCTCGCATTCTGCGCTGCTGCGACCGTCGTTCCACAAGATACAGGGGCGCAACACCTCGTGCTGGGGCCCCAGCAGAACCGCACCGTGCATCTGTCCGGACAAGCCAATGCCACGCACCTGCGCCAAAGCGCCGGCGTGCCGCGCTCGCAGCTCCAGCATGGTGTCGTTCAAGGCTTGCCACCACGCGACGGGCGCTTGCTCAGCCCAGTGGGGTTGAGGCCGTTGCACCGCCAGGGGTCGCCCGGCGGTCGCGATCACACGGTGGTCGTCGGCGAGCAGCAGTGTTTTGAGTTCGGATGTCCCGAGATCGATGCCCAAGTACATGGTGTGTTCAGTGAGCGCCCTTGAAGCGCGTGGCCGATTGGCGCCGAAACTCGCTGGGGGTCATGCCTTTGATTTCCAGAAAACGCCGATTGAAGTTCGCCACGTTGTTGAAGCCGACTTCATAGCAGATGTGGGTGATCTGTTGATCTGTGCCCATGAGCAACTGGCAGGCGCGGTTGACCCGCACCCGGTTGACGAAGTCGGTGAATGTGTTGCCGGTGGTTTTGCGGAAAAAGCGGCTGAACTGGCTTTCACCCATGCCCAGGTCGCGCGCCATATCGGTGGCGGACAAGGGCTCGCTGAAACGCTCCATGATCAGGTTGACCACCGACTCGATGCGGTCGAGTTCGTCGTCGTTTTCATTGCTTTGCAGTTGCACGCTGGAGAGCTGTCGGTGGTCGGTGCATTGGGCCAGGTCAGACAAAAACGCGCAGAAGGCGGCAAAGCGTTGCAGCCCCCTGCTGCGCTTGACGGCGTGCCAATGTTGTTGCGCTCGCTCAGACACCCCGAAGAATTCAATGCCGTTTCTCGCCCGCTCCAACAAGGGCATCACGGTGGCCAGTTCAGCAATGTGATCGGCGGCTTTTTGCAGCGGTTCGTGCAGAAACTGGATGACCAAATCGCGCTGCGCTACGCCATCGGGCGGCATATCGCCCGTGCTCACCCAGTTGTGCGGCAGTTTGGGTCCGGTCAGCACGACCTGTCCGGGTTCGAAGTGCCCAATCCAGTCGCCCACAAACACCTTGCCTGTGGTGGCGGTGATGATGTGCAACTCGTATTCGTCGTGGTAGTGCCAGCGCGCCAGCGGCGTGGGGTAGCCATGGGCCAGACACCGGATCATCCCGACCTCTTCTGAGCGTTCGTAGCCCAAGGCTGGAGATCGGGTGAAGTCGATTTCCAGCTCGGGCTTGAGCTGTCGTGGTAGGTCGCGCAGTTTGACGGTCATGGCGCAATCGTTATGGGTCTGAAAGTGGCGCAGCCTCAGACCTTGGCTGCAGGCGAATGATGCGCCACAAAGGCCTGGACCCGCAGCAGGCCCCGACGCACCGCCGACAACAGCTCGGGGTGTCCCGCGATGTCACCCCACAGCACGGTGTTGTGGCAGAAGGCGTGCACCGGGTCCGATGCGGCGCAGATGGCATGTGCCTGGCTGGGATCCATCGCTTGGTCTTGGTAGGTGTAGGGCAATTGCCCTTGATGCCAGCGTTGCAGATACGCCAGAAACAGCGCAGGCAGCATGGCGACGCTGTCGATGCCAGCGCCCTGAGCCAATCGCTGGCGAATGGTGGGTGCAATGAAGCCCGGTATCTTGCTGAAACCGTCCATCGCCACCCGTTGGTTGGTGTCGCGGATGGCGGTGTTGGCAAACCGCTGCAGCACCACATCGCGGTAGCGGTGCAAATCGATGGGGCTGGGGTGCTCGGTGGTGTGCAGCACAGGGATGGTGTCGCGGGTCACGTAGTCGTGCGCCATCTGGCGGATGGCCGGATCGCGTGTGCCTTCGTGGATGTATTGGTACCCCACCAAAGTGCCGGCCCAGGCGATGCATGAGTGGGCGGCGTTGAGCAACCGTATTTTGGCTTCTTCGTGGGCGTCCACCGAATCCACCATCTCCACTCCCACCCGCTCCCAAGCCGGTCGACCGGCGATGAACCGGTCTTCGATCACCCACTGGATGAAGCTCTCACCCATCAGCGCGGCGGCGTCGTCCACACCGGTGGCCGCGCGAACCCGTTCGCGCACATCGGGGGTGGGGCGTGGGGTGATGCGGTCGACCATGGCGTTGGGGCTGCTGGTGTGGGTGTGCACCCAGCTCAGCAGCTCGGTGTCGTCAAGCCACTCAATGAACTGCAGCAACCCGGAGCGAGACCGATCGCCGTTGTGCCGCAAGTTGTCGCAGTTGAGCAGCGTCACCGGCCCGCTGCCCTGTCGCATGCGCTCGCGCAATATGGCGGTGAGCGCGCCATACAGCGTGCTGCCTGCGCGACCATGGCGCGCGGCCTCTATGTCGCGTTGCAGGTCCGGGAAGTGGGCCACATCGAGCCTGTGTTCGCTGTCCAAGTAATAGCCCGCCTCCGTGACAGTGAACGACACGATGCGCGTGTCTGCGTGCGCCCCCAGTGCGACGAGCGCGGACAGGCACGGTGTCCATTCCACAATGCGGTGGATGGATCGGATGCGCTCGTAGTGGTGCTCGCCATCGGGCGAAATGGTCTCTAGCGTGTATGCGCCCTGCTGCGCTTGAAGCGCCGCCATGGTGTCGGCCATGTCCGGTCGGATGTTGCCGCCGGCCAGTGTCCAGTGGTGGTCGCCCAGATCGATGAGGCGTTGCAGGTACACCGCTTGGTGGGCCCGGTGGAATGAGCCGAGGCCCAGATGAAGCATGGTTGGCATGGCGCAACAGGGGGTCAGAGATCAAATTGGGAGGGCAGCATCACCACGTCGCGGATGGTCATACCACGCGCTCTGGTGAGCATGAACATCAACACGTCGGCGACTTCGCGCGGGTCCAGCAGGCTGCCTTGGTCTTGTGCCTGCTGCAGTTTGTCGGCTGGCCAGTCGGCCAGCAGGCCTGTGGCCACCGGTCCAGGCGACAAGCAGCCCACCCGAACACCGTGTCGAAACACCTGGCGGCGGGTGGTCTGTACAAAACAGTCGATGGCCCACTTGGACGAGGCGTACACCGGCTCCCATGGCGTTGGAAAGTGCGCCGCCAGGGAGCTGGTGACCACAATGTCCCCCGTGCCGCGAGGGATCATGTGGGTGAGCGCGTCGCGCACGTTTTTCATCACCACGTTGACGTTGAGTTCCAGCATGCGGTCGATGGCATTGGCCGAGGCGTCCACCAGCTCACCGCCCACGTACAGCCCAGCGTTGGCGTGAAAGATGTCGAGGTATCCCACCCGTTGGATCACCTGGGGCATCAGGTCGGCGCATTGCTCGCGGTCCAGCAAATCCAGGACCAGTGGGTGCATGCTGGCGCCATGTTGTTGGTGCAGGCGATCCAAGGCCTGCGCATCGCGGTCGACCATGACCACCGTGGCGCCCGCTTGCATCAGTGCCTGGGCGCAGGCCAGTCCAATGCCCGAGGCGGCACCTGTGACCGCTGCGGTTTTGCCTTCTAGCATCGCGCTCATGCGCTGGCTCCAGCGGTGTCGACGCAACGCCCTTGGGCTGTGAACCAGTGCGCGGCTTCGGTGCGGATGTGAAGCCCAACCGAGTCGCCCACCTTGAGTGGGCTGCGTGTGTTTTGGCGCGCCACCCACTGTGTGTGCTCGTCGGTGCTCACATAGATCAGCGTTTCGGCGCCCAGCGCCTCCACCAAATCGACCCGGCCTTGCAAGCCGCTCTGACCCGTTGGCAGCACTTGCACATGTTCGGGGCGCAAACCGAGCGATCCTGTGCGCGCCTGCGTTGGCGCTTGGGTCTGTACGTGGGCGGGCAAATTGGCCACCGGCAACACGTTCATTTGGGGAGTGCCGATGAACTGCGCCACAAATTGGTTGGCGGGCTTGTCGTAGAGCTCCAGCGGTGTGCCCACTTGTTCAATCACCCCGTCGCGCAACACCACCACCCGGTCGGCCAGTGTCATGGCCTCGACTTGGTCGTGGGTCACATAAATGGTGGTGGCGCCCAGATCGCGGTGCAGCCGAGCGATTTCCACCCGGGTTTGGCCGCGCAGGGCCGCGTCCAGGTTGGACAGGGGTTCATCGAACAGGAACACTTTGGGCTGGCGCACGATGGCGCGTCCAATGGCCACCCGTTGGCGCTGACCACCAGAGAGCTCCTTGGGGGTGCGCTGGAGGTAAGGTGTGAGGTTGAGGATGCGTGCTGCGTTTTGGACCTTCTCTTCGATCACTTGGGGGGCCACCTTGGCCAGCTTGAGAGCAAAACTCATGTTTTCGTACACGCTCATGTGGGGGTAGAGCGCGTAGCTTTGAAACACCATGGCCAGGTCACGTTTGGACGATGGCGCGTGGGTGATGTTGTGTCCGTCGAGAGTGAGGCAGCCGTTGTCTATGTGCTCAAGCCCGGCGATGAGCCGCAGCAGGGTGGACTTGCCGCAGCCCGACGGGCCAACGAACACCACAAACTCGCCTTGGTGGATGCTCAGGTCGATGCCTTTGATGGCGCAGTGTTCGCCGAAAAATTTCTCAATGCCTTGGAGTTGGAGATAGGCCACGGGTGGGGCTCCTCAGAGATGCGTTGTCGCAGGTGCACTGCGGGTGATGTGGTGCGTTCGGGGTTGCGCTGTCATTTCACAGCGCCAAAAGTCAGGCCCTGCACCAGTTGCTTTTGGCTGAACCAGCCAAACACCACAATGGGCGCGATGGCGATGAGCGAGGCCGCCGACAGCTTGGCCCAGAACAACCCCTCCGGACTGGAGTAGCTGGCGATCAGCGTGGCCAAGGTCCCGCCTTTGGCCGCTGTGAGATTTAGGCTCCAGAACGCTTCGTTCCAGCTGAGCACCAGACACAACAAGCCGGTGGACGCCAAGCCACCCATGCCCAGTGGCAGCAGCACCTTGGTGGCCTCTTGCCACAGGGTGGCGCCATCCATGCGCGCTGCTTCCAGGATTTCGCGGGGAATGTCTTTAAACGACGAGTACAGCATCCACACCATGATGGGCAAGTTGGACAGCGTGAACACAATGATCAGAGCCAGTTGGGTGTCGAGCAGGTGGCTCTTTTGGGCCAGCACGTAAATGGGCACCAACGCTCCAACGGCGGGCATCATCTTGGTCGACAGCATCCACATCAGAATGTCTTTGTCGCGTTTGCCCGGATGAAAGGCCATGGCGTAGGCCGCAGGGGCTGCAATGGCCAAACCGATCAGGGTGGACGCCACACTGGTGACCACCGAATTCCAAGCGTAGTGCAGGTAGTCGCTGCGTTCCTGCACTTCATGAAAGTTTTCCAGCGTGGGTTCAAACACCCACAGAGGTGGTACTGCAATGGCTTGCAATTCGGTCTTGAATGCGGTCAACAGCAACCACCCGAGGGGAAAGAACAGCAGCAGGGCCACCGCCCAGGCGACCACGGTGCGTGCCAAGTAGGCCGGTGTGTACATCGCGGTTTTCATCGAACCCATTCCTTGATCGGTGTATACGAAGCACGGGGGAGGTGTTTCATCATTTGTCCAGGTTTTTGCCGACCATGCGGATCAAAAAGATGGCGGCGATGTTGGCCAGCAGCACGGCAAACAATGCGCCGGCTGAGGCTACGCCAGCATCAAAGTTCAGCAAAGCTTGTTTGAAGATCAGAAACGCCACGTTGGTGCTCGCGTCGCCTGGTCCGCCCCCGGTGGTGGTGTAGATCTCGGCGAACACCGACAGCAGAAAGATCAGCTCAATCATCACCACCACCGCCACGGAGCGGCCCAAGTGGGGCAGGTAGAGGTAGCGCAGTTGTTGGCCGTAGTGCGCGCCGTCCATGCGCGCGGCTTCGAGCTGCTCGCGGTCCATGCTTTGCAGCGCGGTCATAAAAATCAGGGTGGCAAACGGCAGCCATTGCCAGCTCACCATGACAATGACCGACCACAATGGCCAGTCGGTGAGCCAGTCGACAGGCTCGGCACCAAAAAACATCCACACTTGGGCCAGCACACCGTAGATGGGATTCATCATCATGATTTTCCACATCAGCGCATTGACGGTGGGCATGACAAAAAACGGTGATATCAGCAGCACCCGTACCAGCCCGCGTCCTGCAAAGGGCTCGTTGATGAGCAGGGCGATGGCCACACCCAACACCACGGTGATGCCAATCACGCTGCTCAGCAGCAGCACGGTGTTGAGCACCGCAGCACCAAATGATGGGTCGGTGACAAAGTATTCGAAGTTCTCCAGCCCGGCAAAACCGGTCTGGTCGGGAGACAGCAGGTTGTAGCGGATCAGACTGAAATAGACGCTCATGCCCAGCGGCACGATCATCCAGAGAAACAGTGTTGTCACGGCGGGCGTGAGCAACAGACGAGGAAGCAGGCGTTTCATAACAAGCCCGAGAGCAGTCTTGGGAATGGCGCAGGGGAGCATTCCCCTGCGCGATGCGGTTTACTTGTAGTAGCCCGCTTTCTTCATTTCACGTTCAGCCGCTACCTGGCTGGCTTTGAGGGCGGCGTCCACCGACGTCTTGCCTGCCAAGGCCGCGCTCATTTGCTGGCCCACGGCAATGCCAATCGCCTGAAACTCCGGAATCGCGGCAAACTGCACGCCCACATACGGGCTCTTGGGCAGGGTCGAGTCGTTGGGGTTGGCGGTGTCGATCGCCAACTTTTCGGCCGCTGCAAAGCGCGCTGCCTTTTGGAAATCAGCCGATGCGTAGGTGCTCTTGCGGGTGCCGGTTGGGACCGCGCCCCAGCCGTTGGTCTTAGCCACCAGCTGGATGTAGTCCTTGGACGTGGCCCAGGTGATGAATTTCTGGGCCGCGTCGACCTTCTTGGAGCCTGAGGGCACCGCCAACGCCCAAGCCCATAGCCAGTTGGCGCCTTTGGGTGTGTTCATGGTGGGGGCTTGCGCAAAAGCCATCTTGTCGGCCACTTGGGACTGCTTGGGATCGCTCACAAACGACGCCGCGATGGTGGCGTCGATCCACATACCGCATTTGCCGGAGTTGGTCAGCGCCAAGATTTCATTGAAGCTGTTGGCGGACGACCCGGGTGGGCCGTAGTTTTTCAGCAGATCGACGTAGAAGTTGATCGCGTCTTTCCAGGGTTTGCTCTCCAGCTGCGGTTTCCATTGCATGTCAAACCACTGACCACCAAAGGTGTTGACCAGCGTCGAGAGGAAGGCCATGTTGTCGCCCCAGCCGGGCTTGCCACGCAGACAGATGCCGTAGACCCCGTTCTTCGGGTCGTGCATTTTGGCGGCCAGATCTTTGATTTGGGGCCATGTTGGCCGCTCTGGCACCTGCACCCCCGCCTTGTCGGCCAGGTCTTTGCGGTACATCAGCATCGAGCTTTCGCCGTAGAACGGCGCGGCAAACAGCTTGCCGTTGACGCTCAGGCCATCGCGCATGGCGGGCAACAGATCGTCCACGTCGTAGGCTGCAGCAGGCTTGATTTCCTGCAGCCAGCCCTTTTTGCCCCAAATCGGGGTTTCGTACATGCCGATGGTCATCACGTCGAACTGGCCGCCTTTCGTGGCGATGTCGGTTGTGACGCGCTGGCGCAGCACACCTTCTTCCAGGGTCACCCACTTGAGCTTGATATCGGGGTTGGCCTGTTCGAAGTGTTTGCTGAGTTTTTGCATCTCGATCATGTGTCCGTTGTTCACGGTGGCGATGACCAGTTCGGTGGCCGCGTGGGCCGAGGCGGCGCCCATCAGGGCAGCGACCAGCAGGGGGGCAAAACGAAAGCGCACGGATGTCTCCTCAAAGGGGTCCAAAAGATGTTGTGGAACAACGGCCGGGCCCGACCGTGGAACACGATTCTGTCGGCCTGGGGCGGCTGCATTGGTACCTCCAAGCTTGAATATCTGTACTAATTTGCATGGAATAGGTGGTGAATACCCTAAATACATGTATTTAAGTTTAGGTTGGGTGCGGACGAAACGATGTCTTTGCTATTTTTGACAGGGCTATACTGCATTTGATATTTCGCTTTTCAGGGTGTCTTCATGGGTGGCGCAAGACGGTTCAATGGTCCAGTGGCCTCTGCAGGGCAATGGGGCTGTGATGGCCTGTCAACATTCCTGGGCTCGGCATGCAGCGGTTGACGTCGCTTAGCCGTTTGGAGCAATGGTTTCGCCAAGCGACCATGGGCGAGGTCAAGCCACGTGTGCTGCTCAACATCTGCCTGTTGGTGCTGATCGGCAACAACCTGACCTTTTATCTGTTGCCGGGCGCGCCCTATGACACCGAGGCCAATCTGTGGGCATCGCTGGGTTTGGCGTTCAGCTTGGTGGTGGCGCGGCACGACCGAGGCTTTGCACCAGCGGTTCACACCATGCTGTTGTCGGCATGGATGTTGCTGGCCTATATAGCGGTGTACACCGGGGGCATCAACTCACCCGCGTTGATTTGGATGACGGTGGTGCCCTTGCCTGCCTTGCTGTTGTTGGGCCGGCCCAGCGCGTTTTTCTGGCTGTGTTGGGTATTGTGCGGCTACGGCTTGTTGTACCTCGGATCGCGGCTTGGCTGGTGGCCTGCCAGTTTGGGAGCGGCGCAAGGGCACCTCATCTGGGTCTGGCTCAACCAGTCCCTGTGTGTGGTCAGCTTGATGCTCTTGATCCGCATTTATGAGCGCTTGCATGTGCACCAGCTCGACACCATCGACGGACGCAACCAGGAGCTTCGGTCCACCCACCAAGCGCTGGAGGTGGCACAGGCACACAAGGAGGAGTTTGTGGCCGCCGTGGGTCACGAACTCCGCACACCCATGAACGCCATTCTTGGGCTCAATGGTGTGTTACGCGATCAGGTGCTGGACCGACCTGACGATGTGGAGGTGGTCGACCACATTCGCCGATCCACCCAGCAGCTGTTGAGCGTGGTCAACAACATTCTGGACTACTCCCAATTGCAGGCCGGTCAACTGATGTTGCAGCCCGATTGGCTGGACGTGCGCTCTACATTGACGGCTGTGCTCGACGCGTACCAAGACAAAGCGATGGCCCGTGAGCAGACGCTGGGCATGCAGGTCGATCAACGACTGCCTGAGCATGTGTGGCTGGATCGATTGCGTTTGACACAGGTGCTGGGCAATTTGCTGGACAACGCCATCAAGTACTCGCCTCCTGGCGGGGCGGTCACAGTGCACGTGGGTTCGCGGGGCGACTGGCTGCGGATCGATGTGTGCGACAACGGGCCAGGTGTGCCTGTGCATGAAGCGCCGCACATTTTTGACCGGTTTCACAACCGGTCGATGGAGGCGGTGCGTTACTCCTCCGGCACTGGGCTGGGGTTGTCCATTTGCCAGCAGCTCGTGCACATGCAGGGGGGGCGCATCGGGGTGGACGCCGCCGAAGCAGGGGGGGCGGTGTTTTGGTTTGAACTGCCCATGGAGAGCCCGACCGAATTCGATTTGGCGGCATTGGCCCAGCAGTCCAAGATTGGGCCGCAGACGCCCATCTCGGTGTTGCTGGTGGACGACGATGCGGTGAACCTCATGGTGGCGCGCCTGCAACTGAAAAAGACCTGGCCAGCGGCTGAGATCACCAGCGCCTCCAGCGCCCGCGAAGCCATTGGTTTGTTGGCTGAGCACAGCTACGACGTGGCCTTGCTCGACATGATCATGCCCGAGATCAGTGGCCTCGAGCTGGCCCAGTGGATCCGGCGTCACACCCGCGCCGAGGTGGCTCAGATGCCCGTGTTGGGCCTGACGGCCAGCACCCACCCCGATGACTGGGAGCGCTGCCGCGCCGCCGGCATGGATGGTGTGATGGTCAAACCCATGGATCCGGTGGAGACCACCCGAACGATACGCCGCCATGTGCGCCGTGGGCGAAAGGCCAAGCCATGAGCGCTTCTGATCCCCGTCCGTCAGACGCGCAAGACGCTTTTGTCGAGAGGCTGCGACAGTGGGTCGTGCCGCATTTGCCACGTGCCTTTCAAAACGGCAGCTTGCCTTGGGTGTTTTTGTTGGCACTGCTCATCATGGCGGTGATGGTGTTTTTCTCGTTCGTCAACCAAGGGGTGTATGGCAATCACATTCCACTGGTGTTTGCGGCGGTGGTGGGCTTTTTGTTGTTGGCCATGGCTCAGGGGCTTCCCCTGTCGCTGGCGGTGCAGATCGCCATGGCGGTTGGCCTGTTGCAGTTGGGTTGGGCGGCGTGGAATTCGGGTGGTATTTACTCACCGCGCCTGTCTTGGTTGCTGCTGTTGCCGCTGACGCCCTTTTTCTTTTTTGGGCCCCGCGTGGGGCTGCGCTGGCTGGTGGTGGTTTTGCTGGCGCAGCTGGCGATTCTGCTCATGACCCAACAAGGGTGGCTCGGTCGAGAGGTGGTGCTGGGCGAGGAGCACATCAACGCTTCGCTTGTCACCCACGCAACGGTCACTCTGCTGATGATGATCATTCCGTTGATCTACCACCGGCTCAACAGCAAAGCCCTGCAGCAAGAGCGCGCTTATCAGGCGGAGCTGGAGGCCAAGCGCGAGGAGCTGGAGCACATTCAGGCCATGCGCGACCAGTTCATCGCCAGCGTCAGCCATGAGTTGCGCACGCCCATGAACGCCATTTTGGGGTTCAACGAACTGCTGTTGTCGCGCATCAATGATCGGCCGGAGGCGCTCAAGGTGCTCAACCACACCCGCCATTCGGCCGATCATCTGATGACGGTGATCAACGATGTGCTGGACTATTCGCAGCTGCAGTCAGGCACTTTGGTGCTGCATCCCGAAACATTCGATTTGCGCGATTCGGTGCACAACGCTTTCGAGGTGTTGGCGCCCAAAGCGGCGGGTCAGCAACTCGATTACCGCTGTGAGCTCGATCCCGCCTTGCCCACATGGGTGCACACCGACCGCCACCGCATGGTGCAAGTGTTGGTGAATTTGCTGGGCAACGCCTTGAAGTTCACAGCCCGAGGCCAGGTGGTGCTGTCGGTGCAGTGGCTCAATCCTGGCGTGGAGTTTTCGGTGCAAGACACAGGCATCGGTATTCCCGCGCACAAGCAGAGCAATATTTTTCGCCGTTTTGCGCAGGCCGACAGCACCATCGCGCAGCGATACGGAGGCAACGGTTTGGGTTTGGCCATTTCGCGCCAATTGGTCGAGTTGCTGGGCGGCGACATGGGGTTTGAGAGTCGCGAAGGCTTTGGCTCGCGCTTTTGGTTCCGGCTACCATTGGGTTCTGTCACACAGCCATCCAATCGCAGCGATCTCGTGAACGAAGACATCAAGACCACACACACCGCCTGGCGCTTTCTGGTGGTGGACGACCACCCCGTGAACCGTGTGTTGGTCAACCGGGTGCTCAAAGCCTCGTGGCCCAACGCGCATATCCGCGAGGTGGCCGATGGGCTGGAAGCCTTGGCGGCTTTGCAGCAAGAGCCCGCCGATGCGGTGTTCATGGACATGCTCATGCCGCACATGGACGGCATCACCTGCACCGAGCGCATCCGACAGACTCTGCCGGACGGGGCCAACCGCGTGGTGGTGTTTGGTCTGACCGCGAACGTCAATCCGGAAGATCTCAACCGTTTCCGTGCGGCGGGTTTGGATGGCCTCATGCTCAAACCTTTCGACTGGCGCCAACTCTGCGCTGAAACCGAGCGTTTGCTGTTGGAGCGACAGGCCTAAGTCTTGGGCCGCTGCTCTGCGAGCAGCCACACGGGTGCGCCGGTGTGTCCTTGCCATCCTCTTGAAAAACCGCGGTTGGCCCTTATCCTTCTTTG
The DNA here is from genome assembly GCA_040383055.1 of Burkholderiaceae bacterium. Lineage (GTDB taxonomy): Bacteria > Pseudomonadota > Gammaproteobacteria > Burkholderiales > Burkholderiaceae_C > Hydrogenophaga. The sequence continues at coordinate 16,884 of JBEIEH010000022.1, forward strand.
CCATGAGCGACGCATCCGATCCGTCTCCCCGCCTGCACGCCGAGCTGCAGCGCTTGTTTTCCGCCACCCCAGACGGTGTGGTGCGCTGTCTGGTGATCGGCATCGCCGCACCGGCCGACTGGCCAGCTCTGTCAGCTGTCTGGCGTGGGGTCCAGACCGATTGGGATTGGCCGGCCCCCGCGATCGCGATCAACGGGGTAGACGCCTTTGAGCTTTGGTTGCCGTTGCAGACGCCAGTGCCATTGGCCGACGCGCGCCATGTGGTGCAGATGGTGTGCGAGCGCTATCTGGGCGATGTAGCGCCCAGCCGTTGGCGCCTGTGGCCGGCGTTGGACGATGGCTTGGCGGTGCCACCGCAAGCGCAGCCACAGCAACAAGCCGCCACCGGTCGCTGGTCGGCTTTTGTGGCACCCGATCTGGCGGCGGTGTTTGGCGATGAGCCGGCGCTTGACATGCCGCCTGGCGACGAAGCGCAGGCCGATGTGCTGGCGCGTATCCGTTGTATCACCCCGGACGAATGGCGCCGTGCGCTGCCTTCGCCTATCCAGCCCCTGCCGCCGGCCCTGAGGCCCGCCCACGCGCTGACAGCCAACCCCCATCAGGCGATCGCTCTTCCCCATGCAGCGAGTGCAGCGGTGCGTCCCAGCGGCCCCGATGCCCACGACGATCCACGCCGCTTTTTGCTCAACGTGATGAACGACCCGACGGTGGACTTGGCCCTGCGGGTTGAAGCGGCCAAGGCTTTGGTGAGGTAGTTCGCTTACGCGTCAGACGGTGGAGTGTTGTTGACCCATTGGGACAACAACAGGCGCGCGGTGGCCACATTGGTGGCGCAGGGCACGTTGTGCACGTCGCATGCCCGCACCAAGGCGTTGATATCGGGTTCGTGCGGCTGAGCGGTCATGGGGTCGCGCAGAAACACCACCGCATCCACCTCGCCGACCGACAGGCGTGCGCCGATCTGCAGGTCGCCGCCCAGTGGGCCGCTGAGCAATCGCTCCACCACCAAGCCCACTTCTGCCTGCAAGCGCCCACCGGTGGTACCCGTGGCCATCAGGGTGTGCTGGCGCAGCAGCGGCGCAAACGCGGTGGCCAGCGCCACCATGTCATCCTTTTTTCTGTCGTGGGCAACGAGTGCAATGCGCATCACGCGCTTTCCATCTTTTTGGCCATGGTCTTGCCCAGCTCTACGCCCCACTGGTCGTAGGCGTTGATGCCCCAAATGGCGGCTTGCACAAACACCTTGTGCTCGTACAGGGCAATCAAGGCCCCCAAGCGGTGCGGGCTCAAGGTGTCGATCCAGAGCACGCTGTTGGGCACATCGCCGCCAAAGCTGCGCTGGCTCACAAACGGTTCGGCCTGCTCGCGGCTTTGGCCTTCGGCCATGAGGGCGGCGAGTGTGTCGTCGGCGCTGCGGCCCACGGCCAAGGCCTGCGACTGCGCGCGCAGATTGAGGTTGACCACCCGGTGGTGTTCGGCCGCCATCGGCAGCGGTGTGTCCTCGGTCTCCACACCGATGAACTCCACTGGCACCCTGTGGGTGCCTTGGTGCAGCAGCTGGAAGTAGGCGTGTTGCCCATCGATGCCGAGGCCACCCCAAATGACTGGGCCCGAGCCCACATCCACTGGCTGGCCGTCTTTGCGCACGCGCTTGCCGTTGCTCTCCATGTCCATCTGCTGCACAAAGGGCGCAAAGCGCACCAAGCGGCTGGGGTAACACGAGATCAGTTGTGTGTGGCATTGCAGAAAGTTGCGGTTCCAGATGCCTGAGAGGCCCAAGATGACCGGCAGATTCTGAGCCAGTGGTGCGTGGCGGAAATGATCGTCCATGGCCTGGCCGCCGGCCAAGAATTCGCAGAATGCGGCTGGACCAATCGCCAGGGCCAGTGGCAGACCCAGCGCCGACCAGACCGAATAGCGCCCACCCACCCAGTCCCAGAAAGTGAAGGTGTGTTCGGCGGGGTAGCCGGCTGCAGCCGACTTGTGCGGCGCAGCGGTGATGGCCACCAGGTGCGCGCTTTGGGCCGCACCGGTGATGCCCGCGTCGTCGAGCCAACGGCGCGCCGAGGCGGCGTTGGTCATGGTTTCTTGGGTGGTGAAGGTTTTGCTGGCCACGATGACCAAGGTGGTGGCCGGGTTGAGGCCGCGCAGCGTGCTGTGCAGCGCCCAGGCGTCGGGGTTGCTCACAAAGTGCACCCGCAGGCGCTCGCTGCACCAGGGGGCGAGCGCGTCGGCCGCCATGCGTGGGCCGAGGTCTGAGCCGCCGATGCCGATATTGACGACGTCGGTGAAGGCGGCGCCGGTGCTGCTCTTCACTTGGCCCGCTCGCACGCGCTCGGCGAAGGTGCAAACACGGTCAAGCTCGCTGTGCACGAGTTGCTGCACCTCAGGGCCCCAGGGCGCTTCACCACCGGTGGCGCCAGGCGTGCTGCGCAGCGCCACATGCAGCACGGCGCGCTGTTCGCTGGTGTTGATGCTGTCGCCCGCAAACATCGCATCGCGTTGCTGTTCGACCTGCGCTTCTTGCGCCAGCTGTTGCAGCGCCTGCCACACCGCGCCGTCAAACGCCTGGCGGGTGAAGTCGACCCGAATGCCGGTGCCGTCGGCTGTGGCCTGCAGGCTGTCGCGGCCGGTCTGCGTCAGGCGGTCGCGCAGATGGGGTTGTGGCTGGGCGGCGAGTTGTTGCAGCTGTTGCCAGGCGGGGAGGGTGGTGGGGTTGGTCATGGTCTTGCCTCTTGTCTGTCGCTTCGATTGTGCTGTGTGCTCGGTGCCTGCTTTTTTGTGTTCGCTGCTGGTGCCTTGGTTGATGCTGCCGGTGCCTGGGGGGACAGGCCTGTGGGCTTAGCCTCGCGCTGCGCGCTCCGATGCGCCCCCAGACCTGTCCCCCCAGGCACCGGCCGAGCG
>JBEIEH010000023.1:0-19261 GCA_040383055.1 Burkholderiaceae bacterium
ACGCTCACCGGGCTCTACAACGTGCTCGACAAACTGCGCCGGGGCGAAGCGCTGAGCGCCAACGACAAAACGCTGCACGAACAGGGGCTGGTGAGTGTGTTGCAAAGCCTGCACGACGAGCTGGACGCGGCGGTGCTGGCGGCCTATGGCTGGAGCGACTTAGGGCCTGTGCCCTGGGCCGACGAGGCCGCCCGCACCGCTTGGACCGAGGCGCTGCTGGAGCGGCTGGTGGCGCTGAACGCCAAGCGCGCCGCCGAAGAAGCGGCCGGCACGGTGCGCTGGCTGCGCCCCGAGTTTCAAGACCCGGCGCGCCGCGCAGCGGCTGCCACCACCGCCACACTGGCGCCCGCGCCCCAACAAGTGGGCATTGACGGCGTGGAAAGCGCCGAGCAAGCCGCTGCAGATGCCGCCGCACTCAGCGCCACCCAAGCGGCAGACGGCAGCGAAGCCGGCGGCGCACCAGCCACCCCCAGCGCCGCCGCGCAGCCCTGGCCCGCCACCCTGCCCGAGCAGGTGCGCGCCGTGGCGCAGGTGCTGCAGACCAGCCCCGCGCCGTTGGTGCTGGGCGCCATCGAAGCCGCCTTCAAAGGCAAAGGCCCTTGGAAAAAAGGCTTGCCCCGCATTCTGGAAACCCTGGAAGCGCTGGGGCGCGCGCGGCAAGAAGGCGGCGGCTGGCGCGGTTGAGGGCACCGGCGCACCCATGTGCGCCACCGCACGGACGCGGCACCGCGCGCGCCCTATCGTGGCTGCACCTCACCCGCCAACGCAGGAGCCGCCATGAATTCACCCAACACGCTGCAGCACGCCGCCACCTCTGAAGACGCCGAGTTAAAAGACTTGCGTACCCGCAACTCGAAGCTATTGGTGGGGTCGATGGCCGTGGGTCTGGGCACGGGGGCCGCGCTGGCTGCGGGGCTGTACGGTTCGGCTGGGGTGATGACCGGCGCGGCGCTGGGGGCCTTGGTGGGATCGCTGGGCGGGGCGACGATTGGCGCGGCCAGTGAACTGGCGCGTGTGTTTCCGCCACCCTTATCCAACAACCCGGTGCATTTGCACATTCAGGACAGTGGCGGTTATGGCCGCCCTGTGGTGCTTATTCACGGCTGGCCGCTGTCGTCCGAGGTGTGGTGGCCACAGCTGGCAGCTTTGCGGCGCGCGGGCTACCGGGTGGTGATGTATGACCGAAGGGGTTTTGGGCGCTCGGGCAAGTCGGCAGTTGCCTATGACTACGGCACGCTGACCCAAGACTTGCTGCGTGTGATGGACACGTGTGGGCTGGAGGATGTGACCCTGGTGGGTTTTGGTATGGGCTGCGGTGAAGTGGTTCGCTTTGTTTCGACATGCGGCGAAAAGCGACTGCGCAGCGTGGTGTTGGCCGCCACCGTAACGCCGTGCCTGATGCGCTCGCCCGACAACGCCGATGGTCCGATAACGGCCCAAGCGGCGTTTGCCGACCGCCACGCCTTACTGAACGACCGAGAGGCGTTCTTCAGCACCTACGTCAACCACATGTTTTTGGCCAATGGTGTGCAAGTGGCGTCGCTGCAGCTGCTTGATCAGCTCAAAGCGGTGTGCCAACAGTCGGCACCCCAGGCGGCACTGGGGTGCATGGGAGCCATGACACGAACCGACTTTCGCCAAGACCTCGGCAAGGTGCATGTCCCGGCGCTGGTGATTCACGGCTGTGAGGACGGATTGATGCCGATTGAGGCTTCAGGCATGCCGACACACCTGGCGATTGCCAGCAGCACGCTGGTCAGCCTGGGTGACGCGCCCCACGGCATGAACCTGTCGCATCCGCACGATTTCAACCGGGCGTTGCTGTCGTTTCTGAAGTTGTGAATGGCTGCTGTCTGTGTTCGACAGCGCACAGACGGACCGAGGCTTTGGCCTCAATCTCACGCCAAGGGAGTGCAGCCAGCGGCCCTTGATTTCCGCCCCGGCAAGGGGCTTTGTTTCACTCTTTAGCAAAGGTTTTGATATGAAAAAGATATCTCACAGTTTGTCGCTGGTGGTGTTCGCTGTTGCCGCGCTGACTGGCTCGGTGGGTTGCGCCTCTACCGAAACACAAGAAAGCACGGGCCAGTATGTGGACGACACCGTGATCACGGGGCGAGTGAAGACCGCGATCTTCAACGATGCGTCGTTGAAATCGGCCGAGATCAATGTGGAGACCTTTAAGGGGGTGGTCCAGCTCAGCGGTTTCGTGAACTCGACGACCGACATTCAGCGCGCGGTGCAGTTGGTGCAAGGCATCAACGGTGTGCGCTCGGTGCGCAACGACATGCGCCTGAAGTGAGCCGCCGAGGCAGATTTTTCAACTTTTTTTTCAACACGAGGTACACCATGAACCACACTGTCAAAACAATGAGCGAGCAAGCGGCCGATTTGGCCCACGACGCAACGGCTGGCGCCGAGCACGCCATGCGATCCACCCAGCATTTGGCACAGCAGGGGCTCAACAGCCTCAGCGGTGCTCGCGCGCAGGCCGATTCGGCCATGCACCAACTGGCGAGCGACACGGCCGATCTGGGGCACCGTGGCATGGACGCGCTGCACCACGGCAGCGAGTTGATGCGTGAAAAGGTAGCCCACGTGGGAAAGGTCACCACGCACTACATTCAGAACGAACCGCTCAAGTCGGTGTTGATGGCGGCGGCGCTGGGTGCTGCGCTGATGGGTGTGATTGCCTTGCTGGGCCGCCACGGCGGCATAGGTCGCTGAAACGGGAGCGCCGCATGAGCCACCCTGTTTTGCGCCTGGTGGCCGAACGGCCCATGCTGCTGGCCACCCATGTGGGGGCGTACGCCGGTTTGGCACTAGAGGAGCTGACCATCGCCGGCACGGCGCTGAAGCACCAGTGGATGCGGCAACTGATGGGCTTGTTGTGCCTGTCGGTGGCCGCCGTGCTGTCTGGTGTGGCGGTGTTGCTGTGGGTGTTTTTGCCAGGCGCTGCGGCAGGGCCGGTGTGGGTGCTGGTGGTCACGCCTTTGGTACCGGCTATGTTGGCGGTGCTGCTGTTGTGGCGCCGACGCCAGCGGCATGTGCACGCGCCGTTGTCGCGCCTACGGCAGCAGCTGCTTGAGGACGTGGCTTTGCTTGACCGGCACAGCACCCCATGAGCGAGCACATGAATAGCCCGGAAGATCGCTTGGCGGCTGCGCAACAGCGCTTGCTAGACAGCCGGGCACACATGGCCCGCTGGCTGGAGCACACGCACGCGCCAGCAGGGCCTTCGGCATGGGTGTACGCGGTGCAACACGCCATGCCCTTGCTGCGAAGTCCGCAAGGGCAAACCGGTGTGGCGGTGGTGGGCTTGCTGGCGCATTGGGCACGCAAGCACCCGAAGTCGACGCTGCTGCTGGTGGGTGCGGCTGGGCTGGTGTGGTGGGGCCAACGCCATGCTCCGCGCGCCGACAGTTCCTGAATGTTTTTGTAAGGGAGTTCGCCATGTTTTCACATCCCCCTACTCAACCGACGTGGGACACCGCCTGCGTCGGGCAGCCGGCCGATGCGTCGGCACTGAAGCACACAGCGCTGAGTGCGCACCTGACAGAGTGCGACGCGCAACGGGCAATTCTGGAGGCTTGGATGGCGAGCGCTGGGGCGTTCTGGCAATGGTTGGCTGCGCGTGTGGTGACGCTGGGTGTGGTGGGCTGTGGCCTGCTCGCGCTGGCTCTCCTGCTGCGTTGAGGCACAACCTTGGGCCGCTTACGAAGGTGCTGGACGGATGTTCCTCTATCGATTGAGCGGATACTGGATGCTGGCGCAGGCAAGGCGCTGGAGCCGATTCGGTCGGAGATATTTGGCAGCACCCGCATGGCACAGCACGGCCGGGGTCTGGGCGAAGCGCACCGGGCCGAACGTGCCGGGCTGGGGCAGACCAGTTTTTATCCGCGCTTGCGCAACAACGTTCGCGCGCTGCGCCAGGCCTACCGCTACGTCGCCGATGAGGTGCGCTCGGGCCAGATGATAGGTACGGCCGAGGAGTGGTTGTTTGACAACTTTCCCCTGATTGAGGCGCAGCTGCGCGACATCCGCGAGAGTTTGCCGCCGCACTTTTACCGTTCGCTGCCGGTGTTGCAGGATGCCCCTTTGCAGGGTCTGCCACGCATTTATGGTGTGGCCTGGGCGTATGTGGCGCACACCGACAGCGCTTTTGACGAGCATTTGCTGGTGGAGTTTCTCGACGCTTACCAGGACAGCCGGGAGTTGAAGCACGCTGAGCTGTGGGCCTTGCCGACCACATTGCGTGTGGTGTTGATAGAAAACCTGCGGCGGCTTGCCGATCGCATTACCAGCCATCGGGCCGCCCGCGAATTGGCCAGCTTGTGTGCCACGCGATGCCACGAACTGGGCCTGGTGCGACTTCAGGCCATGCACGCGCAGATGGTTCGCCGCGGTGTGGGTGACACGTTTGTCTGCAGCCTGGCGCATGCGCTGGAGGAGTACCGCGCGACGGCGGACGCGACGTCGTCTGCTTGCATTCGGGCCTGGTTACATGAGGCTGTGCCCGATCTCCTTCAACTGCAGACGCAAGAGACTGCCAACCAAACGGCCGATCAGCTGAGCATTGGCAACGCGATGACGGCGCTGCGCCGTATGGCGTCCACCGATTGGCAAGACACGGTCAACCGCTGCAGCCGGGTGGTGCGCGTCATGTTGCAATCGCCCGTGTTTGCGGCCGAAGACAACACCACGCGCAACGCCACGTTGCACGGCATTGAGCGCATGTCGGTGCGCACCGGTCGCAGCGAAGGCCGGGTAGCCCAGGCGCTGATGGCGGCGCTGACCCGGGAAGGACCTGCCTCGCAGCCATCTCTGTGGCTGGAAGGTCCTGGCCGGTATGGCTTGGAGGCCTTGTTGGGGGTGAAAAACGGTCGCCTGCTTCCATGGCCCCTGCCAGTGACACACGCCACGTTGTACCTGAGCACGCTGGCCTTGGCCTGCGGCGCACTGGTATGGGGCTTGTTGGCACTTCAGCAACAGACGCACCTCAGTGCCTCAGACGGTGTCGCCCTGTGGGCAGCGGGCCTGGCTATCGCGCTGGTGGTGTCCGAGGCGGTGGTTGCCTTGGTGAATCGGCTGATCAGCGAATCGGTACCGCCGCGCCACATGCCGCGTCTGTTGTTGGCCGATGGCATACCTCCCGAGGCTCGGGTGATGGTGGCGATTCCTTGTTTGTTGAGCCACCGCAACAGCATTGACGCGCTGGTGTGGCGGCTGCAGCTGCACCACTTGGCCAGTGCCGAGCCTTGCGTGCAGTTTGCGCTGCTGACCGATTGGCTCGACGCCGACACCGCTTGCGATACCCACGACGCTGCCCTGCTGGAACACGCAGCCAAGGGCTTGCGAGAGCTGAACCAGCGTTACCCGGTCGCAGCGGGTGAGCCGGTCCGCTTTGTCCTGCTGCACCGCACACGCAGCTGGTGCGCAACACAGGGGCGCTGGTTGGGCTGGGAGCGCAAACGCGGCAAGCTCGAACAGCTGGTGGCGGCGCTGGCCACCGATCCGGCCGGTCCGTTTTTAGATCGGGGCGATTTGTCACGTCTTGCGCCAGGCACCCGGTATTTGCTGACGCTAGACAGCGACACGCAGCTGCCACCAGGGCAGTTGCGGAGCTTGGTGGGGGTGGCGGAGCACCCTCTGAATCAGCCCGTGCTGGACACCAGCGGGCGGCAAGTGGTGACGGGCTATGGCGTGTTGCAGCCACGGGTGGTTCCCCCGCTGCCAAACCGAGCGGAGCAGACGCCATGGCGTTGGCTGTGGGGCGGGCGACCAGGCATGGACAGCTACAGCGCCATGACATCGAACGCCTATCAGGACTTGTTGGGCGAGGGCAGTTTCACTGGCAAAGGTCTGCTGCATGTGGCCACTTGGCACGCAGTGCTGGGTGGCCAGTTGCCCGCAGAGCGGGTGCTCAGCCACGACTTGTTGGAAGGGGCGTTGGTGCGCTGTGCGGTGGTGAGCGACGTGACGTTGTTGGAACCCGACCCGACGCACAGCGACGCCGATCTGGCCCGGCAGCACCGATGGATGCGTGGCGACTGGCAACTGCTGCCGTTTGTGCTGAACGGCTGGCGCTGGCCGCTGAGTGCGATCAACCGCTGGAAAATGCTGGACAACTTGCGGCGATCGTTGGTGGCTCCCGCAGCGGTGGCGCTGTTGGCGCTGTCGATGACCGGTCAAGGCTTGCCATGGCTTTGGGCCTTGGGCGTGGTGGCCAGCGCTTACGCCGCCGGGCCGTTGATGGGTGCCTTGGCGGCGTGGGTGCCGCGTCGGCGCCATCTGGCGCTGCAGCGCTTTGTGGCCATGGCTGCACTGGACACGCTGCGAGTGGTGTTGGGTGGGGTGTGGAGCCTGGCTGTGTTGCTGCAACAGGCTTTGAGTGCGCTGGATGCGGTGTCGCGCACGGTGTTCCGGCTGGTGGTGAGCCGACGGTGGCTGCTGCAATGGACCAGCGCCGAGGCAAGCCAGGCGGGCTTGGGGATCGGGCTGTGGCCCACGCTGCGCCGCCATGGCTTGCAGCCGGTGTTGGTGGGCGTGTGGGCGCTTTGGCTGTGGGGCCTGGCAAGCAGGCCAGACCCCACAGCCTGGCTGCTGTTGGCGGTGTGGGCCAGCGCGCCGGCGCTGGTGTGGCTGGCGAACCGACCGTGGCCGCGCGCCTGGGCGACTCTGACCGACCAGGATCGCACCTTGCTGCAGGGTGTGGCGCGCGATACCTGGCGCTTTTTTGAACGCTGCGTCAACGCTGAGAGTCACCGGTTGCCGCCGGACAACCTGCAGAGCGCTCCGTTTGAGATGGTGGCGCATCGGACCTCGCCCACCAACATCGGCTTGTATTTGCTGAGTGTGGCCTGCGCGCGGCAATTTGGCTGGATTGGCACCCAAGACCTGTTGGTGCGGCTAGAGGCGACGCTGAGCACCCTGCATCAGTTGGAGCGCTTCCGGGGCCATTTTTTGAACTGGTACGACACACAGACCCTGGCGCCATTGGCACCACGTTATGTGTCGACAGTGGACAGTGGCAATCTGGGTGTTCACCTGCTGGCGGTGGCGCAGGCTTGCAGCGAACTGGCCCAGGCACCGTGTGGGCTTGGCGCGGGTATACACGCCATCGCCCTGTCGCGCCAGCGCTTGCAAGCGCATCGGGCGCTGCTGATGCAGGCCTTGCACCAACCGCTGGAGAAAACCGCTTTGGGCCGCTTGCTGGACGTGGAACCAGAGGTGTTGCACGACGGGTCAGCGCTTGAACGCCTGCGCGCGCTGCTGCAAGCCGCCAGCCAGGAGCTGGCCAGTATTCCACTGAGTTTTAACCCCAGCGTCGTGGACCGCACACCAACCGCGAGAGACCGGTTGCACTGGCTGCTCGAGGACCATATCAACACTTGGTCATCGCTGTTGCGCGACTGTGCCGCCAGCGCCGCTGGCGGTGACACACCGGTGTCGCACACGTCGAGTCGCTTGCAGGCGCTCGCGGCGGCTTTCGAGGCGCTGGCCTGGGAAGCGGATTTCCGGTTTCTGTACCACCCGCAACGCCAACTGCTGCACATCGGCTACCGGCCCGAGGCCCAGCAATTGGACGCTGCGTTCTACGATTTGTTGGCATCGGAGTCGCGCAGCACCAGTCTGCTGGCCATGGCCAAGGGCGATGTGCCGATCAAACACTGGGCGGCGCTGGGCCGGCCGTTTTGCGCCATCGGCCGGCATGCGGCGCTGCGCTCGTGGTCGGGTTCGATGTTTGAATACCTGATGCCGCCGCTGGTGTTGGCCGAACCCCCAGGCAGTGCGCTGGCCGATGCCTGCCGGTGCGCCCTGATCGAGCAGCAGCGCGCCGCGCGCGGCAGCGGCTTGCCCTGGGGCTGGTCAGAAAGTGCGTGTGCGGTGCGCGACCAAAGCTTGGCCTACCAATACGGGCCACAAGGGGTGGCCCGTCTGGCGCTGCGGCGCCCTTCCGCAGATGAGCGGGTGATGGCGCCTTATGCCACCGTGCTGGCGACTCAGCTGGACACGCGCGCGGCCTGCGCCAACTTGCGCCACTTCAGCCGACTGGGTGCGCAGAGCCGTTTCGGTTTTTTTGAGGCGCTGGACTGCTCGCCATCGCGGCAACCTCAGGGAAAGACGTTCACGGTGGTGCGCACCACCATGGCCCACCACCAGGGCATGAGCGTGGTGGCCTTGGCCAACGTGCTGCTCGACGGTGTGGCGCAACGCTGGGGAGCCGGCAACCCCCGGTTGCAGGCCATGGGTTTGCTGCTGCACGAACGCGCACCGCGCGATCTGTCGCCGCCACCGCCGCTACCGGATTTGCCGTTGCAAGAGGCGCGTTTGCCTGCGCCATTGGCGGCGCGCACCTGGACGCCGGGTGTGCACACGCTGGAACCCACACACTTGCTGTCCAACGGGCGCTACAGCGTCACGCTGCGCCCCAACGGCGCTGGTTGGAGCCGTTATGGCGAGATGGGTGTGGGTCGCTGGCGCGACGATGCGCTGCGCGATGCGCATGGCGGTTTTGTGTATGTGCGGCGCAGCCGCAACGCTGCACCGGTGTCGCTGACAAGCCACCCGGCGCCAGACAAGGCCGCCCGGTACCTGAGCCACTTTCACGCCGATCGGGTGGTGTATGTCGCCCAGTGGCCAGACCTGCAAGCCCAGACCACGGTCTGGGTCAGTGCGGAAGACGATATTGAGCTGCGGCAAGTGCAGTTGCACAACCAGAGTGATCTGCCCATCGAGCTGGAGCTGATATCGGCGTTTGACGTGACTCTGGCGAGCCACGCGGCGGATGAGGCCCATCCGGTGTTTTCGGGTCTGTTTGTCAAGGCCGACTGGCTGCCAGATCAACAGGCGCTGCGCTTTGTTCGAACGCCACGCCTGCCCACCGAACAAGCGCTGCAGGCGGCGCACTTTGTGACAGCTGTACAAGGCGACACCCTGGGCCTGCGCTACCAGACGAACCGTGCGTTGTGGCTGGGTCGGCACCACCCCGCCAGCCAACCCCTGGGGCAGTTACTGCCGGTGCCGCAGCGGGCGGCGGAGCTGGCCACGGGATTGGACCCGGTGGCTGCGTTGGGAGTGCGCGTGCGACTGGCTCCGGGAACCCAGGCCTGCGTGACCTTTGCCACAACGGCGAGCCACGACGCTGCCACGCTGCTGGCCTGTATCGACAAATACCGCCAAGCCAGCTATGTGGAGCGATCGTCGTTGATGTCGGCGACTTTGGCCAATATGCCGTCGGTGGTGCAGCGGATGCACACCCATGCGCTGCCGGCTTTGCACACCCTCACCACGGCGCTGGTCATGACCTTGCCCAAATCGGATGTACCGGGCGGGCTGGTACCGCCACCGAGGGGACCTCAGGAGATGGACCGACGGCTGCTCTGGCCACTGGGCCTGTCCGGTGATCGGCCCATGCTGTTGGTGTCGGTGGACTCCGTCAAGGGTCTGCCTTTGCTCCGGACGCTGCTGCAGGCGCAAGAGGAGTGGGCGCGTGCCGGCCTGGCCACTGATTTGGTGGTGATCACCCACGAGGTCCATTCCTACCAGATGCCGCTGCAACGTGAACTGGCGACGCTGACACAGCAGTCGCTGTCTGCTGTCCATGGCGATCGGTGCGCTATGCACCACTTGCGCCACGATAGGCTGACAGCGGGCCAGTTGGGCACCCTGCATGCGCTGGCGCGTGTGTACCTGCACGCCGACGGGCGTTCGCTGCAGGCGCAGGTGGTGGCCTGGTCTCTTCGACATACCCTGCCCGGCGAGCCGGTCGGCACCACCCCGCGGGTGACCCGGCTGCCAGTGCGGCTGCCGGTTCGACTGCCTCTGGTAGCCGCCGAACACAGCCAAGGGCGTTTCAGCACCGATGGGCGTGTGTTCTCTTTTGAGGTGAGCCACCGACAGCGCCCGGCGCGGCCTTGGATCAACGTGCTGACCAATCCGGCGCTCGGTTGCCTGCTCAGCGACAGCGGAGCGGGCCACACCTGGGCTGTCAACAGCCGACTCAACCAGATCACGGCGTGGAGCAACGATCCGGTGTCGGACCCGCCTGGCGAGTGGTGGCTGCTGCAAGACCGCGACAGCGGCGAGACATGGAGCGCCACACCGTCGGCTTGGGGCGCACCGGGCGCGCGGTACGAGATCGCACACACCCAGGGACTGAGCACCATTGCCCACCAGCACCACGGCCTGAGGGTGTCGGTGGGCTGGTGCGTGGACCCGGTGAACACCGTCAAGCAGGTGCGCATCCGCCTGAGCAACCAGGGCCACACGGCACGGTCCTTGCGTATCACGGGCATGGTGGAGTGGCTGTTGGGCGAACGGCGCGGCGACCGTGCGACGTTGCTGACCCAACCCGCCTGGGAGCAAACCCCCGGGGTGCTGCTGGGCCTGTTGTGTACCCAGACCGATCGGACACACGAGTTGGGTGGCGCAACGGCTTTTCTGAGCGCACCACCCCAACCAGGAGAGGCGAGCGACGGATGGGACTGGGGCTGCGACCGGCGGGTGTTTTTTGACCCCAACGGGCAGTTGGCACTGTCCGAGCAATTGGGACAGCGCAGTGGTCTGGGGCTGGACCCGTGCGCGGCCTTGTCGTGTGTGGCGGTGCTGCCACCGGGGGCGCAATACGAGCGGGTGTTTCTGATCGGCTATGCGCCCAGCGAGGCGGCGGCGCGCGCGCTGATGGCGCAAGCCGGTGGGTGTTCGGCACAGCAACGGGAGGACAGCGCGCAAGCGCAGTGGGACACCCTGCTCCACACCACACAGGTGAGCACCCCCGACCCGCTGTTCGACGCCCTGGTCAACCGTTGGCTGCTGTACCAAACGGTGTCGTCGCGCTTGTGGGCCAAGGCGGGCTTTTACCAGGCGGGCGGCGCCACGGGTTTTCGCGATCAGCTGCAAGACGCCATGGCACTGGTGTGGACCGAACCGGCGCGCTTGCGCGCCCAGGTGGTGCTGTGCGCGTCGCGCCAGTTTCCGGAGGGCGATGTGCAGCACTGGTGGCACGCGCCCACCGGCGCCGGGGTGCGTACCCACTCATGCGACGACCTGTTGTGGCTGCCGTACGCCACCTACCATTACCTGCAGTCCACCGGCGATGCTGGGGTACTGGACGAGGAAGTGCCTTTTTTGCTCGGATCACCCATCCCGGATGGCGCAGAGGACTGCTACGAGGCACCGCCCACCAGCACACACACGGCGAGTGTGTACGAGCACGGCGCGCGCGCCATCGACCGCAGCCTGCGGGTCGGAGCACACGGTTTACCGCTGATGGGCGGCGGCGACTGGAACGACGGCATGAACCGGGTGGGACATGAAGGCCGGGGGGAATCGGTGTGGCTGGGCTGGTTTTTGTGTGTCGTGGTGAAGGACTGGCTGGCGCTGGCACGGCAGCGCGCCGACACGCCGCGCATGCGGTGCTGGGAACAGGCACTTGCGCAGTGGCGTTGGGCTTTGCGCACCGGTGCCTGGGACGGGCAGTGGTTCAAACGCGCCTTCTTTGACGATGGCAGCGCGCTGGGCTCGCGCCACAACACCGAAGCCCGCATCGACCTGATCGCGCAGGTCTGGGCAGTGCTGTCGGACGAGGCGCCGCCAGAACGCCAACGCCAAGTCATGCAAGCGGTGCAGACCGAGCTGGTGGACGATGCACATGGCTTGATCCGGCTGCTCACACCGCCACTGGCCAAGGCACACCCCAGCGCGGGCTATATCCAAGCCTATCCGCCAGGGGTACGCGAAAACGGTGGCCAATACACCCACGCGGGGGCATGGGCGCTGATGGCGGCGGCGGCGGTGGCGACGCGCGAAACGGACCACCCGTACCTGCGCAACACGCCATACCGGCTGTTCACCTTGCTCAGCCCGGCACACCGCGCCGCCCACCCGGCCAGAGGGCCAGTGTATGGACTGGAGCCGTATGCCGTGGCCGCCGATGTCTACAGCCAGCCGCCATACACCGGGCGCGGTGGATGGAGCTGGTACACCGGCGCGGCGGGCTGGCTGTACCGGGGCGCCATGGAGTCCATCATGGGTCTGCGCATACAAGGCAATGCCTTGTGGCTGACACCCTGCCTGCCGTTGCATTGGCCAAGAGCCGATATCAAGCTACAGCGCGACGGACGGCGTTTGCACTTGGTGCTGTTGCGCGGCAACCTCAGAGACGCTCAAACCGTCTGTAGCGCGTTGGGAGCCACCGTGTGGCCACCAGCGCAACCCCTGCTGTGGAGCGCACTACCGCCCGTCAGCTGCTGGGTGCGCCTGCTGTAGGGACGCGGCGAAGTGATGGAGCGCCGGCAGCACGCCCTGTATGTGCGCTAGCGCACATACATCCCCAGCGAGCGCCCTCACACTGATATCAGTCACATACATGAAGGCTTCGCATGTCTCAGACGTCACTCCAATCGAGCAACGCCTTGCTGGCTTCGATGCCGCTGGCGGAATGGCAGCGCCTAGAGCCCTATCTGGAAGAGGTCGACCTGCCCTTGGGCAAGGTGCTCTACGAGTCGGGCGGCGGCTTGAGCCATGTCTACTTCCCCACCACCGCCATCGTGTCTTTGCTGTATGTCATGGAAGATGGCTCATCTGCCGAGATCGCGGTGGTGGGACAGGAAGGGGTGCTGGGCATTGCCGTGTTCATGGGCGGCAACACCACACCGAGCCGCGCGGTGGTGCAGAGCGCGGGGCGTGGGTACCGCTTGAGCGCTGCTCGCATCAAGGAAGAGTTCAGTCGCAGTGGCCCGGTCATGCACCTGCTGTTGCGCTACACACAGGCCTTGATCACCCAGATGGCCCAGACGGCGGTGTGCAACCGCCACCACTCGCTGGATCAGCAGCTTTGCCGCTGGCTGCTGCTGAGCCTCGACAGGCTCAGCGGTGACGAGCTGGTGATGACGCAGGAGTTGATTGCCAACATGCTGGGGGTGCGGCGCGAAGGGGTGACAGAAGCGGCGCTGAAGCTTCAGCGGATGGGGTTCATTCGTTATTCCCGTGGGCACATCACCGTGCTAAACCGCAAGGCCCTGGAGAGACGCGTGTGCGAGTGTTACTCGGTGGTCAAGAAGGAATACGACCGCCTGCTGCCACACCGCATGGCGGAGTAGCAGCAGGGACACGGTGTCTACCGGCTCAGCGGGTGCCGGTGACCTCGATCTCGACCCGGCGGTCGGGTTGCAGGCATTCGATCAGCTGGGCGCGTGGCAGCCGGTCGGGGCAGTCGCCGGCCGCCGTGGCCGGCAGATTCTCGCCTTTTCCGGTGGCGACAATGCGGGCAGGATCGATGCGGCCATGCACCACCAGATGGTCCTTGACGGATGTGGCCCGCCGCTCCGACAGCCGCTGGTTGGCGGCCGCCGACCCCATGCGATCGGTGTGACCATCGACCCGGATCGATTCGTAGGTGGCGCCGCTGAGCTGCTGCGAAAACCGATTCAAGTCGGATTTCCCTTCGTCGCGCAACTCATGCCGATTGGAACCAAACAGGGTGTCGGCCGACAGGCTCACCCGCTGACGGGGAGTAGGTGCAACAGGGGGCGCTGGCACCGGCACCGCCGGGGCGATTGGCATGGCCAGCACGGGGGCCGCGGCCACTGGACCGATGGGCATGCGATGTTCCGGCGGCGTGGTGGCGGTAGATCGGGTGGCCACTGAGGGGCCAAAAGGAAACACCAGACTCACGCTCACAAGATTCACATGGTTGCGCCCGCTCACCGCGCCTTTGACGCGGTAGCGCTCGATCTCGGCGCGCAACCACACACCCGGATTGAACGCGTACTGCACACCCAGCCCCACCTTGTAATCGGTGCCACTGCGTTTGTGGCTGTCCACAACGCCCGCTGCGGCGCCGGTGCCGCTGAATGAGCTGGTCGACCGTGTGTGTTGAGCCCCGACGCGCCCCAGCAGCGACAGCTCTTGGGTCAGCGGCAGGGTGCCCACCAGATCAAGGTGAACCCCTTGGTTCTTGGTACGCCCGGTCAGACTGCCTGCAGGGGATGTGGTCACCGCAAAACCGCTGTGGCCCAAGTTGAAAAAGCCCGCCTCAACCGCGACGTTGCGATGAAATTGGTGCCCACCAAAGAGCCGGTAGGCGGTATCTTTTGTGTCGGTGACGGCGGACGTTGCGGACACGCCAGGCAGCAAGTCAGAAGTTTGGCCAAAGGGATCGATGTCCGCGCGGGACTCCCCCACCGACAACCCGCCGTAGTAGTACCCGCTGTCCTGCGACAACGCAGGCGCAGCGATGGAAACGCCGATACAGGCAAGCCCGATCAAACCAGAAGTGGTGAATGTGGTCATGGGTTCTTTCTGGTGTCAAAGCACCGCGTGCGATATGCACGGTGTGGTTGTACTGTCGACAAAACCGCTTGTCCGTACGGTACCCAACAGTTCGTCTTCAACCGGGGGCAGACACTGTGTGTTGGTCAGTCTCCGAACCGAACACAAGGCGCACACCATGTCTTACACCGACAACCTGTTGATCCAGCGGCTTCCCCAGAAAGCACGGCATCGCCTGATCAATCAATGTGAAGCGGTTGAGCTGAGGGCTGCGGCCGATGTTGGTGTGCGAGGGCAAGCGCTGCGGCATGTGCACTTTCCCACCGACGGCTTTCTGTCCTTGGTTCTGGATTGGAAAGACTACCCAGGCATCGGCATCGGTATGGTGGGCCACGAGGGCATGGTCGGATCAGAGGTGTTGCTCAGCGTTGCACCGTCACCCTGGCGAGCGACGGTGCTGGGTCCCGGGCACAGCTTGCGCATCAGTGCCAAGGCGCTGCGCCAGGAGTGTGCGGTGAGCCCCGCTCTGCTGCGCTGGGTGTCGGTCAGCATTCTGCTGCGCTTGCACCAACAGGCGATTGCCCTGGCGTGCCAGCGGGTGCACCTGCTGGTGCCACGTCTGGCGCGGTGGCTGTTGATGAGCCAGGACGGTGCCCAGTGCGATCACTTTTTCGCCACACACGAGAACATCGCCCAGATGCTGGGTGTGCGCCGCGTGGGCGTCACCGAGGCGGCCAGTGAACTGCAGCAGCGTGGCCTGATTCACTACCACCGCGGCGAGGTGACCGTCACCGACCGCCATGGGCTGGAGCAGCGGGCGTGCAGCTGCTACCGCACCGACCACTCGCTTCGACAGAAGTTGTTTCCGGACCCGGATTGAAGACCACCGACCACCCGCTTCCACCACTGCGAAAAGCTGCAGCAGGGTCGCTCCACCTGCGGAAAGGGGCTGGGCTCGGTATCGAGCTGAGCCAGGGGCGCGAGCCAGCGGCTGATGTGCGGGTCGGCTACGCTGCGCACCCCACGCGCGGTGTGTAGAACGTGGGCCAGACTGGGGGCGTCGGTGACCACGCGCAGCGGCGCCACGCTGGCCATGGCGGCGTCGACCCAGCGCCAGCGCGCCTCGGGCCAGGACCAGGCGCTGTGGTGTTCGCGCAGGTAGACGCCGATCACCAGCGCGTCGGCTGGTAGGTCGCTCAGCGGTGGGCGCAAGGCCCAGGGGTGCACCAGCCACACGGGGCGACCGGGCGCGGCGGCGGCGATGGTGGCCAGGTCGCCGTGCTGGGCGCGCAGGTTGGCCGGGGGTTCGGGCAAGAGCGCGGGTTCGGCCACACCGGGCAGACCGTCGCGCGGCGGCTGGGGCAGCGGGCCGCCACGGGCGATGGCGTCGAGCGCTTCGTAGCTTTGGTCCACCACGCTGCGTGGGCTGTGCCAAGATTCGGGGGCGTACTTGGCCACGTTGTCGGCGTTGAACAGATAGGGTTTGGTGCTGCCGGTGCCGGCCACCCACTGCCAGCTCAGGTGGTTGCTGGCGATGTCGCCGTCCAGCAGGTGCGCCACCAGCCAGTCGGCGCCGACGCGCCAGTGCACCCGGCGCAGGTGCACCAGGTAGCTGGCCAGCCACATGCGCGCGTGGTTGTGCAGGCTGCCGCTGGCGTACAGGGTGCGCACGGCTTGGTCGATCACAGGCACGCCGGTACGGGCTTGGCGCACATCGGCGGGCAGTTGCGTGGCGTAGGCGTGTTCGGGCAAAGGCCCGTCGTGCAGCGATTGCAAAATGCCTTCGCCGCGCGTGGCCCACACATGGCGATAAAAGGCGCGCCAACCGAATTCGTAGACCAGTTTGTGGTCCACCGGCAGTGGGCCGTGCTGCAGCGCGGCGGCCAGCGCCTCGGGCAATGTCAGCAGGCCGTGGGTGAGGTAAGGCGACAGGCCGGTGACAGCGCCGTCCAAATGGTTGCGGCTGCGGGCGTAGTCGTGGGGGCGAACTGCGGCGGCGCGTTGCAAGGCGGCGCTACGGTTGGGTGCGATGTGTGTTGGCCAGTTCATGGTCTGAGAGACGGCGGTGCGGCCAGGCTGGTTTGCAGATAAGTGACCAATTGGCGCGCGGGCGCTGACAGCGGAACATCGCCGCGCCAGACCAGCGACCATTGGCGTTCAATGGGAAAGCTCTCGACCGGCAGCGACACCCAGGGCGGCTGCGCGGCGCTTCGCTTGCCCTTGGTGGCAGGACCACTTGTTGCATCGGTCGTCGAGCCAATCGCGAGCTGCGACACCACCGCCAGGCCCAGGCCTGCGCCCACCGCGTGTTTGAGCGCTTCGTTGCTGCCTAGGCTCATGGCCACACGTGGGGCAAAGCCGTGATCGGCAAAGTGGCGCTCGGCCACCAGCCGGGTGCCGCTGCCCACCTCGCGCATGAGCCAGCGTTCTTGCGCCAGCTCGGCCAGGGCGATGGGCCGCTGGCTGGCGGCCAAGGGGTGGCTGCGAGGCGCGATCACCACCAGTGGGTTGTCGAGGAAGGGCAGGCTGTGCAGGGGCAGTTCGGCAGGCGGCAGCATCATGACAGCCAGGTCGTCGGCCTGGCGGTGCAGCCGGGCGATGACGCGGTCGCGGTTTTCCACCGCAAGGTCGATCTCGATGCCCGGGTGCAAGGCGGCAAAAGGCCCCAGCAGGTCGGGCACAAAGTACTCGGCGGTGGTGACGGCGGCGATGCGCAGGCGACCACGCAGCAGGCCGCGCAGGTCGCCCAACCTGTCCTCAAACCGCTGCCAGCTGCTGGCGATGTCGCCGACCGTGATCTGCAACGCCTCGCCCACCGGTGTGAGCCGGATGCCCCGACCCACGGGCTCAAACAGCGGCTCACCGACAAGGGCGGCGAGTTCGCGCAGCTGCACGCTCACCGTGGGCTGGCTCACATGCAGTTCGCGCGCGGCCTGGGTCACCGACATCAGTCGGGCGGTGGCTTCAAAGGCGCGCAGCTGCTGGGGCGAGATGCGCAACAGGCGTTGGATGGGGGTGGGCATGGGTGGCGATATGTTTTATAGATTTTGATCTATGTATTGCATAAAAACAAAGAATTTTTCTTTATGGATTAGCCTGCCTACAGTGCGGCCATTCACCCCCAACGAGGACAGACGATGAAAAACGACGCCCCGCAAACCCTGCTCAACGACGCGGTCAACGCGCATGTCGACACCTGGGTGCCGATCACCGTGGCGCACGGGGACGGCATTGGTCCGGAGATCATGGCCGCCACGCTCAAGGTGCTGGCGGCCGCTGGCTCGCGCATCGTGCCCGAGACCATCGAGATCGGCGAAAACATGTACCTGGCTGGTCACTCCAGCGGCATTGCGCCCGAGGCCTGGGACAGCCTGCGCCGCACCAAGGTGTTTTTGAAGGCGCCCATCACCACCCCCAGCGGCGGCGGCTACAAAAGCCTGAACGTCACCATCCGCAAAACCCTGGGCCTGTACGCCAATGTGCGGCCCTGCGTGAGCTACGCGCCGTTTGTGGCCACGCAGCACCCCAAGCTGAACCTGGTGATCGTGCGCGAAAACGAGGAAGACCTGTACGCCGGCATCGAGCACCGCCAGACCGACGAGGTGTTTCAGTGTCTGAAGCTCATCACCCGCCCGGGCTGCGAAAAAATTGTCCGCTATGCGTTTGAGTACGCGCGGGCCCACGGCCGCAAGAAGGTCACTTGCATGAGCAAGGACAACATCATGAAGATGACCGACGGCCTGTTCCACCAGGTGTTCGACGAGATTCGCACCGAATACCCCGAGATCGCCGCCGAGCACATGATCATCGACATTGGCGCGGCGCGGCTGGCGACGCGACCCGAGCAGTTCGACGTGATCGTGACGCCCAACCTGTACGGCGACATCCTCAGCGACATCGCTGCCGAAATGACCGGCAGCGTGGGCCTGGCCGGCAGCGCCAACATCGGCGAGCATGTGGCCATGTTCGAAGCCATCCACGGCAGCGCGCCCGACATCGCCGGTCAGGGCATTGCCAACCCGAGCGGGCTGCTGCTGGGCGCGGTGATGATGCTGGTGCACATCGGCCAGCCCGAGGTGGCCGAACGCATCCACAACGCCTGGCTCTGCACCATCGAGGACGGCCAGGTGACAACCGACCTGCACCAGGCAAGCGCCGGCACGGTGCCGCTGGGCTGCATGGCCTTTGCCGACGCGGTGATCGAGCGCCTGGGCCGTGTGCCGCAGCACTTTGCCACCGTGCACTACCCGGCGCCCACACCCCAGTCAGACCAAGTGGATCAGGCACCAAAGCGACCCTTGTACCTGCGCGCGCCAGCGGCTGCCAAGGCGCTGGTGGGCGTGGACGTGTTTGTGCACGAAAGCCAACGCACAGTGAAGGCGCTGGCGGACCAAATGCAGGCCGCCAGCATCCCCGCGCTGCAGCTGCAGATGATCACCAACCGCGGCGTCAAGGTGTGGCCCCAGGGTTTTCCGGAGACGTTTTGCACCGACCACTGGCGCTGCCGCTTCACCGCCACCAGCGCGCAAGGCACCATCGGCCAGCGCGACATCGTTGAGCTGATGGCCGCGCTGACCGATGCGGGCATCGACGTGATCAAGACGGAGAACCTCTGCACGTTCAACGGGGCGCAGGGCTTCGCGCTCGGTCAGGGACAGTAAACACCGGCGGTGGCCGGGTCGCCTGCGGTCCGCGATCCGGCCGACAGAGCACATGCGGTGTAATACGGCTCCCTTATCCCCCTTGATCGGATAGACCCATGACCGTTTTGTACGCCCGCCGCGCACTCTTGACCTGCGCGGTGCTCATCTCCACCACCCTGGCTTCGTTGGCGCAAGCACAACAGGTGCTGCGCGTGACCACCATTCCCGAAGAAGCCGCGACCGAACAGGTGCGCAAGTTCACCCCGCTGGCCAGTTACCTGGAAAAAGCGCTGGGCATGAAGGTGGAGTTCACCCCGGTGAACGACTACCCCGCCGCCGTGGAAGCG